>JBNJDV010000086.1:0-5677 GCA_051745185.1 Bacillota bacterium
AAAGAACTTAACCTATCTTATAGAAACAGTATTTTTCAAAATAATGAGTATATAATATTAAAAGCAGCTATTCAATTAAAAAAAGGTGATCAACAAGAAATCAAAAAACAAATAGATAAACTAAATAAGAAAAGGAAACAAAAACAGCCCTTAGAATATCCAAGTGCTGGAAGTTCATTTAAAAGACCTGAAGGTTATTATACAGGTCCATTAATAGAAAAAGCTAACCTGAAGGGTTATCAAATTGGTGGAGCACAGGTTTCAAAAAAACATGCTGGTTTTATTATCAATAAAGATAATGCAACTGCAGAAGACATCGTTAATTTAATTAAAAAAATACAAAAAGAAGTTTATGAAATATCCGGTGTCAAATTAGAACCAGAACCCAGGTTTTTAGGAGAATTTTAAGGTTTGAGATAGTTTGTCCTTTTTGCTCCATTCAACTCTGTTTCTACCCATATCTTTAGCTTTATAAAGAGCATCGTCAGCTCGTTTTAATAAGCTTTCTATATCATCTTTTCTATTTAATTCAGCTGCTCCAATACTTACTGTAGTATAATAGTTTTTGTTGAAAATATCTAAAGAGGATATATCATCTTTTATCCTCTTAGCTATTTTTTTAGTATTATCCTTATCAGTATTTGGTAATAACACTAAAAATTCATCCCCACCTAACCGGGCAGCCAAATCCTTTTTCCTAACATTCTCTGTAAGTATTTTACTTATCTCTTTTAATGTATGGTCTCCTCTTTGATGGCCAAAAGTATCATTAATATCTTTGAAATTATCTATATCAAGCATTAGGAGTGAAAGTTCCTCCTTATTTTCTTTTGCTTGAGATAAACTTTGCTCAAAATAGTCCATAAAATATCTACGGTTGGCTAATCCTGTTAAATCATCAAACTTCAACATTATCTGTAATTTATTATGTACTTTTTTTAACTCTTTAGATTTATTCATACCCTTAAGGACATAGAAAAAGGCAAGTGAATATACTGGAATAGCTATCATTTGAACAAACAACCTCACCTGTATATTATCAATTAAAGGTACCCCATATGTATAATAAAGTACAACTGGAATAAAAACAGATGAGACTAAAATATGAGTTACACCAATAGAAGTTAATATTGCCTTCATACTAAATTTTTTAAATAGATAATTATAGATATAGCCTGCTAAAAAACCCCTCAACATTGTAGTTAAAGTAAAAATAAATAGATAATTTAAATCAAAATGCCAAAGTCTAAAAGATATTATATCAACAACTCCACCAATTAATGCTCCCCATAATGGACCCAAAATTACTCCACCCAGCATAATTAGTGGAGGCCTTAAATTCACTCTCACTGCTTCCTCTAATGGAAAAATATTAAAATTAATTGAATTAGCTGGATTATCAAAAAATACACCTGCTAGAACAAATAGCATAAAAAGCTTAAAACAAAAATACAAATCAAATTCTCTAAATCTTATATCATTATTTATTACATCATTTTTAAATACTCTTTTTAACTTCTCCATTACTCCACTCCTTAGACCTTTTAACCTATTATATTCATATAAAGATTATCTTTTCTTATTTTTGTAATTAATTAAATCAACATAATGTCCTTTTTCTTCTTCTATTAACTTATACAGTACCTCTTTTGTCTTTTCATCATTATATGGAATAAGTTCCTGATATAATAAAATAGTATCTTTTTCTGCTTTAATCGCTATCTCTAAAACCTCATCAATACCTAGCCCTTCTAGCTGTTTTTTTTCACCCTTTGGAAAAATTTCATACTCTACTAAACTTCTTAAATAGCTATTTACTTCTCTATCCTCTAAGTAACTATAATCACTATTTTTCATACCTTTGTACTGCTTTTCTAATTTATCAAAAGTATTATAATGTTCATTTTCATCAGAAGCTAATTTATTAAAGAGTTCCTTTAATTCAAAGTCAGCAGCTTTTTGAGCTTGCTGGGTATAAAGTTCAAAACCTCTTTTTTCTATTTCTTTAGCCATCTCTAGCATTTCAAATACATTGAATTGATTTTTAAACATTTTAGTATCCTCCCATTAATAGATATTCTTTATCCTTATATCTATATTAAACAATTCATTTTTAATTCCTCCTTTAAACCAATCAAGTGAAAATAATAACTAGAGAACTAAAGAATATTTGCTTTAATTTTGAATAATTTAGTGCTATAATAAAATACACAAAAAATTATAAAAAGGATATTTGAGGTGAGCTTATGTCAGAAAAAAAATCTATTAATTTAACACAAAATGCTAGAAAAGTATTAAAAGCCAGATACTTAAAAAGAGATAAAGAAGGTAACTTAGTCGAAGATCCAAAGGGAATGTTTGATCGAGTTGCCACAAATATTGCCAAAGCAAACAAACAATACGGTGAAGAAGCAAAAAAAGATAAAAAAGAATTCTATGATATGATGACTGATTTAGATTTCTTACCTAATTCACCTACACTAATGAACGCAGACAATGACCTTCAGCAATTAAGTGCTTGTTTTGTTTTACCTGTTGAAGACAGCATGGAAGGAATATTTGACTCCTTAAAAAACTCCGCATTGATACATAAAAGCGGTGGAGGTACAGGATTTAGCTTTTCAAAACTAAGACCAAAAGATGACATAGTAAAAACAACAGGTGGAGTTGCAAGTGGGCCCTTATCATTTATGAAAATCTTTGATAAGGCAACTGATATTGTTAAACAGGGTGGAAAAAGAAGAGGTGCCAATATGGGTATCTTAAGAATTGACCATCCGGATATCATGGACTTTATAACTTCAAAAGAAAGTGAAGATAAATTAAATAATTTTAATATTTCTGTGGCTGTTACTGATGAATTTATGAAGGCTGTTAAAAAAGATGAGTTTTACGATCTTGTAAACCCGCACAATGGTAAAGTTTCAGCAAAACTTAATGCCAGAGAGGTTTTTGAAAAAATAGTATACATGGCTCATAAAAATGGAGAGCCCGGAATTATCTTTTTAGATGAAATAAATAGAAAAAATCCAACACCACATTTAGGAGAAATTGAAAGTACTAATCCATGTGTTACGGCAGATACTTTAGTAAGTACTAAAGATGGTTTAATGCGCATAGACACATTATATGAGAAATATAAGGAAAAAGGGTTTGAAATTATAACTGATTCACGGATTCCTATTGTTCTACCAAAAGCAGTAAACAATAGTAAACCAATATTTTCTACTAATATCAATAATAAGGGTACTCAATTACATAAAGCAGTTAAAATATATAATAATGGTAAAAAAGATGTTTATAGGTTAACTACTAAAAAAGGTTATGAAATCAAGGCAACTGCTGATCATAAATTTCTAACAGATAATGGCTGGAAGGAACTACATAATTTAAAGAAAAAAGACAAAGTATTAATACAGTCTGATGAAGGTAGTTTTTCTAACTCATCTAAATTACCTTTTGAAGTTAATAATACTGTTAAGGGAAAAAATGGAAGGGAATATAAGTTCAACTTCCCACAAGAATGGTCAGAAGAATTAGGACAAATTTTGGGATTTCTCATAGGAGACGGCTGGCTCAAAAAGGAAGATAAAAACTGCCGTGTTGGTTTTACATTTAGTAAAAATGATCAAAATTTATTAAAATACTTCAAAGAGATACTTAACCAGATGTATGGCAAAGATATTAAACCCATCAAAAGAAAAAATAATACTTACCATCTATCCTATCACAGCAAGTTTTTTGTTAATTATATCAATAAACTGGGAGTAAAGAGTACAAAATCAAGTTCCAAAGAAGTTCCTTCTTCTATTTACACTGCTACTAAGGAAGCAGTAACCGGCTTTTTACAAGGACTATTTACTGCAGATGGAACAGTCTCTAATGATAAAAATAAAGGAAATTACTATGTAAGGCTATCTTCTAAATCATTAACACTATTAAAACAGGTGCAGCAACTTTTAATTAATCTGGGTATTAAGTCCAGAATTTATAATAGGACAAGAAAACCATCCAATAATAAATTCAAATATACTGATGTTAATGGTAAGAAAAAAAGCTACAAGACTGATGGTATCCTTTATGAACTACAGATATCTTCCGGATCTCTTTATACTTTTGCTGAAGAAATAGGTTTCCTCCTTGAACGAAAGCAGAAAGAATTAAAAGATATTATAAATAACCACAATCTTCATCAACAAAAAATGCTTGATGAAATAAAAAATATTGAATATGTTGGTAAAGAAACAGTATATGATCTTACAGAACCAGTTACTCATTCTTTTATCGGCAATGGCTTTGTTATTCATAACTGTGGTGAGCAACCTCTTTTACCCTATGAAGCATGTAATTTAGGGTCAGTAAATTTATCACACATGGCTAAAAAGGTGGAGGAAAGCTATAAAATTGACTATAACAAATTAGAAAGTACAGTTAGAAAAGCTGTAAGATTTTTAGATAATGTAATTGATATGAATAAATATCCTCTAGAAAAAATAAAAGAGATGGTACATGGGAATAGAAAAATTGGCTTAGGGGTTATGGGCTGGAGCGACCTTTTAATAAAACTACAGATCCCATACAATAGTGAAGAAGCAGTTAAATTAGGCGAAGATGTAATGGCTTTTATTCAAGAAGTATCTAAAAGCGAATCAGCCAATATTGCTAAAAAAAGAGGCTCTTTCCCTAATATTGAAGGTAGTATATATAAAAAGCCAATGAGAAATTCTACTACTACTACTATTGCACCTACAGGTACTATTAGCATTATAGCAGGTGTAAGCAGTGGTATTGAACCATTATTTGCTATCAACTATGAAAGACATATCTTAGATGATGTTTTAATAGAAACCCATCCAATATTTGAAGAAATTGCAAAAAAACGCGGCTTTTATTCAGAAGAACTTATGGAAAAGGTTGCTAAAAATAACTCGATTCAACATATGGATGAAATACCTGAAGATGTTAGAAGAATATTTGTTACTGCACATGATATAGAACCTGAATGGCATATAAAAATGCAGGCAGCTTTCCAAAAGTCTGTTGATAATGCTGTAAGTAAAACTGTAAACTTTAAAAACTCTGCAACAGTTGATGATGTCAAAGAAGTATATAAAATGGCATATAACTTAAACTGTAAAGGAGTTACTATCTATAGAGACGGAAGTAGGAGTGAACAGGTGCTATCTACTTCAAAGGATGAAGAAGTAGAACATCAACATGATGCGAAGTCTAAAAGACCAAGACCTAAGGTCACATTTGGCACTACTGAAAAAACAAAGATTGGATGTGGCAAGTTATATATCACTATTAATTCAGATCAATATGGAATAAACGAACTGTTTACCACTACTGGAAAAGGCGGCGGCTGTCATGCTCAATCAGAAGCAATTAGTCGTTTAGCTTCACTTGCATTAAGAAGCGGAGTTGCCATAGAAGAAGTGGTAGAACAGCTGCGCGGAATCAGATGTGAAGCAGCAATGATAAGAAAAGATGTTAAAAACCTATCATGTCCAGACGCAATTGGTAGAGCTTTAGAAAAATATGACCAAAATGATATCAATAAAAGATTTAATTTAAATATTGAAGTAAAAGATGAAAATGATTCTAAGAAACCTCAAATAAGTACAGATAAAAATTCATATTCCAATGGTTCAGCCTGTCCGGAATGTGGACATGA
>JBNJDV010000087.1:0-5609 GCA_051745185.1 Bacillota bacterium
TACTTTAAAATGCAAAGAGAGATTGAATATCAAAAATTAAAAGAAAAATATAGTTCAAATCGAGCTGAAAAAATAAAATGGGAGAAATTGTTTAAGCAATAGTTAATATAGAACAAAATACAACATAAGGAGGTTTAAAGATATGGGTGTTAAATGGTATCAAAAGTTATATAAAAATTATGGAAACAGTTATGAAAACGAGCCATTTGTTAATGGAACTACAGGTGAAGTAGATTTTATTGAAAAAGAATTAAACTTTGATAAAGATAAAGATATATTAGATATAGGGTGTGGAACAGGACGGCATTCAGTAGAATTAGGAAAAAGAGGCTATAGTGTAGTTGGGGTTGATTTATCTCCATCTATGATTAAAAAAGCTGAGAGTAAATTATCTGATAAATTAGATGTTGAATTTATAGTAAAAGATGCATTGGATTTAAATTATCAAAAAGAGTTTGATCTTACTATAATTCTATGTGAAGGTGCATTTTCCCTTATGGAAAATGATTCTAAAGATTATAAGATCTTAGAAAATGCTTATCATAGTTTAAAAAATGGTGGAAAATTAATAATTACAGTTTTAAATGCATATAAACAGTTAGTAGAAGAAAATGAAAATTTTGATATTGTAACTCAAAGAGAACAATTTGAAATAGATATTATTGATGATAATGGTGATAAGAAAAAAATTAAAGCTGAACAAAGATTTTATTTTCCCAGTGAAATCAGATGGAGACTTAATAGAATCGGTTTTAATAAGATAGATGTTTATGGATGTAAATTAGGCGAGTTTAGCAGAAGTAGAGAATTTAATAAAAAAGATATGGAATTTTTGGTGATAGCCAGAAAAGAATGAATATTCGAGGTGATAAAATTGCAATTTACATATAAAGAAGATGAATATAAAATGGTCTTTGAGTTTCATACTGAAGAGTATGTTATAGAAATAGAAATTGAAAAAGTATAATAAAAAATATAATGTATGATTTGAAAGTATGAAAAGTATATTAAAATATAAAAAATAACTGAATAATCATGTATATTAACAACAATAAAAATATAAACATGATTAGAAAAATTAAATAGAATTAAATTTTTAAAGAGGAATCCTGCGATTTAGGTAGAAATATAAAAACATACCTAGGTTGTGGGATTTTTTCATATCAGGAGGTAATAATCAGTGCAAAAAGTGCTAGTATCAGGTAAATCAAAGAGTTCAGGTAAAACAACATTTATTACAAAAATGTTAGGTAATTTAAAAGGTGAAGTTTGTGTAATAAAAAGTACGATTCATGATAAATATACTCATTTTGAACTAATTGATGAAAAAGAAATTATTCAAAAAGATAATACAGACACTTCTAAGTTTATTAAATCAGGTGCAAAAAAAGTTTATTTTTTAAAATCAAATAAAGATAATCTTAAAAAAGGAATAGAAAGAAATATTAAAAAGATTACAAACTTTGATTACCTTATTGTAGAGGGTAACAGTATAATTGACTATATTAATTTTAATTTAATATTTTACTTAGATAAGGAAGGAGGAGATAAAAAAGATTCTGCAGTAAAATGTGAAAACCAATCTGATATTATAATTGGAAGAAAAGATTATAATTCAATTGAATTTAATACCGGTGAACTTAGTTGTTCCCAAGCACATTTATTAGGGAATTCATTAGGAATAAAATTGAAAAAAATAGGTAAAATAATTAAAGAAGAAGATATTAAAGTTACGGACTGTCAATTAGGTCTATTTTAATTGTTTTACTAACCAAGAAAAAAAGGGGTAAAAATATGGATATTGATTTAAATAAAATAAAACCAATAATAGAAAAGTATTCTGATGAGCAGGGTAGTTTAATTCCTATATTAAATGAAGTACAAAAATCTCTCGGTTATCTACCAGCTGAAGCACAGGAGTATATAAGTGATAGTTTAAATATTCCTTTAAGTAAAATATATGGAGTCATTACTTTCTATGCTCAGTTTTCAACAGTACCTAAAGGTGAATATGTAATTCATGCTTGTGATGGTACAGCTTGTCATGTAAGAGATTCACAGGATATCATTGATGTAATAAAAGATGAATTAAGTTTAGAGACTGGTAAAAATACTACTAATGATGGTAAGTTTACATTAGAAACAGTTTCCTGTATTGGTGCATGTGGCTTAGCACCTGTTGTAACAATCAATGAAAAAGTATATGGTAAGTTAACTCCTGACAAAATTAGAGATGTAATAAATGATTATCAGGGGAGGGAAAAGAGTGTATAATACAAAAGAAGATCTCAAAAATGCAATAAGTATTTCACAGGAGAAGATAAATGAACAAGGTTTAAAGGTATTGGTTTGTGCAGGTACCGGATGTGTAGCAAATGGATCTTTAGAAATATTTGATAAGTTACAAGAAAAGATAAATAAATTAAATAATACTATTAAAGTGGAATTATTTGAAGAAGAAAATGTTACAGCTAAAAAAAGTGGATGTCACGGATTCTGTGAACGGGGCCCATTAGTTAAATTTGAACCTATCGGTTTACTATATAAAGAGGTAAAGTTAAAAGATGTAGATGATATTATAGAAAAAACCATTAAAAAAGGTGAAGTAATAGATAGACTGTTATACAAATCATCTGATGGGGAAAGTTTTTCAAAAGAAAATGAGATTCCTTTTTATGTTAATCAAAACAGGGTAACATTAGAAAACTGTGGTAATATTGACCCTGAAGATATTGATGATTATTTAGCTGAAAATGGTTATAAAGCATTATCAGATGTCTTGTTTAATAAAAAACCAAAAGAAATCTGTGATATAGTAAGTGACTCTGGATTAAGAGGTCGTGGAGGTGCAGGATTTCCAACAGGCACTAAATGGAACTTCACCCGAGAAGAAAAAGCAGACCAAAAATATGTGATTGTAAATGGTGATGAAGGTGACCCGGGTGCATTTATGGATAGAAGTGTTATGGAAGGTGATCCACACCGTGTATTGGAAGGTTTAATTATAACGGGTTATGCAACTGGTGCTTCTAAAGGATATATATATGTGAGAGCTGAGTACCCTTTAGCTGTAAAAAGACTGAGAAAAGCAATAGATGATGCAAGAAATAATGGATTACTTGGTAATAACATATTAAATAGTGGTTTTGATTTTGATATCAAGATAGTTGAAGGAGCCGGTGCCTTTGTATGTGGTGAAGAAACAGCCCTTATGGCATCTATAGAAGGTAATAGAGGTATGCCAAGACCTAAACCTCCATTTCCAGCTCACTCTGGTTTATGGGGTAAACCTACTAATATAAATAATGTGGAGACAATAGCTAATATCCCAAATATAATTTTAAAAGGTGCTGATTGGTTTAGTAGTATTGGTACCGAAAATAGTACTGGTACAAAAACATTTGCTTTAACCGGTGATGTACAAAATACCGGTTTAATTGAAGTGCCAATGGGTATTACTTTAAAAGAAATAATATTTGATATTGGTGGAGGAATTAAAGATGGGAAAGAGTTTAAAGCAGTTCAAATTGGTGGTCCTTCTGGAGGTTGTCTAACTAAAGAACACTTTGATTTACCTTTAGATTATGATTCATTACAAGAGGCTGGAGCTATGGTTGGTTCAGGTGGAATGGTTGTAATGGATGAAGAAACCTGTATGGTTGAAGTATCAAGGTTCTTTTTAAGCTTTACACAAAAAGAATCTTGTGGAAAGTGTTCCCCCTGCAGAATAGGAACTAAAAGGATGCTGGATATATTAGAGAGAATTGTGGCAGGTAAAGGTAAAACTGAAGACTTAGGGAAGTTAAAGACTTTGGCAGAAACAATAAAAGAAACTTCACTTTGTGGATTAGGTAAAACAGCACCTAACCCTGTTTTAACAACCTTAAGGTACTTTGAAGAAGAATATAGATTACATATCGAAGAAAAAAGTTGTCCTTCAAGACAGTGTAAAGATTTGATGGACAGTTATGTAATTGACCAGGAAGTATGTATTGGTTGTACAAAATGTGCTAGTGTTTGTCCGGTTGATGCAATATCTGGTGAAGTTAAAAAAGCGCATGAGATTGATCCAGATATTTGTACAGTTTGTGGTTCATGTGTACCTGTCTGCCCGGTAGACGCTATTTCATAAGGAAAGGAGAATTAATATATATGTATATAACTATAGATGATAAACAATATCAGGCTAGTACTGGACAGACTATTTTGGATGTTGCAAGAGAAAACAATATTGATATTCCTACATTATGTTATGATCCACACCTAACAATTACAGGAGCTTGTAGGATGTGTATGGTTGAAACAAAAAAAAGTGGTCTTGTTACAGCCTGTGCAACACCTGTAAATGAAGGAATGAAGATAGAGACAAATAATGACAAGGTTAGAAGCAGAAGAAGAGAGATATTAGATTTACTTTTATCTGATCATGATATAGAGTGTATGACATGTGAGGCTGATGGAGACTGTAAACTTCAAGATCTTGCATATGAATACGGCTTAGATGAATCAAGTTATGATAGTGAACAGGATAGAGTTTTTGATTTTTACAGTGATAATGAGTTTATTGAATTAGATCCAAACAAATGTATATTATGTGGAAAATGTATAAGAGTTGATCAGGAAGTTCAGTGTTCTGATGCAATTGACTTTATTGAAAGAGGATTTCAAACTAAGGTTGGCACAACATATGATGAAGGGTTTGATAGTGAAAAATCAACCTGTGTATTCTGTGGTCAATGTGTAGAAATGTGCCCAACTGGTGCATTAACATATATACCATCAAAAGGAAAAGGAAGGGCAAAAGATTTCCGTGAAGTTGTAACAACCTGTCCTTACTGTGGTGTCGGTTGCCAACTAAATTTAAGAATAAAAGACAATGAAATTATAGAGGTAGGTTCTGTCTATAGAGATGGTACACCAAATCCAGCAGGTGAAGCCTGTGTTAAAGGTAGATTTGGTTTACAGTTTGTAAGTCATCCTGATCGTTTGAAAAAGCCGTTAATAAGAAAAGATGGGAAATTACAAGAGGCGGAATGGGATGAAACACTAGAATATGTAGCTAAAAGATTTAGTGAAATAAAAAAGGAAAATGGTCCAGATGCTTTAGCTGGATTAAGTTCAGCAAAATGTACAAATGAAGAAAACTACATGATGCAGAAGTTTATGAGAGCTGTTATTGGAACAAATTCTGTAGATCACTGTGCTAGATTATGTCATGCTTCAACAGTTACAGGATTGGTTAAGGCTTTCGGTTCTGGAGCAATGACAAATTCAATAGAGGAAGTTGAAGGCTCAGATGTAATCTTTATAACAGGATCTAATCCAACTGAAAATCATCCTGTTATTGGTAGTAAAATTAAAAAAGCCTATAAAAATGGAACTAAGATTATTGTGGCTGATCCAAGAGAAATAGAGTTTTCACCACTTGCTGAGGTTTCAATTAGTCAAAAACCTGGTAGTGATGTTGCTTTAATCAATGGATTAATGCATGTGATTATAAAAGAAGATTTACACGATAAAGAGTATATTGAAAATAGAACTGAAAACTTTGAAATTGTAAAAGAGGTAGTATCTGAATATACACCTGAAAAAGTGGAAAAGATTACAGG
>JBNJDV010000088.1:0-5587 GCA_051745185.1 Bacillota bacterium
AAGAAGGTGATAAACGTAATGCTGGATAAACAAAAACTACAGCTATTTTTTGTTAATAATTTATCTTGGTTTTTGATTATTTTTTTCTATATAATATTTGCTATTTTAAGGCCAGCAGGAATGTTGCAATTAAGTACCATATCATTTATGATTTATTCAACAGTGCCTCTGGGATTTATAGTAATTGGGGTATCCTTGTGTTTATTGCTCGGTGGACTTGACCTTTCACTAGCTCAGATGACCGGTTTTGTTGCAATGCTGAGTGCACTTATAATCACAAAATGGTCACCTGGTATTTCACCTTTCATTGCAATCTTTATTCCGGTTGTTCTCGGTTTAATTGCGGGAGGTATTAATGGTTTTTTTGTAGGTTATCTTGATTTGAATCCGTTCCTGGTTACTCTGGGAGCCTATATGTGCTACGAAGGAGGTACACTTTTATTACAATCCTATCCTATTTACAGGGGTTTTCCTGATTTATATATGTCATTTGGAGGAAATACTGCACAAGCAATTATAGTTTTTGTAGGATTTATTTTCTTGGTGGCCTATATTTTAAAATTTACATCTTTTGGACTTCATATTTATGGAGTGGGTGGAAATGATAAATCAGCCAAAATGATGGGTGTAGACCCGGCACGAGTAAAATTTTTCACTTTTGCTCTGGCTGGTGGTTTTACCGGTTTAGCTGCATTATTTTATACTGGTTTTATGAATTCAGTACCACCTAGTATGGCTGATGGTGCAATATTTATGGCTTTTGCAGGAGCAATTATTGGTGGTGTAGAACTCCAGGGTGGCCGTGGATCGATGATTAATGTTTTGGCTGGTATAATCTTTTTAGCTCTAATTGAAGCTGGGTTATCAATGTTTAATGTAGACCCTAATTTACGTAGAGTAATATATGGTTTATTGGTTATTTTTGCTATTTTAATCAATAGAACTAGAAACTACTTTAGAGACAGAATATTGCAAACAAGCTGAATATGAATTCAAAAATAATAGTATGGTGAGGTTATATAATGGATAACAGGACAAGAATATTAACTATTCTTCAGGGTGATAAGCCTGATAGAGTACCCTGGTTTGGAGATTTAAGTTATTGGGGTCTTTCTCTGGATAATAATTTGGTAAACCGTGATTATAGTCTGGAAGATGAGTTCTATAAATTTCATGAAGAGCTTAATGTCGGCTTTTATTTGCAAGGATATGAACCATATTATCCTGTATATGATGATAATATATCTGTAGAAATTGTTGAGAATGATAACATAAGAGAAAGAAAGATCAGCACACCTGTAGGGGAGATAAAAGAAGAATGGATTTGGCTTGGTGATTCCTGGTGTGAAGCACCCAGAGAGTACTTCATAAAAACAATTAAAGATATAAGGGTGTTTAAGTACTGGCTTGAACATATGAAGTATAAACCGGATTATAAGGAAGCTAAAAAGAGATATCAATTAGTTGCTAATAATGGAGTGGTTTTATGTTATTTACCAAAAAGTCCTTTTATGCAGTTGGTAACCTTATTGGCAGGAATTGAAAATATAGTAGATTTGTGGGTAGATCACAAAGAAGAATTTGAAGAGTTTCTGCAGGTCTTTAGAAAGAAAACTGATGAAGCAGCAGAGATTGCCCTTAATTCTCCGGCAGAATGTTTGATGATCCCTGAAAATCTTTCTTCCGAAGTTGTGGGTAAGAGGTTTTTTAAGCTTTATATGAAGGACTATCAGGAATACTGGACGAGAAAAATAAGAGAACTAGGTAAATATTCATTTATCCATATGGATGGTACCTTAAATGGTTTGATTTCAGAAGTCGGTCAGGCTGGTTTTTCTGTCATGGAAGCATTAACTCCTCATCCAGTGGGAGATTTAACCCTAGAAACTATAGGTGAGAAAATACCGGACACAACTATTTTTTGGGGTGGAATTCCAGGCATATATTTTACCCCCCTAGTAGATGAGAAAGAATTTATAGATCTGACTATTAAGACAATAAAATTTATGAGACGGAAACCTTGTTATGTTTTGGGGGTAGCTGATCAGGTACCACCAAATGGAATTCGGGCTCGAGTTGAAAAAGTAAGTGAATTGGTAGAAGAATATGGTTATTATTAAAAGACATTAGATTAATAGTTCCAAAAGGAGGCGGGAAAATAATTATGAATTCCAGAGAGAGATTATTGACAGCACTGGAGGGAGGTGTTCCAGATCGACTCCCGGCAACTACTCATCATGTACTGCCCTATTTTTTAGATAAATATTTAGATGGTATGGATTATCAAAAATTTTTTGATAGGTTTGGTTTAGATCCTATTAAATGGGTGATTCCCCTTAAAGCAAACGATAATAACCGGGATTATATTGATCCTCAACAAGGAGAACCTGGTTTTATCGAACAGAAACGAATTGTTTCCGATGAGTGGAAGATTGAATGGGAAGAGTTAAAAGACCCCAAATTTGATGTAAAGCGATATAGTTTTATTACTCCTGAGGATACCCTGACTATGACAATAAAGACTGATGAAGCATCATCAATGGTTACAGAATATTTAATTAAAGAGAAAGAGGATATAGAATTACTTGGTAAATATATGACTCATCCAGTGTGTGATAATGAAGAAGTAAACCGAGCTGCGCAAGAGTTTAAAGATAGAGGTATAGTACGTGGACACATACCCACTTTTGATGTTTTCGGCCAACCGGGTTGTTGGCAGGATGCAGCCTGTTTGGTGGGAATTGAAGAATTAATTATGGCTACTTTTGAAGATCCGGCCTGGGTACATGAACTTCTTTCTATTCTTCAAAAGAGAAAGATAGATTTTATAAAATCAATGGATGGAGCAAACTATGATCTTCTGGAATTGGGTGGAGGACATGCCTCTACTACAATAATTTCTCCGGATATATTTAATAGATTTGTCGCCCCTTATGATAGTGAGTTAATAGAGGCTGCTCATCAGGTTGGCCAAAAGATTGTTTATCATACCTGTGGTGGGATGATGCCCATATTGGAAGATATAGCAGCTATGAAGCCTGATGCAATGGAAACTTTTACTCCCCCAAATATGGGTGGAGATGTGAAAAATTTAGCTGAAGCAAAGGAAAGAATTGGCGATAAGGTCTGTATGATAGGTGGATTTGATCAGTATAACTATTTTAATAATTGCAGTCCAGAAGAGACAAGAGATGCTGTCAAAAATTGTTTTGAACGAGCTGGCAAAAATGGTGGTTATATAATGGCTCCTTCAGATCATTTTTTCGATGCTGAACTGAACCTTCTTGAAGTTTATGCAGATGAAGCTAGTAAATGCAGATATTAAAATGTATTCGTATAGAAGTTATTATAATGGCAGGTGAGTGTAATATATGTATGTAATAGGTGTAGATATTGGAGGTACAAATAGTGGAGTAGTCCTTGGTGACACTACCGGTAAAAAGATTGTTGGAATTAATTTTGTCACTGAAGTAGAAAAGGGCAGTGATTATACGATTGACCGTATAAAAGAGAGTATATATTCTTTATATAAAAGGGAAAATATTGAAAAAAATGATATTGAGGCTATAGGTATTAGCTGTGGAGGACCTCTTGATCAAAAAAGGGGATTAATTTTATCCCCTCCAAATCTACCGGGGTGGGACAGAATACCAATCACAGACATTATTTCTCAGGAATTTGGAGTTAAAAGTTTTCTTGAAAATGATGCCAATTCCTCTGCTCTGGCAGAATGGAAACAGGGTGCAGGACGGGGGTATAATAATTTAATATTTCTTACTTTTGGTACCGGTCTAGGAGCAGGATTAATACTGGATGGTAGACTATATAGAGGCACCGGTGGTTTGGCAGGAGAAGTGGGGCATATTCGATTAACCAAAAAGGGCCCCATTGGATATAATAAGCAGGGTTCATTTGAAGGTTACTGCAGCGGCTCCGGAATAGCAAATTTAGCGCAAATTTATTTAAAAAACCACAATTTAGCTCAAGCTTTTGGTAAAAAAAGACGATTTATAACAGCTAAAGATGTTGGTAATGCTGCAGCAGAAGGAAACCATCTTGCTCGGGAAATTTTGGTTGAGTCAGGGACTTATCTTGGTAAAGGGTTGAGTATACTGATTGATACTTTAAATCCGGAAATAATTATTCTGGGCGGAATTTATGTTCGCTGCCGGGAGTATATTGAACCAGCCGCAAGAAGGTCTATTGAAAAAGAGACCCTAATACAAACCAGAGAAAAATGCCGGATTGTTCCAGCTCAGTTGGGTGAAGAAATAGGGGATTATGCCAGTCTAGCAGTTGCAATTGAAAATATTGATAAATCATAATGTAAAAGTTGAGTATAACAACCGATGATAAATTGTATTTCTCACCTTATCTTTATGAAAAATATCTTAAATAATTTATAGGAACAATATAATATTGTTGTTATATATACTTGGGGAAAAGCATAGAGATAAATTTTGTGTTAATAACACCTAAAAAGATTTTTATATTTAATTAATCTATTAATAATGCTAGCCCAAGTAAACTGAGAATTATTAAAAAAGAGTAATAAAGAATAAATACAGTCGACTGATTTTTGTAAATGACCTTATTAAATATAAAAAAATTAAAAATGACTAAAGAAATTATTTTATAAATTAGATCTATGGATCAGTAAGCTAGAGGTTCAAGTCCTCTCGGGCACGCCATTATTTTCATTAATATAACAGGGATAATAGAGGTACCCCAGCGATTTAATTGCCGGGATTTTTTTATTTTGTGGTCATTACTTTAGATTTTTTGATTTTCCTGTCATTTTTGCTTGTTTAAAAACATTTAGTTAATAAATCAGACTTTATTTTCTAACATTTGTATCATATAATACAGTTTAGTTTTAGGGTTCTTAAAGATTAATTATTCCTATCTAATTTCATTGTTTGATTCCCTGACAAATTATTTATGAAATCTTTCCATTTTAAAGCTAATAACTACCCATTTCCGAGTACACTAATATATAAACAGTATGAAAGGAACATTTAACACAAGCATTAATTTGTTAGTAATAATCTTCCTATTATATTAAATTAAGCTATGTTATAATTAATATAATTCACATAAGTATATTCCTGTTATTGAGTTTTTTAAAAAAGGGAGATGTAAAAAAATGGCTTCATATAATCATCTGGAAGGTGAGGAAAGTCCTTATTTAAAACAGCATGTAGATAATCCTGTTGACTGGTATCCTTGGGGTGAAGAGGCCTTTAAAAAAGCAAAAGAAAATGACAGACCTATATTTTTATCTATTGGATATTCTACTTGTCATTGGTGTCATGTTATGGAGGAAGAATCTTTTACTGATAAAAAGGTTGCAAAAATATTAAATGAAAACTTTGTTGCAGTTAAAGTTGATAGAGAAGAGAGACCTGATATTGATAAACTATATATGGAAGTATGTAAAACAATGACAGGTGGAGGGGGATGGCCCCTTACAATATTTATGACTCCAGATAAAAAACCTTTCCACGCAACAACTTATATTCCTAAAAATGATAAATATGGACGTAAAGGTCTATTCACAATATTACCAGAAATAATAAACTTATGG
>JBNJDV010000089.1:0-5312 GCA_051745185.1 Bacillota bacterium
GAAAGGAGGTAAAAGACTAATGAAATTAGCAGAAAACTTTATTCTAAAACCAAACAAGAATCAACAGATTATACTCGGCTGTCTAGGTTATGCAAGTGCAAGGTTATATAATGTAGGAAATTATGAACGAAAAAAGTACTCTAAAAATAGTAATAAAGATTTCCCTGATTGGTATAAGCAAAAGAGAAAATTAAAAAAGCACTTTTGGTATAAAAACCTACCATCACAAACAGCCCAAGAAACTTTAAAAATTTTATCAGACAATTGGAAATCTTATTTTAAGTCTATTAAAGATTATAAATTGAACTCAAATAAATATACAGGAAAACCCAAACCACCATCATATAAACCTAAAGACGATAAATTCAATTTTCGTTATCTTAATAATGGGTTTAAGATTATAAATAATAAGTTAAGATTATCTATACCAAAGCAGTTAAAAGATTATTTAAAAGAAGAATACTCTATCAACCAAAAATTCTTATGGATAAAAGTGCCTAAAGAGCTTTTATCTAATGATAGAGATTATATTTTAAATAATACTACAAGGTTAGAGTTTAAGCCTTTAACTAATGATAATTATAAACTTATTTTAACTTATAAGGTTAATACACCAAAGATTAAACCCGATAATGGAAATTATTTATCTATTGATCTAGGACTTAATAATCTTGCAACTTGTTATTCTAATAAGACTAAAGAAAGTTTTATCCTAGATGGAGGTCAATATTTAAGTATTAGTCGCTATTTTAATAAGAAGATAAAACATTTTCAATCTATTCTAAACTCACAAGACAAGCAGATTTCCAAGCGTTTAAAACAATTATATCAAAAACGAGATAGACAGATTAGACATCTAATTCACACTGCAACTAAAAAAATAGTTAATTATTGTATCGACCATAACATCAATAGGGTTATAGTTGGTGATATTAAAGGTATTAGAGATGATAAAAATATAGGTAAGGTAAGTAACCAGAAACTACATCAATTTCCTTATGAAGAAATATACCACCAATTAGAATATAAACTTAAATTAAAAGGTATTAATTTAATTAAAAAAAATGAAAGTTATACTAGCCAATGTAGTCCTTACAGCAAAAAAGTAACTAAAAAATATGCTGCAGGTTCTAATCGTAAAAAACGAGGATTATATATAGATGATAAAAAAGCCTTTAATGCTGATGCTGTAGGTGCTTTCAATATTTTAAGAAAGTATCTACATCAAAGACGTAAAGGACCTGATATTGACCTTAAGGTTGAAGGTTTAAACAATTTAACAAAATATTCTTGGAATAAAGATATATTTGTAGCTTAAAATATAAACTAAAAGTATCTCCGAGTCTGTAAAAGGATAGGAGTAGTGGGTATGGACTACCCGAATAGGTAACTTGATCGATGTTACGTGTAAAATTCATCTTATGTCCCATAAGATCAAGCGACTATGAAGCTTGGTATTTCAATGCCGAGTAGTTCACTAGATTATATATTGAATGAACAGATGACAGATGGTGGATGGAACTGTCAGAAGGAAAATGGAGCAGTTCACAGCTCTATGCATACAACAATAAATGTATTAGAAGGGTTATTAGATTATAGAAATAAATACAATTATAAACTTAAAGAAGTTATTAGAGCAGAAAACAAAGCACATGAGTTTTTATTAAACCATAAATTATTTAAGTCTGATAAAAATGATAAAATTATTGATAGGAAGTTTACATACTTATCATTCCCTCCTAGATGGCGCTATGATATCTTAAGAGTAATGGACTATTTTGTATTCTATAATAAAGATTATGACAAAAGAATGCAGGAAGTTTTGAAGCTAATAGTCAATAAGAAAAACAAAAATGGAAGATGGCCTCTACAAGGAAAACATGCCGGAAAAGTATACTTTGAATTAGAAGCGGATCACAAAAACAGCCGTATTAATACTTTAAGAGCTTTAAGGGTTTTAAAAAAGTATGGTGAAAACTTTGAGGAGGATCATGAATAAATTGAGAGATAAAAAAGATGTATTAAATGAAGTAGTTCAATTTTCTAAAAAAGCCTCTAATATTGAAGCTGTATTATTAACAGGTTCAATGGCAAATCCCAATAGGAAAACAGATATTTTATTAAATTCAAACTTGTTCGTAAGATGGTTGAATGGAAGATCGGATTAGATAATGACTGGGGTATAAATACCGGTAAATTCGGGAGCAAGTTTAAGGACTATTTAGATACTAATATCTGGAAAGAATTAAAAAACACTTTTTCAGATGGGAATATAGAAAGAAATTGGGATTCATTATTTAAGATGATCACTTTTTACAGCAATACTTCTATAGAGATTGCAAATAAATTAAATTTTGATTACCCAAAAAGTAGAGAAAAAAAGGTAACTGAATTAATAGAGAAAATATATAGAAGAGAAGAACCTTTTTAAATAAAGGCTATTAGAAAATTTAAAAGGTAGGTGACAACTATTTATAGATTAGCAGTAGAAAAAGATTTTAAAAATATATTTAACTTATATAAAGAATGTACAAGAGATCTAAATAACCGAGGGATTATCCAATGGGATGAAAGTTATCCAACTAAAGAATTAATAAAAGACAACATAGATAATGGGCATCAATTTGTATATATAGAAAATGATAATTTAATTGGAGCCTTTGTACTAAGTGAAGTAGAAGATGAATACTGGCAAAAAATAAACTGGGTAGAAGATAATTTCATTGGGCTGCATCTACTTGCAATAAGACCTGAATATCAAAATAAAGGATACGGCAAAAATGTTATAGATTATTGCGAAAAGTATGCAAAAGAAAACAACTATAAAAGTATACACCTAGATGTATTTTCTAAAAATAAAGGTGCATTAAAACTATATAAAAACAGAGGGTATCAAAAGGTTGGCAACCTAATATTTGATTTTAAGCCGGAAAATAACCAACTATATTATTGTTATGAGAAAGTTCTAAAGGATGATTAAATTGAATATTATCACTAATCTAGCAGTAAAAATAATATTTTTTATGTTATTTTACATTGTTTGGCAGAACAGTAGTCAAAATAACATATTGATTAATAATAGTTTAATATATTTTTATCTTGCTGCAGCTATTTTTGCAGTTATTATTGATAGAATTTTTTTATATTATAAAACGGAAAAAAATGATGATAGTTCAATTAATATTATTAAAAGATTTAGATTTATCATTCTTTTAATACCATTAATTGAATACATATATTTTATAAGATCTAATAAATATATTACGGTTTTAGGGATAATAATAGTTTTTGGGGTAATAATTTTTAACATTATTAAAAGTAAAACAGATATAAAAATTGAATTATTAAATATATTCTCAAGTGAAGTATTGATAGGAGAACTAATAAAAATTATAGGTTTTACTTTGATATTAAACGCATATTATTCAACAGTGCTGGCAATAATTTTTATCTTTCTAAGATTTAAAATTAAAACTAAAAAGGAGAAAAAAGATGGATAATAAAAGTTTCTGTTCCTGGAGTGGTGGAAAAGATTCAACTCTTTCTTTATATAAAGCACTAAATGCTAAAATGGATGTTAAATACCTTTTAAATATGATGAATGAAGATGGTAAAAACTCAAGGTCACATAATTTGCCATTAGATATCATTAAGGCACAGTCTGATTCTCTGAACATACCCCTTATTACCAAGAAAACAACCTGGGAAACATATGAAGAGATATTTATTGATACTTTAAAACAGTTTAATAAAGATGGAATAAAATATGGAATCTTTGGCGATATTGATTTAGAAGATCATAGAAAATGGGAAGAAAAGGTATGTGAAAAAGCAAATCTAAACGCTGTATTACCACTATGGCAGCAAAAAAGAAAAGTATTGTTAAAAGAGTTTTTAGATTTAGGTTTTAAAACAATGATAGTAGTTGTAAATGAAAGTTATCTAGATAAAAAATACTTAGGGAAGATTTTAGACAAAGAATTAGTAAATGAATTTGAAGAAATCGGTATTGATCCAAATGGAGAAAATGGTGAATATCATACTGTAGTTTTAGATGGTCCAATTTTTAATTATCCAATTAAAGTAAAAAAACAAAATATATTACATAATGAAGGATATTGGTTTCAAAATATTAAGTTAGTTAATACATATGGAGAAGGTTCAAGAGATGAAAAATTATAGATTACACGGTTTAAAACCATATAAAGTAATTACTTTACACGGTGGTCCAGGTGCATTAGGTGAGTTAAATGATCTATCTAAAGAACTTTCCAAAGACCATGGAGTTATAGAACACTTACAGACTCAAGATACTATTAATTTACTACTTGATGACCTAAATAAAACTATAATAGAGCAAGCTGAAGCCCCTGTAACCATAATAGGATACTCCTGGGGTGCCTGGTTAGGAATATTATTTACATCAAAATATCAAAAACTAGTCGAAAAACTGATTTTAATCAGTAGTGGACCATTTAGAGAAAAAGACAGTAAAAATATTATGGATGAAAGAATTAATAGACTTAATGAAATAGAAAAGAAAGAGTTCTTGAAATTAAGTAAAAAGTTTTCAAATGGAGATACGATTATCGATAAAGATTTTAAAAGTTTAATTACTTTATTTGAAAAAGCTGATTCATATCAACTAATTGAAAGTAAAAATGAAAATCTATATTTTCAGTATGACTTATATAAAAAAATATGGAAAGAAGCATCAGCTTTAAGAAAAAATAAGGAATTAATAAAATCATTAGAAAAAATAAATTGTAAGATTAATATTATACACGGCAGTTATGATCCTCATCCAATATATGGTGTAATAAAACCACTGGATGAATTAAAGAAGGATTTTGAATATAAGATATTAGAAAAATGTGGACATATCCCATGGAAAGAAAAGTATGCTAAAGATGAGTTTTATAAAACTCTAAAAGAAATAATAAGCAATTATAAATTTAAAAATTATTAATAGGAGAAGAGTAAAATGAAAAAAATATTGACAATTTGGCTTATCTTTGCCTTAATAGTTCTTACTACAATAGTTTTTATATATAATACTTCAATACCGATTTTCACATATGTTTGGCTTATCTTTCCACTAATTGTTTTATTTAAAGATGGTATAAGAATATTAGGTACAATAAAAGTTCCAAAAAGAATATTATTAAAATTCACGTTAATACATTTTGTATTATTATCCTTAATGTATTTAGTATTTGAACCGTGGTCTAATGCTTATAGACTATTAATTGAACTAGCTGTAAATGCAAGTCCTCCAGATCCTACTTTCATTTGGTTATCTAATGGCAGCG
>JBNJDV010000090.1:0-5086 GCA_051745185.1 Bacillota bacterium
AGGAGGTTAAAGGTTGGAAGATAAAAATAGTAATAAGAAGATTAGTTCTATTTGTGTGAACTGTGAAGAGATTACTTGTAGTACTGATTCGCATGATTATCCAAATTGGTGTAATCAGTATGAGGGAAACTGGTTGAAAGAAGTAATTAAAGAATATAAAAAGGATGAGAACAAGAAACTATATAAAACAGCCGCCCATATAGAAACAACAGGTTATAAAAAGTGGCCTCGATTAAAAGAAATAGCTGAATACGCTATTTCAGCAGACTTTAATAATCTAGGTATTGCCTACTGTATTGGTTTAAAAAAAGAAGCTGGATTGGCTGCAAAATATTTTGAAAAAAGAGGACTGCAAGTAAACTCGGCTGTTTGCTGCTGTGGTAGTATTAATAAGGAAGATCTCGATGTTCCACCAGAAGATAGATTTTCACCTGAAGGCTTTGAAGCAGGCTGTAATCCTATAGGACAGGCAAAATTATTAGCTGACTGTGATACTGATTTTAATATAGTATTAGGTCTTTGTGTAGGACATGATAGCCTGTTTTTTAAATATTCTCAAGTTCCTACTACTGTATTAGCTGTAAAAGATAGAGTATTAGGACATAATCCTTTAGCAGCGGTATATAATGCTGAGAGCTATTACAGTCATCTGTTTGAAGATTAATAACTAATATGATATTTATAAGCAAATTCTAATATACTAATTTAAAATAAAGTTAGGAGTGGTCAAATGAAAATTGTAATGATGGAACCAATAGGTATTTCTAATAAAAAACTATCTACTTATGGAAAAAGGCTAAAAGATTTAGGTCATCAATTTATTAGTTATGATAATAGGGTAGAAGGTGAAGAAAAGATCATAAAAAGAGCAGAAGAAGCAGATGTTTTAATTATAACAAACTTACCTCTTTCTGCTAAAGTTATCAATTCCTGCCCTAAACTAAAATTTATTTCAGTAGCTTTTACAGGTATTGACCATATTGATATAAAGGCTTGTAATGATAATGATATTAAGGTTAGTAACTCATCTGGATATTCAGATAAAGCTGTAGCAGAACTTGTTTTTGGTTTAACAATTAACTTAACAAGAAATATTATTGGATGTGATAATGCTACCAAGTCTGGAAAAGATAGATCTGGCCTTATAGGTAATGAGATTTCTGGTAAAAAATTTGGGATTATCGGGACAGGGAATATAGGTATGCAGGTTGCTAAAATAGCAAACGCCTTTGGTTGTGAACTCTTAGGTAATGATCATAAGGAAAACAGAGAAGCAGTAGAGATGGGAATGAAGTATGTAGATCTTAAAGAATTAGTTTCTGAAAGTGATATTATATCTGTACATGTACCATTGAACGATTCTAATGTAAATTTAATAGATGAAAAAGAACTGAATTTAATGAAAGAAAATGCTATTTTGATAAACTGTGCAAGAGGACCTATAGTAAATAGTGAGGCATTAGCACAAGCATTAAATAATAAAAAAATAGCCGGAGCCGGAGTAGATGTATTTGAAATGGAACCACCAATACCAAAAAGTCATCCCTTATTAAATGCTAAAAACATTATTGCAACTCCTCATGTTGCATTTGCAACTGAAGAAGCATTTATAAAGAGAGCTGATATAGTCTTTGAAAATATATTAAAATGGTTTAATGGTGAACCGATTAATTTAATTAATTAAGACTGATAATATAATTAGACTGAGAAAATGGGTTTAAAAACCTACAAATAGTTTACAAGACTTTAAAAACAGAACAATATTATGTTTGGTTAAGAGAATCAAAGTAACTGATAGTGTAATGTTTTAATTGGATTTGAGGCTTGTTTTGAATTTAATTGTTGCTTTAGTGAGTGAGAAAAGAAATATGAACAAAGTAATGGCTTAGTCAGAGTTGTTAAATTACTTAAGATGGTTGAATCATGTCGATCTCTGATAAAAATCTGGAGAATTCAAGTATTAATTTCAATTATATGTTAGTACAAATATAAATAAAAATCAATTAAAATCCTCTGTTAATTTTTAAAAATAGAGCAGGGGATTTTTCTACACATATTCATATTTATAAATTAATATGTTCTAGATAAGAAAGTGATTTCATCACTTATATGTAGGAAGTACCTTAAAACTAAAAAATTAGTATAAATAAAAAAAGTGCATTAAACCTTGCAATCTTATACAATCTAAATACAGAAACTAAATGTTAAATGTTATTGACAAAGATGATATAAAATGTTAATATGAATAATGAATCATGATTCGGAAAGGAAATTTATATGAGTGAAAAAAAAGAACTTATTCGCAAGGCAGCAGTAAAGATAATTGCACAAGAAGGTTTTTATAATACTAAAACAGCTAAAATTGCTGAGGAAGCAGGAGTAGCTGTTGGTACTATTTACAATTACTTTAATTCTAAAGACGAAATTCTAGAGTATATTTTTAACGTAGAATTCGAAAAAAGGATTAATTTGTTAAATGAGTTAAAAAATAAAGAGATGCCAGTTAAAGAAAAGTTGGAAATTTTTATTAAAAATCATTTTAAAGAAATTAGAGAAAACTTAAATACAGCCCAAATATTAGTGAGGGAGAAAGAATTTCCAAAGTCAAGTGACTTTTCTGCGATATTAAATTATCTAAATGAAATACCTAAACTGATGGAAAATATGTTAAATGAGGCAGTAAAAAACGGCGAAATAAGTAGTCAAAATACTGCTTTAACAGCGGGATTAATTTTTGGTGCCTTACAGGGTGTTGTAGAAAAAGCTTTAAGGACAGATGATATAGAGTTATTAAATGATGCAGACCAAGAAGTTATAAGGTTTTTTGATAAAGGGATATAAAAATTTACCGTATAATGAATGAAAGCTCATTCATTATACTAGGGGTGATTATTTAAATGAACAGATTAGCAAAATTTGCAAACAGACACTCGATTATACTTATTATTGTTGTATTATTATTAACAGTATTTTTTGGATACCATGCTTTAAAGGTTACTATGACAACAAACATTAAAGATTTTTTCCCAGCAGATGATCCTCAGGTTCAAACATATGAAAAGATAGAGGACACTTTTGGGGCAGCAGAATATATTATGATAGCAATAAGTGATGATAATATATTCAAAAAAAGTACGATAGACAAAATTGATGAACTTTCAAATGAACTTGCTGATTTAGAAGGAGTATCTTCAATTAAAAGCCTTACCACTCTTGATCAAATAAAAAGTTCTGAGATGGGTTTAGAAATCTCAAGATTAATTGAAGAGATTCCAGAGGATGAAGAAAAGTTAAATAACTTAAAGGAAGAAATTACATCTGATCCTATGTATGGGGGATTAATAGTATCTGAAGACGGTAGTTCGGCTTTAAATATTATTGAAGTTGATCCTGATGCTGATTCTGTACAGTTAGCAAAAAATGTAATATCTGTTATAGAAAAGTACAAGGGGCCAGAAAGTGTTCATATCACAGGTACTCCTGTTTTAAATGAAGTTTTATCAAGTTCAATGAAAAGCGATTTGAAATTATTACTACCAATTGTTTTACTTATCATTGCATTCATCTTATTTTTATTTTTCAGAAGTTTCAAAGGGGTATTACTTCCCTTCACAACTGTAATTATAAGTGTTGTCTGGACACTTGGTTTAATGGGGTTACTTGGAAAACAACTATCACCTTTAAATGCAGTCATGCCGGTAATTTTAATTAGTTTAGGTAATGCTTATGGTATATATATTTTAAACAGGTATAGACAAGAAATGAAAAACAATATTAGTACAAAAAAGGCTGTAAATATTACTCTTACCACTGTTGGAGTATCAGTATTGATGGCCGGTGGTACAACAATTGCCGGATTTGCGTCAAATATATTCAGTGATATTACCTTAATGAAAGATTTTGGTATTTATACTTCATTTGGTGTTGCAGTTGCTTTAATTATATCACTAACATTTATTCCAGCTGTACTTTCACTATTAAAAAGTGACATTAAAAAGAAGACAGTTAAAAAGACAAAGGGTTTAATGGATCAATTTGCACATTTTTTAGCCGACTTTACACTATCAAAAGCAAAAGCGATTTTGATTGTTTCAATAATAATTATTATTATAGCTGGTTTCGGTATACCAAAACTTGAAACAGATAGTAACTTCTTTAATTTCTTTGATGAAAGTTCAGAACCCAAAATAGCATATAATCTAGTAAAAGATAAATTTTCTGGATCTGAAAGTATTGAAGTTATTATAGAAGGTGATATACAAAATTCAGATATATTAAAAGCAGTAAGTAATTTTCAGAAAGATTTAGAAAAAAATGAAGCTGTTGGTAAAATTACTTCAATAGCAAATATCATCGAAAGAACAAATAAAGTTATGAATGAAAATAATGAAGAATATCATCGAATACCTGATGATAGTAATCTAATTTCACAGTATCTACTTTTAATTGAAATGAATGATAGTGAATATCTAAAAGATTTTGTTACATTAGATTATAGGCAAGCTAGAATTCAAATTCTAGTAAATGATACATCAACTAAAGCAGTAGATAATTTGATGAAGGATGTTGAAAATTATGCTGAGACTAATTTTGATAACTTAGAGATTGATAAAACAGTTTCTGGGATGATAGTACTGATAGAAGCCTTATCAGATATGATCATAGAGGGACAGATAAAAGGATTGATTTTCGCCTTAATTGCTGTGTTTATAATTGTTTTATCCTTATTAAGGTCATTTCAGGGGAGTATTTTATCGGTTATCTTAATATCATTTGTCATTTTAATTAATTTCGGGATTATGGGATATTTCGGTATTCCTTTAGATATTGTTACGGTTCTTATAAGTAGTATAGGGGTCGGGGTAGGAATTGACTATTCAATACACATCTTATCCCGTTATCAAGAAGAAAAGGATAAGAATAATAATATAAAAACAGCACTGCACACAGCTATCACAGGTATTGGAACCTCCATTATGAGCAATGCAGGGGCTGTTATAAGTGGTTTCGTTATTCTTATTCTTTCTTCTTTCCCACCATTTAGGTATTTTGGTATACTTGTAAGCATTATCATGTTTACAGCAGC
>JBNJDV010000091.1:0-5048 GCA_051745185.1 Bacillota bacterium
TCAACAATTATTATTTCAAGATTATCTTTTATTATTAGTTCATTATATTTATCCTTGTTATAGTTTGATGTTGTTGCGATAATGGTTTTGCTCTCTGATTTTTGATTAATAATATCTGCATCTATTGGTGTTTTTAATTTACTGTCTAAAACAACTCTAATAGGGTCAATTCCCTTCTTATCTTCTAGTCTTGTTGTCAACCTGGGATTATCATTTAAAACAGTATTAACACCCACTAATATCGCATCTACTTTATGTCTTAACTTATGTCCATAAAGTCTTGCTTTTTTATTTGTAACCCATCTGGAATCACCTGTACTTGTTGCCAAAAATCCATCTATTGTTTGTCCACTTTTTAGATAAACAAAAGGAAGTTTTTCAGTAATATATTTAATGAATACTTCATTTAATAATTTTGCTTCTTTTTCTAATACCCCTGCTTTTATTTCAATGCCTGCTTCTTCTAACTGAGATATTCCTTCCCCAGCTACCAATGGATTAGGATCTTCCATAGCAACAACCAATCTCTTTATACCTGATTTAATTACTTTTAACGAACAGGCTGGTGTTTTGCCAAAATGGCAACAGGGCTCTAAATTAACATAAAGTGTTGCTCCTGTTGCTTTTTGTTCTGCCTGGTCTAATGCATAAACTTCAGCATGTGGTTCACCGGCTTTTTTATGATAACCTCTTCCAACAATTTCACCATTATTTACTACTAAGGCACCAACCATTGGATTTGGACTTGTATAACCTTCTCCTTTTTTGGCTAATCTTAGCGTCTTTTTCATATAATATTTGTCATCTTTATTCTGCATTAAATTACCTCCATATTTCTTTGTGTTACAAAATTAAAACCCCTTCCATTGGAAGGGGCAATTAAATATACACATAAAAATATATAGTGTTCTAACTCCCTTCCAGACTTTACTGTCGGTTCTGGAATTACACCAGATCAACTAAATAAATAGCTTGTGGACTTTACCACCGGTATGGAATTTCACCAATCCTCGTTAGATTATTTATTATTTGTTACTATATTATCATCATTAATAACAGTTGTAAAGTATACAACTCATAATTAGTTAATTAATTTAAAAGAACTTTTTCCATCTAAGATTTGGAAATGAAATGCTGCAAATTACATTATCTTTAAGATAAGGAAAAATTACTTATTAATTTAAGGAATTAGACTGGACATTACTATACCTCACCGTTATATTAACATTGATGATCAAAAATCAGTTTCAACTTGGGCTATGACACCACCTAGTTTTTAAAATAATTATTACTTTTCCTCTTTGTACTTAGTTTGAGTTCTATGTGAACCATCACAAAATGGTTTATTTTTAGATGCCCCACATCTACATAAAGAATAATGTTCTTTACATTCCGGTTCGAAGTTTTCCTCAGACTTTAACTCTATTCCACCTTCTACATCAAATGGTCCATGTTGACCATAAGGCCCTGGTGATATTTTTATCTTCTTTTTGTGTTTGTGTTCAACCTGAACTCTTTCACCACCTGGTAAACTATAACTTAAAGAACCTGAGGGACACAGTTCACAAATTCTTATAATATCTTTTACATCTGCTCCATTAGGATCTATCCATTTAAATCTACTTTTATCAAAAACTGAGGGGAGTAAGCTTGTACAGTATCCAATATGGCTGCATACTCCTCTGTTATCATAAATAGTAATATTATCTCCTTTATATTTTATTACCTTATCCTCAACCCTATCCTCATCCTTCTCATCATTAAAATTAACTTCCACATGGCTACCATCACAAAATGGCTTATCATCAGAATGTCCACACCTACATAATATCATCTTTGGTTTTGTTTCCATTTTTTCTCCATCACTACTTATCATTAGTTTTATATTATATGCTATAAATGGACCGTTCTTTATAATTTCAATTACTTCTTCATCGTATTTACTCAACTTTAATTCCTCCTTGAATTAGATATTAATATTTATTATGAAAGTTAAAATTGCACTTTACTTAATTTTATGATTAAATACTTTTAGGATAAAATATTATAAACAGGGGATTTTACAATAATGAAAAAAAGTAAATTACTAAAAGAAATTTGGTATGCCTCAAGACCACTTTCATTATCATTAGCTATATACTCTACATCCTTAGGAATAATTATATCATATAATGAGACAAATTTTCCATTAAATAAATATAACTTAATACTAATTACCTTAGTAACTATTGCCGGACTCTTTGTCCAAACCGGAACAAATTTTATAAATGATTACTTCGAATGTGAATATAAAAATTTGCATTTTGAGGGAAAGAAATATTTCTTTTTAGGTAAAAAAAGAAACTGGTTTGATATTTTAATATTTATTTTAGGAATAAGTTCCTTTTTAATAACTGGTCTACTAGGTATTATATTAGTATTTTTGAGTACAAAAAAACTCTTAATAGTTGGATTAATTGGAATTATTGGAGGGTACTCATATACAGGAGAACCGATTGTATATAAGAAAAAAGGACTGGGTACATTACTTTCTTTTTTACTTATGGGCCCTTTGATGATTTTAGGAAGTTATTTAGTATTTACTGAGTACTTTTCCTTAAGGCCAATTATCTTGGGAATGCCGGTAAGTTTATTGCTGCCTGTATTGATGTTAAGCAATGAAATTAGAGATTATGCTAGGGATAAAAAGCTTGGTATCAAAACAATGACTGTTCGCATTGGATATAAAAACGGTAAGATGATTTATCTATCTTGTATGGTATTAGCATACCTATTAACCTTGGTCTATACATTTTTGGGTATTTTCCCATATCAAACTTTATTGGTGTTTATAACAATCCCATTAGCTGTGAAAGCCTACAAAAATGTCTCTGAAGCCAAAAGTAAAGGAGTACCTATTTCAAATCAGCTACACCTAAGTTTTGGACTTGTTCAAATTATTACATATTTAATTTTTTAACTTATAAAATTGCAAATCCAAGCAATAGTCCAATAATTACACCAGCATTTGCAAAATGACTATGAATAATATTTGACTGAGGTATTAGTTCATCATTTACAATATATACCATAGCACCAGCTGCAAAAGCCAAAAATGCCCCTACTAATACTGTAGAAATATTAAAAACTAATAAACTTATTAAAGTACCCACTGGGGTCATTAAACCAGCTGCTAAAGCAAATAAAATTATTTTATAGTTTTTAGTTCCACCTGTTTTTAACGGCCCTGCAATTGCAAGTCCTTCTGGGATATTATGTAGCGCAATAGCTATTGCAATATATAATCCTATCTCTGGACTGGACTCTAATCCTGCACCTATTGCTAGTCCCTCAGGCAAATTATGAATACCTATTCCAAAAAATATTAAAAAACCCGTTCTCTGCATAGATAAATGTAATTTTAATTTTTCAGGGTTTTCAATTTCTAAATGCTCAGATGTTGATAAATGTGAATGTGGGATTAACTTATCTAAACCAAACATCATTAAAGCACCTAAAATAAATGAAAAAATTGATACCTTCATAGAACTTAATACAACAGCTTCTGGCAATAGCTCGAACACAGATATTGCAAGCATAATTCCACCTGCAAAGCCAAGTAATGAAGCCAATAACTTATTATTTGGTTTTCCGAATATTAAAAGCACAACTACCCCAAGGGCAGTAGATATACCCGCTAAGAAACTATAAACAAATGCTTGCATAAGTTGTCTCCTTAATTTAATATTTTATTTGTATTTAAAACTTTTCTCATTACCTACCTTCACCCAATGACAGTATCTATCTTCTATTATATCAATTGCCTGAAAAAATAAAAGCCCTAAAATACTTATTGCTAAAATACCACTAAACATATCTACATAATTAACCATTATCCAGCTGTTCATTATATAATAACCGATACCATACTGTGTTGCAAAATTCTCAGCATAAAAAAGGACTGCTATGCTTGTACCAACAGTAATTCTAAGTGCAGTTAAAATCTGTGGTAGAATTGCAGGTATTATCACATGTTGATAGATCTTTAATCCCTTTATCCCTACCGAACGTGCCGAATGGAAATATTCGGGATTAATATTTTTAACACTATCCCTTGTCGTTACTATTATTTGGAAAATTACAATAACCATAATTAAGATAATTTTGGATCGATCTCCCAATCCAAATAACAGCATAAATATTGGTAAAAATGCTATCTTAGGAATTGGATATATAAGATAAATCACTGGAGATATGTATTGATCAATTTTTTTATTCATACCTATTAAAAGTCCTAATAACACTCCAATAAATACTGCTAAAAATATAGCCGTTAATATCCTATATAAACTCATGGCTAAATGAGGAAGCAAGACCGGGATAAATATGCTAAAGAAATTTATAATAACAGTAATAGGAGAAGGAATAACACTTGACTTTAGAAAAAGATGTAAAATATACCATATTAAAAAGATTAATATTACCGCATAGGTTACTGACTTTTTACTTTTCACAATAAATCATCCTCAGACATCATCTTTCTTAATTTCTTTGTTTGTTTAAAAAACTCTTCTTTTTCTCTTAATCTAAGATCACCAAAATATGGATTATCTATTAGATGAATTAACTCTCCCTGTTTCATTACAGCTATTTTTTGACCTAAAAAAACAGCCTCATCAATATTATGAGTTACTATTATATATGAAAGCATATTTTCTTTATGAATTTTAAGAATAAGATTTTGCATTTCTTCTCTTGTTAATGCATCTAAAGCAGAAAATGGTTCATCCATTAATAGTAAATCCGGTTCCAAAACCAAACTTCTTGCTACAGCAACTCTTTGTCTCTGTCCACCACTAAGTTCTGCTGGATATTTATTAATATACTCTTTAATTCCCAGTTTATCTAATACTTTGTTTGCTGTCGATTTTATTAATTCTTTTTCATAATTTCTTGTACTTAAACCTAAGGCTACATTATCATAAACTGTTTTCCATGGAAAGAGACCGTAGTTTTGTAAAATAACTCCGGTCTCTTCTCTAATATCTTTAATTAAATTACTATTTATC
>JBNJDV010000092.1:0-4921 GCA_051745185.1 Bacillota bacterium
TGGTTACCTCTTTTAAGTATTCCATAATAGTTAAGTTTTGTGGACAGGCTTCTTCACACTGCCCGCATTCTATACAGTTATCTGCTCTTGATTTTTCACTCATGTTAAAGTATCTTTCCTTATTTTCTTCATATTTATCATAAATTTTAGCTTCATTATATAATGAAAAGATATTTGGAATTGCAACCCCCTGTGGGCAAGGAACACAGTAATTACATCCTGTACAGGCCACTGGGAATATTTCTAAGAATTTTTTTCTGGCTTTTGTTATTAATTCTGTTTCTTTATCAGACAGAGAATTTTGATCTGCATTAGCAGCAAGTTGAATATTTTCCTCAATTTGTTCTAAAGTACTCATACCGCTTAAGACAACACTTACCTCTTTTTGATCCCATAACCATTGTAAAGACCAATTTACTGAGTTTCTATTTTTACTAGATTCTTCTAAAATTTCTTTTACTTCAATTGGTGGGGTTTGAGCAAGTGTTCCACCCCTTAATGGTTCCATAACTACAACTTCAACACCTTTGTTATGAGCATATTTAAGTCCTTTTTTCCCAGCTTGAAACTCAGTATCTAGATAGTTATACTGAATTTGGCAGAAGTCCCAGTCATAGTGATCAATTATTTCTTCAAAGAGGTCATAATCTGCATGAAAAGAAAAACCGATCTGTTTAATTATTCCCTGTTTTTTCTTTTCTTCAAGCCAGCTGAAGACATCAAGTTCTTTATAGTTTTCCCAATAATTCCTATTTAAAGTATGTAGAAGATATAAGTCGATATGGTCAGTTTGTAGTTTTTCAAGCTGTTTGTTTAGATAATAGTCGAAGTCCTCTCTTTTTTCAATCTTCCAGGAGGGAAGCTTTGTAGCAAGATAAGCCTTTTCTCTATAACCATCCTGTAGAGCTTTTCCAACTACTGTTTCACTGTTACCACCGTGGTAAGGCCAGGCAGTATCGATATAGTTGATTCCGTTGTCAATTGCATATCTAATCATTTCAACTGCTTTTTTCTCATCAATATTTTCATTGTCATCATCAATTACCGGTAAACGCATACATCCCATTCCAAGAATAGAAGTATCCATATTACTATCTCCAAAATTTTGATATATCATTATTTATACTCTCCTTTTGATATTAAGCTTTTTAGTTTAAATAATAGTATAACATATTAGTTGTGATAAGTCCAAATCAAACAAAAAAGCACATCATAATTGTTAATTGATTGTAATAATTTTATAAAATTTGACAGACCAAATTTAGTATAATATACTAAAATAGAATTGGATTAAGTATATATTTCACTTAACTAATACAAAGGGGGAACGAAGATGGCAAATAAGATGAAGACAATGGATGGAAACACTGCTGCAGCTCATGTTGGTTATGCTTTTACTGATGTTGCTGCAATCTATCCAATAACTCCTTCATCCCCAATGGCTGAATTAGTAGATGAATGGAGTGCACACGGCAGGAAAAACATTTTTGGTCAAAGAGTAAAGTTATCTGAACTACAATCTGAAGGTGGGGCTTCAGGTGCAGTTCACGGATCATTATCGGCAGGAGCATTAACAACAACTTTTACTGCTTCACAGGGATTACTGTTAATGTTACCGAACATGTATAAGATCTCAGGTGAGCTTTTACCGGGAGTATTTCATGTAAGTGCTCGTAGTATTGCTACTCACGCATTATCAATTTTTGGTGACCAATCAGATGTAATGGCAACAAGAGCTTCAGGTTTTGCACTTTTAGCTTCAGGTAGTGTTCAAGAAGTTATGGACCTTGGTGGAGTTGCACATCTAGCTGCAATCAAGTCAAGCTTACCTTTTGTACATTTCTTTGATGGGTTCCGTACATCACATGAGTATCAAAAAATTGATGTAATGGACTATGATGACCTGGCTAAACTTGTAGATTATGATAAGATTCAGGAGTTTAAACACAGAGGATTAAATCCTGAACATCCTGTAACTAAGGGTACAGCAATGAATCCTGATATTTTCTTCCAGGCTAGAGAATCTGTTAATAAGTATTATGAAAGAATTCCTGATATAGTTGAAAACTACATGCAGGAAATTACAAAGATTACAGGAAGAGAGTACCATCCATTTAATTACTATGGTGCTGAAGATGCAGAACATATCGTAGTTGCAATGGGTTCAGTTACTGATACTATTGAAGAAACTGTTGATTATTTAGTAGATAAAGGTGAAAAAGTTGGTGTAATTAAAGTTCACCTATATAGACCGTTCTCAGAAAAATACTTTATGAATGTATTACCTGATACAGTTAAGAAAATTAGTGTTCTAGATAGAACTAAAGAACCTGGTTCTGTAGGAGAACCACTATATGAAGATGTTCGTTCATTATTCTATGATAAAGAGGACAAGCCTTTAATAGTAGGTGGACGTTATGGTTTAAGTTCTAAAGATACAACACCTACAGATATTAAAGCTGTATTTGATAATCTTAAAAAGCAAAAACCAAAAAATCAATTTACAATATCAATTAATGATGACGTTACATATACTTCACTTGAGCCAGAAGAGAAAATTGATTCAACTCCAGAAGGAACAGTTAGATGTAAGTTCTGGGGCTTTGGTTCAGATGGTACTGTTGGTGCTAATAAAAATGCTATTAAAATTATTGGTAACAACACAGATAAATATGCTCAAGCATACTTCTCATATGACTCTAAAAAATCAGGTGGTGTAACAGTATCTCACCTCCGTTTTGGTGATCAGCCTATTAAATCAACTTATTTAATTGATGAAGCTGACTATGTAGCCTGTCATAAGGATTCATATGTTGAAAGATTTGATATGTTATCTGATCTTAAACCAAATGGTACATTTGTATTAAATACAAACTGGACCGGAGAAGAACTTGAAGAAAAATTACCGGGAGATATGAAAAAGTATCTTGCTGATAATAATATTGATTTCTATACAATAAATGCTGTAGATATTGCCCAAGATGTTGGTTTAGGAAACAGAATCAACATGGTTATGCAGACTGCATTCTTTAAATTAGCTAAGATTCTACCGGTTGATGAGGCAATTAAATATCTTAAAAATGCAATTGAAGATACCTATGGACATAAAGGTGAAAAAATTGTAGAGATGAATAAAAGAGCTGTTGATAAAGCGATGGATTCATTAGATAAAATTGATATTCCTGACAGTTGGTCAAGTGCTGAAAGCGAAGAGCAAAAAGTAGATCAAGATCTACCTGATTTTGTAAATGATGTAGTTAAAGTTGTTCAAAAGCAAAAAGGTGATGATCTACCAGTTAGTACATTTACTGGTAGAGAAGATGGACATTTCCCAGCAGGACTATCCAAGTATGAAAAACGTGGTGTAGCAGTAAATGTTCCTGAATGGCAGCCTGATAACTGTATTCAGTGTAACCAATGTGCTATTTCATGTCCACATGCTGTAATTAGACCTTTCTTATTAGATGAAAAAGAAAGAGAGAATGCACCAGAAGGACTTGAAACCATTAAACCGATGGGTAAAGGATTTGATGGACTAGAATACAGAATCCAAGTTAGCCCATTAGACTGTATCGGTTGTGGAGTTTGTGCTGAAGTTTGTCCTGCTCCAGAAAAGGCATTAGTTATGGAGCCTTTCGAAGGACAGCTTGAAGCAGAAAAAGAAAACTGGGAATATGTATCTGAAAATGTAACTTATAAAGAAGATAAAATGAATAAATTTACTGTTAAAGGTAGTCAGTTTGCTCAACCATTACTTGAGTTCCACGGAGCTTGTGGCGGATGTGGTGAAACACCATATGCTAAGTTAGTAACACAACTCTTTGGAGATAGAATGATTATAGCAAATGCAACTGGTTGTTCCTCAATCTGGGGAGGTACAGCTCCTACATCTGTATATACTACAAATGAAGATGGACATGGTCCAGCATGGGCTAACTCCTTATTCGAAGACAATGCAGAGTATGGATATGGTATGTATCTTGGAATGGAACAGATTAGAGATCAACTTAAGATGAAGATGGAAGAAGCATTAGAACAAGATATTTCTGATGAACTCAAAGAAGCATTTAAAGAGTGGATTGAAGCTAAAGATAAAGCTGAAGCTTCTAAAGAAGCAACAGATAAGATGATTCCACTTCTAAAAGAAGAAAAAGATAATGAAAATGCTGCATATATTTTAGAAAATAGAGAGTTCTTAATTAAAAAGTCTCAATGGATCTTTGGTGGAGACGGCTGGGCTTATGATATAGGTTACGGTGGTCTTGACCATGTACTAGCTCAAGGTGATGATGTAAATGTATTAGTATTTGATACAGAGGTTTATTCAAATACTGGTGGACAGTCATCTAAAGCTACTCCAACTGCTGCTGCAGCTAAGTTCGATGCAGCCGGTAAGAGGACTAAGAAAAAGGACTTAGGAAGAATGGCTATGACTTATGGTTATGTTTATGTTGCCCAAATAGCATTAGGTGCTAACATGAACCAAACTGTAAAAGCCCTTAAAGAAGCAGAAGCTTATCCTGGTCCATCATTAGTTATCGCTTATTCTCCATGTATTGCACATGGTCTATCAGCTGGAATGAGCTGTAGTATTGATGAAGAAGAAAGAGCAGTTGAGGCCGGATACTGGCATCTATATAGATACAATCCTGAATTAGAAGCAAAAGGAGAAAATCCATTTAGCCTTGATTCAAAAGAACCAAAAGCTAACTTCAAAGATTTCTTATTAAGTGAGGTTCGTTACTCAAAACTAAAACAAGAATTCCCAGAAGTTGCAGAACAATTATTTGAACAGGCTGAAAAAGATGCTATAGAAAGATATAAATCATACAAGAGAATAGAAGAATCTCTTGAACCTGATGAAGAATAAATAAAAAGTAAAATATAGTAAACAAGAAGCCGGGTGTAAAAACCCGGCTTT
>JBNJDV010000093.1:0-4874 GCA_051745185.1 Bacillota bacterium
CCGATTATTAAAATATATCTGGGCAGACCAAACCATTCTCCATCTAACTCTCCCCAATACTTTAATATTATTATTCCTAGTAATGTAGTAATAAAAAAGATAGCCGGATTTATCGGATCATAATACGGGGGTAATATACTGTTTAAAAACCACCCTAATATATTTATAATAAAAACTGTGCTTACAAACTTTAAACCCTTAATTGTAGTCTCTTTTATTGTTTTAGATTCTACCATCATAAATAATATACCTAAAAAATAAGCCAGGCTCATATTCTTACTTAAAATAGAATCTAAAAACAAGCGTTGTAGTTCAGACAAGGTTCTCACTTCCTTTTTCTTGCTTACTGTTTTTAACTTTATTCTTCCTTGTTAATTCTACAATTAAATATATTATACTCACTATTAAAAATGCTCCTGGAAAGTCTTTTACAAAACCAAAAGGAGGAAAACCAGCTTTAGTTAACTGGATATTAAAAATAGTACCTGATCCTAATACTTCTCGCAAAGCTCCAACCATTATCATTAATAAGAAGAAGTCTTTTTGATAGTTAAAAAAATGATGTTCTGTTGAACTAGCACCAATATATATTAAAGGCGTAACCCCAAGTAATAATAGATATATATTTATATATACTTCAAATGTAGGAAAAACATTTACAATTGTTATATAGAAAATATAGCTTAAGGTAATCCCCAATCCGAATAATATATACCATTTATAATCATACTCAAGATTAAACCTACCTGCAATATATTTTATTATTATGGAAAGCAAGATTGCACTTATTGCCACAATTAAAGCCTGATAGAGGTTGTTTGTTCCTCCCAGTAGTGGTAACAATCCCATTAATAATACTTTTTCTAAAATAGTTAAATTTTTATCCATAAAAATCTCCTTCCACAATCAAATATATCAATACAGCTTAAATATCATCATCTTGTTGTAAGTCCAATGCATCTCTGATAGCATTGATTAATCCTTTGGATGAGTTAGTAGCTCCAGATACCATATCTACTTCAAGAGTCTGTTTATCAATAATTTCTTGTTTTAGTTCATTAATTGCCTGATCTCCAATACCTGGTGTCTCATTTTGTGACAATATCTCTATATCAGTTATACTCTCATTTTCAACTAAAACTTTTACTTCAATTAAATCTGCATGACCCTGTGCTGAACCTATATATTCAACTTCATTTGTTTTGTTATCATTTTGGTTACTACTTGCTTTATCTATTGCTGATTGAACAGCTTCAATAAATGCCTCACTTGTATAAGTTGCTCCTGAAACAATATCTAAATCTGCATTTTGTTTTGACAATAACTGTTCTTTAAGTTCTTCATAGGCTGGTTGTGCAAGGTGTTTAGTTTCTTGGTCCTCTACAATTTTAACATTGGTAATATCTCTATCTTCAATTTCTATCTCTATAGTAATCATACCCTGAGCACCTTGTGCACTAGCCTGGTAAACTCCATCTATTAAACCTTCATTTTTATCAGATATATAAAGTTCTAAACCTGCTCTAACAGCTCTTGCCACTGTTTGTGATGAAAAGGTTGCACCACTTATTAAATCTGTATTATCCATTATTTCTGATGTGTTTTCAATACTGAATCTGTTAAATTGATTTAAGAAACTTTCATCTTTTATTCTTGCTCCAAGAGTTGGAGATTCACTTTCAGAAACAATTTTAGTGTCTAATATTTCTCCTTCTGAATTTATAGAAAGTAATATCTCTATAGGTGCTTCAAAGCCATTCCTAGAAATATATACCAGGTTACTTATTAACTCATCTTTGTCTTTTGCAGAAAATAATAGATCATTATTATCCTGTTCAATTATTTCGAAACTGTCTGCTTTTTGTACTGTTTGTTTCAAATGACTATATGTTAAGTTTCCAGGAAAATTATCTCTTTCTTCTATAACAATAAATCCAACAAATAAGATTAGAATCGAAACTAAAAGAATTGAAACAACTTGAAAAGCCCTATGTTTGAGATGTTCAACTTCCCCAAAATAGGGACCTTCAAACATATTATCAAATAAATATGAAGCTCCATTAATAATTAAAATAGCAAATGTAATTCCTTCTGGATAAGGTGTATAACGCCTTATATAAATTGTTAAAAATCCACCTATAAGTCCATACACTATCTTAGCCCATTTATTTACTGGTGAAGTTACCATATCTGTTGCCATGTAAATTGCTCCAAAAATTAAACCACCAGAAAATACTGCAAAGAGAGGATCCAAACCAAATATGTAAGCAGTAGTTCCTGCTCCAATAATAAATGACAGCGGTATTTTAAGATCTATATAATCTCTAATATATAAATATATACCACCAATTAATAATGCAATAACAGAAGTTTCACCAACACTTCCAGGAATATTACCAATAACCAATTGAGCATAACTAAAAGATTCAGCACCTATTTCCAGTGGTGTAGCAGCAGAAATACCATCTATTGGACTAACCCATCTTGTCATTAAAGAAGGATATGAAAGTAATAAGATTGCTCTTGCGATTAACGCAGGGTTAAATATATTACTACCCAGACCTCCAAACAGATGTTTCCCTATTATTACTGTTAAAAACCCACCTAAGATTGGAATCCACCATGGAACTGCAGGAGATAATGTCAAACCTAAAAGAGTACCAGCCAAAAATGCACTTCCATCACCTAAGATAGATTTGCTTTTAACAAAGGGTTTCTCAAAAATAACAGCACTTAATGCACTGGCTAAAACCAAATATAAAACATACAGACCAAAAAAATATGTACCAATAATAACTGCAGGTGTTAATGCAAATACTACATTCCACATATTTGTTTCAATCGTTTCTTTACTATTTATATGAGGTCCACTTGTTGAAAATTTATTCGTCATAATTATCACCTCTAATTATTTGCCTGGGCTTTACCTCTTTTAATCCATCTTACAAGAGGCCTTTTTGAAGGGCAAACATACGCACAGGCTCCACATTCAATACATTCCATTAATCCAACATCTAATGCTCTATCTACTAATGAATTATTAACAAATGCTGTTATTCGATTTGGAGCAAGATACATTGGACAAACTTCAACACACCTACTACACCTGATACAAGCTCTCGTCTCACTTTCAGCATACTTTTGACTGGGAAGAAGTACTAAACCTGAAGTACCTTTAATAATCAGTATTGAAAGATCATCTATATCAATACCGGTCATCGGTCCACCTGAAATAACTTGGAAATCTTCATCTTTAGAACCACCACAAAAATCAATGACATCTTTGACAGAAGTTCCAATTGGAACTTTTATATTACCAGGTTCTTTAATAGATTCACCACTTACAGTTATCACCCTATCAATAAGTGGTTCATCATGATAAACTGCACGAGCAATTTTTACAGCTGTTTGCACATTATTAACAACAACATTAACAGCCATTGGTAGTTCACCAGAAGGTACTTCTCTATTTAAAACAGCTTTTATTAAATGTTTTTCTGCTCCATGTGGATATCGTGTATCAAGTGGAACTACTTCAATTTCAGGCCACTTATCTACCTTATCCTGCAATTTTTCAATGGCATCCATCTTATTTACTTCTATTGCTACAATACCTCTATTTGCTCCTACTGCTTTTTTTATTAATTCTAACCCTTTAAATAGGTCATTATACTCCTCTAAAAGCAGTCTGTGATCAACAGTTAAAAAAGGTTCACACTCAGCCCCATTGATTATAACAGTATCTATATTTACATCTTCTGGTGGAGTCAACTTAACATGAGTTGGAAAACCAGCACCTCCTAATCCTACAATACCAGCTTCTTTGACTTTATTTCTAATAATTTCTACAGAAAAGTCATCTATATTATTATCTTTTAATCTTTCTGATTTTTTAACTTCACCATCTTTTTTTATTAAAATACACTCATATGAACCATGTCCAGGTCTTTTTCTTTCAACAATACCTTCAACATAACCACTTATACTTGCATGAACTTTAGCAGATAAACCTTCATTAAATTCTGCTATACACTGTCCTTTTATCACTTGTTCTCCCTTACTAACCAATGGTTTTGCGGGAGCACCAATATGTTGTGAAAGTGGAATAGCAACAGTATCTGGATCTGGCATTTTTTTAATTTTTCTATCTCTAGTTAAACTCTTTTTTTCTGGTAATTCAATTCCTCCAATAGGAAACTTTTTCACCTTTTTCCCAAACATTGGAACACCTCCATCACAAAATCTATCACTATAATATAATCATTATTCATATAACACAATAAAAAAATAAATAATATACTAATTAACTTTTGTTCATTATACATAACAATAATTTAAGTGTCAATTTAATGGTACCCAAATCTTAAATAAACTGTATATAAATTTAAAACCTCCTGTAAAGGAGGTCGCAATAGCATATATTAACTTTTATCAAAAGTATAATTGGGCGGAGGAGATAAAAATGAGGCGAAAACAGCAAGTAGTGGAAGAATTAAAATTCCAATCATTATTTCTCGGTATCCTCCAAAATAATCATAGGCTATTCCAAATGGTAATGGACCTAATGCAGATCCCAAAACCATTGTTGTCATAGCAAATCCTCTTATACTACCCAGGTTTTTTCTTCCAAAATAATTAGGCCATAAAACACCAGTGCTAACAGCATCAAATGCCATAAATGTTCCGTGCACAAGAGCATATACTATTAAAGTAATTTTACTATCTGCCCTTAATAATAAAATTATTGCTGCAGATAAAATGATAAAATTGATACCTTTAACAGTATTTACTTTTGTACGGTCTAATAGCCAGCCTGCTATAAAAGTAAATGGAAATTTAATTAAGGCAGTAATACTTAATATATATGCCGCAAA
>JBNJDV010000094.1:0-4862 GCA_051745185.1 Bacillota bacterium
AGTGAAAAGGACAATGATTATATTAAATTGGCAATGGGAATAATAAAAGAATCTTTAACTAAGCTAAAAAATGAATATGAAGTTATAGTGATGGAAGGGGCTGGATCACCTGCAGAAGTAAATATTTCAGACAAAGACTTAGCTAACATGAAAGTAGCTAAACTATTTAATAGTCCAGTAATCCTTGTTGCAGATATCGACCGGGGAGGAGTCTTTGCATCTATAGTTGGTACTATGGAACTATTGGGTGAAGATAGAAAACATATAAAAGGTATAATTATCAATAAATTCAGAGGAGATAAAAGCAGCTTAAAATCCGGCATAGATTTTATTGAAAAAAGAACAAATACCCCTGTACTGGGAGTAATACCGTATTTTAATGATATTGATTTACCAGAAGAAGATTCAGTGTCGATAAATGAACATGTAAATGAAAATGCGGAAATTAGAATTGGTGTAATCAATTTACCACATTTATCTAACTTTACAGATTTTGATGTCTTTAATCAACATCCCTTAGTTGAATTAAGATATATTGATAATAAAGTAAGTGATCTTGAAAAGTTTGATTTATTAATAATTCCTGGAACCAAAAATACAACTGAAGATTTAAAGTATCTTAAAAAAACCGATCTAGCAGAAAAAATTATTAAGGCTGCAAAAAATAACGTACAAGTTATAGGGATATGTGGTGGTTATCAGATGCTAGGTGACAAGCTGATTGATCCAAATCTAACTGAAGGTGAAACAAAACAAATAGATGGGTTGGGATTATTGGATATTGAGACCAGATTTAGTGAAGGAAAAAACACATATCAAATAAAAGCAGATATAAATCAAAGTCCAAGCTTGAGTTATAAGTTAAAAGAAACTGAAATTGAAGGCTATGAAATACATATGGGAGAGAGTATATTAGGTAATAAAGCATCTCCAATGTTTAATATTAAATTAAGGTCCGGTTATAATTGTTTAATAAAAGATGGAGCAGTATCAAAAAATTATAATGTCTGGGGAACATATATTCATGGTATTTTTGATAATGATGACTTTAGACAAGAAGTAATTAATCATCTTTTAGAGAAAAAAACAGGTCAAAGTTATAATCAAAAAGAGATTGATTATAAAAAACAAAGGGAAAAACAAATAAATGAATTAGCTAAAAAAGTTAAGAAAAACATAGATTTAGAAAAGTTATATGAAATCATGGACTTAGAGGAAAAATTATAATGTATATTTTAACGATCGGTTTAATAGCAGACCTCATTATTGGAGATCCTACATTTTATCCCCATCCTGTTGTATTAATAGGAAGGTTAATAAAACTTCTTGAGAATATACTTTATAAAAATAAAAATAGTGACTATGTGAAAAAAACAAAAGGTATTTTATTAGTTTTTATTGTTCTTTTAGTTACGTTTTCTGTAACATATTTATTGATTTTTTTATTCAGTCAGTTACCAAAATTTCTTTATATTACAGCTAACGGACTGCTTTTATCTACAACTATCGCTGTAAAAGGTCTAAGAGATTCAGCTTATAAAATATATATAAAATTAAAAGAAAACGACCTAAAGGAAGCTAAAAAATCACTTTCATTTATTGTTAGTAGAGATACCGAACACTTAAAAGAAGTTGAAATTATTAGAGGGACCATAGAAACAGTGGCGGAAAATACAAGTGATGGAATAATAGCCCCATTATTTTATTTCTTAATCGGTGGACCACTTCTGGCAGTAATTTATAAAACTGTAAACACCTTAGATTCAATGCTGGGATATAAGAACGATAAGTATTATTATTTTGGATGGGGAGCTGCTAAGTTAGATGACCTAGCTAACTATATACCCGCAAGATTAACTGCTTTACTAATAATAGCAGCAAGTTATTTCAAAAAATATGATTATAAAAGATCATTAGAAACTATAATAAAAGATGCAAAAAAACATACCAGCCCAAATGCAGGATATCCAGAAGCAGCAGTTGCAGGTGCTTTAGGAATTAAGCTGGGAGGACCAAATAGATATTTTAATAAAATTGTTGATAAAGCAACTTTAGGTGAAAGTTTAGTTGAAATAGGTAGTGAGCATATAAAAAAGACAATAAATTTAATGTATTTTTCAACATTTATATTTTACATATCTATACTTTTGATAAAACTATTAAATACTTAGGAGTTGATTAAAAATTAACTTATTAAAAGAGACAACAAAAAAAATTGGTGTTCTTGACCAAAAAGTAATGGAAGAAGCCCAAGTTAGACTGGATAACTTAACAAAGCCGCCGGGGAGTTTAGGATATTTAGAAGAGTTGGCTGTAAAAACAGCAGGAATTACAAAAGAACTATATCCTGATATAAGTAAAAAATCACATATTATTATGGTTGGTGACCATGGAGTTGTAAATGAAGGGGTAAGTGCTTTTCCTCAAGAAGTAACTCAGGCAATGGTCAAAAACTTTTTAAATGGAGGAGCTGCTGTAAACGTTTTAGCTAAACAGTATGGTGTAGATATTTTAATAGTAGATATTGGTATGAAACATTCGCTTAAAGCAGCCGGGCTTATCAACAAAAATATAAAAAAAGGAACAGAAAATATTTTGCATGGTCCGGCAATGACCGATAAGCAAGCTGTAAAAAGTATAGAAGTTGGAATAAAAATAGCTCAAGATCTTATAGATAATGGAACTATGTTATTAGGAACCGGTGAAATGGGAATTGGTAATACTACACCAAGTAGTGCTGTGGTTTCTGTAGCTACTGGTGAAACTGTAGAGAGAGTAGTTGGTTATGGTACAGGAATTGATGAGGAGGGTTTAAAAAATAAAATTGAAGTTGTAAAAAGAGCAATTAAAAAAAATAATCCCGATAAAAATGATGGTTTAGATATTTTAAGCAAAGTAGGTGGACTTGAAATTGGTGGAATGGCAGGAGTAATGCTAGCTGGAGCAGCAAATAATGTCCCTGTTTTAGTGGATGGGCTTATATCTGGTGCTGCTGCCTTAATTGCTTTTTTAATAGAACCGAAAGTTGCCGACTTTTTATTACCCTCACATAAGTCTGTTGAACCAGGTCATCAAAAACTTTATGACTTTTTAAATATGAGACCTATATTTGATCTTGATATGAGATTAGGTGAAGGAACTGGTGCTATTTTAGGTATGGGTATCATTGAATCATCAAATAGAATAATTAAAGAGATGGCAACATTTGATTCCCTAGACCTTTAAGGAGATGAAATAATATGAATTCATTTTTGATAGCATTACAGTTTATTACAACTCTACCGGTTAAAGGCAAGTTAGACTACAGCGAGAAAAATATTGCCAGTTCAATGCTCTATTATCCTTTAGTTGGAACCATTATCGGTATAATATTAGTTGTTATAAATCTTATATTATCTAAAATATTACCTGATTTGGTTGTAAATATATTATTGATAATTACTTGGATAACATTAACTGGTGGAATTCATTTGGATGGATTATCAGATAGTTTTGATGGTTTGTTTGGTGGTAAAGATAAACAGAGAATCTTAGATATTATGCATGACAGTACAGTAGGAGTATATGGAGTTTTAGCTTTAGTTTTAATTATACTATTAAAACTGACATTACTAATTGAATTGCCGTTACAAGTTAAGAATATGATACTAATTACTGTACCTACAATCAGTAGATTTTCAATGATTTTAGCAGTTTATTTATTTCCTTATGCAAGAAAAGAAGGTTTTGGTAAAGCATATAATCTGTACTTAACAAAAAAACATGTGTTGGCTGCATCCCTTTGGACATTGTTCTTAGCAGCTGTATTACTTTTCTGGCAGGGCTTGGTATTAATGATTGTAGCTTTCTTTTCAGTTTTAATAATTGGAAAGTATATAACAAATAGAATTGATGGATTGACCGGTGATAATTATGGAGCGATTAATGAAATTATTGAGGTAGTTATTCTATTAGTTTCTATTATAGTATTTTAAGGAGATCAATATGGAAAAAACAGTTATAGTTCCGGGCAGTTGTGGAGAATTAATACAGGGATATATAAATGGGTCAAATAAATTAATGAGTTGTCCGATTGATATTTACAGCAAAGTGAATGTAAAGTTAACAAATACAAATAAGATTAATATAGATAAGGCCAAAGAAAAAAGTTATCAGGCTTTAAAACTTTTATTAGAGTATTATAAGATTAACAGTCTAGGTTTAGATATTAACTTTAATTCCAATCTTGTAGAGTCAAAAGGAATGGGAAGTTCAACTGCAGATCTTTCGGCATTATTAATTGCTGTGATGGCTTTGTTAAATAAAGAAATTGACCTGGACCTTATAAAAGAAATAGCAGTTAAAGTTGAACCTTCAGATTCCACATTTTTTGATGGTTTAGTATTTTTTGACTATCTCAATGGAGATTATGTTGAAAAATTAGGAAAGATAAAACCGATTGACTTAATTGTCTTTGATTATGGTGGGAAAGTAGATACTAAGGAATTTAATAAAAAAAAGGAACTGGAAAAGTTAAGTAAAAAAAATTATAAAATAATTAGAAATGCTTATCAGTTGATAAAAGAGGGTCTTAAAAGTAATGATATTGAATTGATTGGAAAAGCTGCTACAATCAGCAGTCTTGCAAATCAGAAAATCTTAGAAAAACCAAAATTAGAAGAATTGATAGTTCAATTAAAAAATAAAAGAGGTTTTCTGGGAGTAAATACTGCTCATAGTGGAACAATAATAGGTATATTAATAAAAGATAAGAGATTTATTCATGAAATAATAAGTTTTATAAATAAAGAATTTCCAAATTTAAACCTATTATTTCAGACAAAAATCATTAATGGTGGTTATAAAATATTAAATTAAAAGAG
>JBNJDV010000095.1:0-4741 GCA_051745185.1 Bacillota bacterium
AGTACCTAATGAGGCTCCTTTAATACCGAAACTAGGTAAGGCTGTTAAGGTATAGTTAATTGTGCCATTTACTACTGCACCAATAAATAAGTTTATCGCTGGAATCTTAGTTTTACCAATTCCCTGGATTATTGCAGAAGTGCTCTGCTGTATTGCAATAAAAAATACTCCCCAGGACACAATTCTTAACGGAACTGCAGCTAAAGAATTATTGAAAATTACTGATGTTAAAGGTTCTGCTAAAACATAAAGGCCAACAGATGAAGGCAGTCCAATTAAAACAGTTAATCTTAAAGCTGTTTCTGTTTTTCTTTTGATAAGCTTGTCCTGATCTAATGCAAAAGCTTCAGATATTGTGGGCACTAAACTAGCAGCTAATGCTACAGTTATTATGGTTGGAAAATTCACTAACACCATTGCCATACCTGCTAACCTACCATATAGTTGGGAAGCGGTTTCTATTGAGAAACCAGCAATTTGCAGACGATTAGGAACAATTGCTGCATCAACTAAGTTCATTAAAGGCTGAACTAATGCTCCCAATGTTATTGGTATTCCAAAGTATGCAATATCTTTTACTATTTTAAAAGTCTTGATAGTTTCTACACTACCAGTTTTAACAAACTCAAATATCTCTGTTTTTTTATTATAATATATTCTCATCAGTATTAAAAGCCCTGCAATAGAACCTGTTACAGCACCAAATGTAGCTCCGGCTGCTCCATATTCTAATCCAAACTGTATCAAGTAGTAGACTAATCCAATCATTGTTATCATTCTTACCAACTGTTCTAGCACCTGAGAATAAGCAGTTGGAACCATATTCTGTAACCCCTGAAAAAACCCGCGGTAAGTAGCCATTATTGAGACAAAAAATATTGCGGGAGATAGTGCTAACACTGCATAATATGCTCGAGGGTCCCAATTTAGTAAATTGACAATTGGTTTTGCCATTACAGCCATTAAAATGGAAAAAAACAAACCTACAACAATACTTAGTCTTCTTCCGACTATAAATATTTTAAAAGCAGCTTTTTTCTGGTCACGAGCTACTCTGTCAGAAATTAGTTTTGCTAAGGCAATTGGAATACCTGATCTAGAAACCACTAATAATGTAGTATAAATTGGATAGGCCATTTGATAAAGGCCTATACCTTCATCTCCTAGTATTCTACTTAAAATTATACGATAGCCAAAACCCATAATCTTGGCTACTATACCTGCCATACTTAGTATAAATGCGCCTTTTATAAAATTGGAACTCTTATCTGTCATTATATACTACTCCCCAATACTGTGCTTTTGTTCATTTAAGTATGTTAACACTTTTTTAAGCAAACCAAGGTCTTTATCTTTAAGTATTATTTCTGGGTTTTTTGAATTTCTTACTTTTAACTTTTTTGGATGTCTTTCTAATAATTTTAATATAAAATCACTGTCTATATTATTATCTTCTCTAAATATGATACGATAGCCTGCATCTTTTTGTAAAATTTCTTTTGCTCTTAAGTTTTTCGCTAATAAATTAATTCTACTAAGTTCAATAAGACTCATCACTGATTGAGGTGGATCTCCATACCTATCTACAAATTCATCAATGAGAGAAATTACATCAGCTTCACTATTTGTTTTTCTAAGCTTTTTATACATCTCAATTTTCTGTCCGGAATCAGATATATAACCTTCAGGTATATAAGCGTCTATATTAATATTGATTTCTACATCTTCAACTTCTTTATCTTTTCCTTTTAGATCTTTAATTGCATTATCTAGAAGTTTACAGTAAAGTGAAAATCCTACTGCTGCAATATGTCCACTTTGCTCAGCTCCTAATAAATTACCCGCACCTCTTATTTCAAGATCCCTCATTGCTATTTTAAATCCTGAACCAAGACTTGTAAACTCTTTTATAGCCTTTAATCTTTTATTTGCAACTTCACTTAAAATCCTATCTTTCTCATATAAAAGATAAGCATAAGCAATTCTATTAGAACGTCCAACTCTACCCCTTAGTTGATAAAGTTGAGCAAGGCCCATATGTTCTGCCCTATTTACAATAATTGTGTTAACATCAGAAATATCTAGTCCATTTTCAATAATAGTAGTACACACTAAAACATCATATCTGCCTTCGTAAAAATCCATCATTATGTTTTCTAATTTTCTTTCACTCATCTGTCCGTGTGCAACTGCTATTCTGGCTTCAGGAACTAATTTATTTATAAACTCAGCTTTTTTATTTATATCTTCTACCCTATTATGAACAAAGTATATCTGCCCATTTCGAGATAACTCTTTTTTAATTGCATCCTGTATCAAAGTTTGGTCAAACTCTCTTATATATGTTCTTATTGGATATCTATCTTTAGGAGGAGTTTCAATAACACTCATATCTCTAACCCCTATTAAAGACATATGAAGAGTTCGTGGTATTGGAGTAGCAGTCAAAGTTAAAACATCGACATTTGATTTAAGTGATTTAAGTTTTTCTTTATGTGCAACACCAAATCGCTGTTCTTCATCAACAACTAAAAGACCTAAATCATTGAAAATTACATCTTTAGATATTAAACGGTGAGTACCTATTACAATATCAATATTTCCTTTCGCCAGATCTTTTATTATCTTTTTCTGTTGAGCTTTTGTTCTGAACCGGCTGAGCATCGCCACTTTAACAGGATACTGATCTATTCTTTCATTAAATGTCTTAAAGTGTTGCTGAGCCAATATTGTGGTTGGAACCAAAACAGCAGTCTGTTTACCATCCATAGCAGCTTTAAATGCAGCACGAATAGCAACTTCGGTTTTCCCATATCCAACATCACCACATAAAAGCCTATCCATTGGAGTATCTGATTCCATATCTTCTTTTATATCTTCAATAGCCTTAAACTGGTCAGGTGTTAGTTCATGTGGGAAATCTTTTTCAAACTCTTTTTGCCACTCTGTATCTTCAGAGAAAGAATACCCCTCTGCCATTTCCCTTTCTGCATATAATTCAAGAAGTCCAATAGCCATTTTCTTTACTGAACTTTGAACTCTCTTCTTAATTTTCAGCCATTCATTTCCGCCTAATTTATTAAGCTTAGGACGATTTGTATCAGAACCAATATATTTTTGGACCAAATGTATTTTTTCTGTTGGTACATAGAGTTTGTCAGTATCTTTATATTTTATCAATAAATAGTCCTGATGGTTATCTTGTACTTTAAGAGTTTTAACCCCTAAATACTTTCCTATACCATGGTTTTCATGTACTACATAATCACCTTTAGAAAGCTCATTGACAGAAGAAATCCTTACTCCCTCTTCAAAGTCGGATATTTTTCTTTTTCTCTGCTGTTTTTTTCCGATTACTTCTTTTTCTGAATAAACAGCTAGTTTTAAGTCTTCAAGTATAAATCCCTTTGAAAAGCTTTCATCAAAAATATTTATCTTATTAAGAATAATATTCTTCGTATAAATATTATCAATACCTGATTCTTCTAAAAAAGTTGATAGTTTCTTTGCCTTTGATTCAGTATTTAGGGTCAGCAATACAGTATAATCATTGTTTTTTAGTTCTTTCAATCGTTTTTTTACTAAATCAAACTGTCCATTGAAGGACTCTACACCACTAGTTTCAAACTCGATTTTAGTATCAATTTGATTTAACGGACTTTCTTTGATTTCATCTGTGAAATATAGTCCATTAAATCTTTGATCATAATCTATGAAATCATCTTCAGTTAAAAATATATCTGAATATGAAGGTAAAACATTACCCTGTTCTAATAAAGAAACTGTGGTCTCCTGTATATCCCTTTGAAAAGAAGTCAAACGCTGCCATACTCTTTCACTATTATCATAGATTACATAAAAATCTTCACCCATGTAGTCAAAAATAGTACTTAAATTTTCTTTATAAAAGTATGGTAAAAACTGTTCATAGCCTTCAAAATAATGAAGTTCACTAAGCTTATCTAAATTTTTTTGACTTATTTCTTTTAAATAATTAGCCTCTTCATGACTATTAGTATTCTCTAATCGCTTTATTTGTGTCTTATAATCCTTTTTTATCTTAGGTAAAAAACTATCAATTTCATTTTTATTAAATATAATTTCATTCACAGGTGTTATAGATATTTGATCAATATTTTCAACAGAGCGCTGAGACTCTACATCAAAAAATCTAATCGAATCTACATCATCACCAAAAAGTTCAATTCTTATCGGATTATCATAAATAAGGGTATATATATCTAATATTCCACCTCGAATACTAAATTGGCCCGGCTCCTCTACCATTTTTTCTCTTCTATAACCAAGTTGAATTAACTTTGAACTGATTTTATTTAAATCAATACTGCTATCTATATTTACTCTAATACTGTTTTTTAAAAAGTAACTTTCAGGCATTAATTTTCTTAAAATAGAAATCCCGCTTGTAATAACTACATTGCCACTATTATTAAATTGCAGTTCATTTAACACATTAATTCTCTCTTTTAAGATATTAAAATCAGGGTTGATTTTTTCATGAGGTAATGTTTCAATTTCAGGAAAAACGTTTACTCTCCTTATATCAATAATTCTAATTAGATCTTCATAGATATCATCAATTCTGCTATTATCATGTGTTATAATTAATACCTTTTTATTTATATTTTGTATAATATTGGAAACTACAAAAGAAAAAGAGGCCTCTTCCGGCCCAATTACTTTAACCTTTTTATTATTATCAATATTATACTTAAGATCT
>JBNJDV010000096.1:0-4675 GCA_051745185.1 Bacillota bacterium
CCCATTAAAAAGTTAAGAGAGGAAATTGGAATTGTACCACAGGATAACTTCCTCTTTTCATCTACAATAGGAGAAAATATTGCTTTTTTTGATCCAGATAATATAAGTGAAAAAGAAATTAAAAATGCAGCTAAAGTTACTGAAGTATATGACAACATTATGGAGTTTCCTAACAAATTTGATACTATCTTAGGGGAAAGAGGAGTAACCTTATCAGGTGGTCAAAAGCAGAGAATTTCAATGGCAAGAGCAATAATTAAAAAACCAAAGGTATTAATTTTAGATGATAGTTTTTCAGCTGTAGATACACACACTGAAGAAAAGATTTTAAATAATCTTAAGCCAATAATGGAAGATAGAACCGTTATATTAGTCTCTCACCGCATCTCTACTATAAAAAATGCAGATATGATCTATGTATTAGATGATGGAAAAATACTTGAAAGAGGAACACATGAACAATTAGTTGAAAATGATAAATTATATAATGATATCTATCAAAAACAACAGCTAGAAGAAAAAATTGCTAATATAAATTAAGGATGATCTATTATGCAGGATTTTAGAGAAGAAAAAATTATGGGTAAAGCCTATGATTCAAAACTTATGAAAAGATTATTACAGTATGCTGCCCCATACTGGAAAATATTACTAGTATGTGTCCTATTAATACTTATCGTAACAGGTATTGAGTTAGTCAGACCTTACTTAATCAAGGTAGCAATCGATGACCATATTAATGCATTAGATAAACCAATGGTTTCATTTCAGCCTAACCAATATGAAGATATGGGTGCAGTATATAATAATAGAAGATATATTAGAGTTGATAATTTAGATAATGGTTATCCTGACAGTCCCAAATACCAGCTCTACTTACACCAAGGAAATTATTATCTGGTTGAAGGATTAATTGATGACAGAAAACCAGCTGAACTAATTAATGAAAATAACTTTAGTCAAATAAGAAACGGAGATAATACATATACGGCTTATCTATTAAGTGACGAAGTTGTTGAAGATTTCAGAGCTCAAGACTATGATGCCCTCTCAAGAATCGGACTATTATTTTTAACTATTATCATTTTTGGATTTTTTATCAACTATCTCCAGATCTTTTTACTTAATAAAACAACCCAAAGAATAATATATAATATGAGACAGGAAATCTTTTCTCATCTCCAAAAAATGTCTTTAAGCTACTTTGATAAAAATCCTGTTGGTAGGTTAGTAACAAGGGTTACAAATGATACCGAAACCTTAAATGAGATGTATACAAATGTATTAATCAATTTATTTAAAGATATATTCATAATTATCGGTATAATAATAATTATGTTTAGGCTTAATATAAAACTAAGCTTAGTCTCTTTTACAATTGTACCAATCGTTATTATCTCTGCCTTTATCTTTAGAAGTTATGCAAGAGATGCCTATAGAATGGTGAGAATTAAACTCGCAAAGATAAACTCTGCACTTTCTGAGAATATCTCTGGGATGAAAATTGTTCAAATTTTTAACCAGGAAAAAAGAAAGTTAAAAGAGTTTATGAGTATTAATGATGAATACTATCAGGCAAGCATGAGACAGATTAAAATCTTTGCTATCTTTAGACCTTCTATGGACTTGCTGTACTCTTTAGCCTTAGCTATCTTAATCTGGTATGGTGGTGCCCGGGTCTACAGTGAAACCTTACAGTTTGGTGTGTTATATGCCTTTATTAACTATATCCAGAAGTTCTTTCAACCAATTAATGACTTAAGTGAAAAATACAATATGCTGCAGTCCGCAATGGCCTCGTCAGAAAGAATCTTTAAAATAATGGATACTGAGGTCGATATTAAAGATCCACAAGATCCGATTGAACTTCCTGAAAATATAAAAGGAGAAGTCGAGTTTAAGAATGTTTGGTTTGCTTATGAAAAAGAAGACTGGGTTTTAAGGGATATTAATTTTAAAATAGAACCAGGACAAACTGTTGCATTAGTAGGGGCAACAGGAGCTGGCAAAACATCAATTATTAATTTAATTAGTAGATTTTATGATATACAAAACGGTGAAATTTTAATTGATGGAATCAATATTAAAAAAATCAAAAAAAGTGAACTCAGGAAAAAGATCGGGGTAGTACTACAAGATGTATTCTTATTTACCGGAGATATTGGAAGCAACATATCTTTAAACGCAAAAATTGATGAAAATAAAATTAAGCAAACAGCCCAGTACGTAAATGCAGATAAGTTCATCTCCAAACTCTCTAATAAATACGACCATGAAGTAAAGGAAAGAGGTTCTACTTTATCTGCCGGTCAAAAACAACTTTTAGCCTTTGCCAGGGCTTTAGCATTTGACCCTGATATTTTAGTATTAGATGAAGCAACAGCAAATATTGATACTGAAACCGAAATGTTAATCCAGGATGCTTTAAGAAAGTTAACATCACAAAGGACAACAATCGTTATTGCACACCGCTTATCAACAATACAGCATGCAGATAATATTTTGGTAATGCACAAGGGAAAAATTAGGGAAAGAGGAACACATCAGGACCTCCTTGATGAAAAGGGTCTTTATTACAATCTCTATCAACTTCAATATAAAGATCAAACAATAGAATCTTGATTTATTTTATATAATTGCAGGAATAATATTATCTTTCAAGAATTATAAATATACCAGGAGGCGATGCTATGGAATTAAACCCGCCTGAAAAAGATGGATATTATGCCCTGTTGCTTGCGATAATAAAAGGTTATTCGGCCAGTAAAGCTTTATCTTATATTAAAAACGGACAATCCAGAGCATGAACTATTATAAATAAGTTAAATATAATAGATCTGCTGTTTGTATAAAATTTCTTATAATTATTAGTTTATTCACTAGTTATCCACAATTTGTGCATAACTGATAACAATTACTGTTTAAACTTGATGAAAAAAGTCGTTTTTAATAACTTTTAAAGAAAAACACCCCAAAAATGGGGTGTTTTGTATTTTTATCAGATATTTACTTTTTAATGACAAAAAGCTCCGCTTTGCATCCTGTATCCGCCTCTCATACCTCTGTTAAAACCACTTTGTTTTTGATTAAATCCATATCCACCCATCTGATGTGAACCAAAGCTGTTAAACTGTCTGTTATTATACATACCAAAGCCTGCACCTAATCTATAATCTTCATTTTCTAACAACACTTCTATCTGTTCATCGTTTAAAATGCTTTTTAAATTTACTAGATATTGATCTCTATTTTCATTAATCCTATTTTGTAAAACTGCAATCTCTTCATTTAATACTGTAACTTTATCAGATGTGTCATCAATAAATATTTCTTCTCTTAATTCATATCTTTTTTCCTGAAGATTATTCACAAGTTCTTCTCTTTTTACATTAAACTCTTCTCTTAACTCAGATAACTTTTCTATTTGTTCTTCTTCAAGTTCTATTAATGCCTGATCTTGCTGATAGTAAGGCCTTACCTGATTATCTTGAAATCTACTTCCCTGTCTAAAACCACCATGTGCCTCCACTAATCCTGCAGAAATTCCTAAAACTACTAATGATAAAACTAATGTTGTTGCAATAATTTTCTTCATATATCTCTCCCCTTTATTTTCTTTTTATACTGTATCTTCATTATAGAGAGTAATTATGAAGAAAATATGAATATTGTTAACTATTTTTAAAAAGCGAACCTTTGTTTTAGTTATGCACAGTTTGTGGATAAATTGTGAACAGATATTCGAAAAAATCTCTAATTATTTACTAATTTTTTTCATAAAAATCTATAAAACTCAAATTATGAGTATTAAAGATTAGAAATCCATTTTAAAATTCTATATCTATATATAAAGCCGATTAAAAAGAAAAGCCCTGAAATAACAGCAACTGTAAAGGCTAATGTGTAGTTTTTATCTCCAATATTAGCACCTATATATGCTGAAAAAACGATTGCTGGTAATCTTGCAAACATACTGATTAAAATAAACTTCCAATAGTTTATTGGGGTAATCCCTGCAAAATAAGCTAAGGCGTCTTTTGGTGTGCCGGGAATAAAAAAAAGTAAAAATAAAACTGTACCACTTCGTTCGTCTTCTTTTATAAAATCCTTTAATGTATTAAACATTTGTTTAGGTACAACTTTTTTAACGAAATCATATCCTAAAAATCTGGCAATCAAAAAACTAACCGCAGATCCGATTGCAATCCCTATTATTGAATATATAGAACCCATTGTTGTACCAAAAAGATAACCTGCTCCAATTTCTACTAATTCTCCCGGGATTATAAATATTATCACCTGTATAATCTGTACTAAGATGAACATTAATATATGATAAGCCCCAAAATCTAAAATCCAGGATTTTAAAAGCACTGGATCTTTGAATAGTTCATAGATGTCCTCACCTAAAAAATAGGCTAAAACAAATACCCCTATAAAAAAGACAATTAAAACTAGCATCTTTATTTTATAATGATACACATTATTATCCATTATTATCCCCCAACCAATAATTAATACCTGAATATGGTTACCTTAAGCTATTTTCAATAGCTTTTAAAATTACTTTACTGCTTGCAGAAGCTCCAGAGATCAAATCAACTTCTAAACTCTGATTATCAATAACATCTTCTAATATCGCTTCAGCAGGTCCTCCCTGCCAGTTATCATGTTC
>JBNJDV010000097.1:0-4631 GCA_051745185.1 Bacillota bacterium
CCGCCCCCTAATAATTTACCTGTCCAACCCATTAAAATCCTCCTTTATAATATCTCTTGCTGTAATTTTTACTCTCTATTATATTTTCTAGATTTTATAATACATACCTTTAATTAATCACTTATTTTTTCACTGGTAATCACTAATTTTTATAGTTTTCCCCTTATTACTATACATCTTTTTATCTGCTTTATTAAAACAATTATATAAATTCTCTTCTATTGAAGTTATTGTATAATGTCCTAGTGATATCTTTAAAGGAACTATATAGTCATTTTTATTGTTTATTTTTTGGCATTCTTTCTCAATTCGTTTACATATGTTTTTGACTTCTTTTTTGCTGGTTTTAGGAAGTAATACTGCAAATTCATCTCCACCCAACCTAGCAACAATATCCTCATCTCTAACAACACTTTTAAGTATACCTGCCATTCTTTTTATATACTTATCTCCTTCACTGTGACCAAAGTTATCATTTACGAGTTTTAAGCCGTCAAGATCACCAATTAATATTGATATTGGGACTTTATTAGAGTTATTTAATTCATTAAGTTTATTGTTAAAATATCTTCTGTTAAATAAGTCTGTTAATTCATCATTATATGATAAGTACTTAATCTTTTTTTCTATTTTTTTACGTTCAGTTATATCATTATATATGGCATATATACCTTTCTTTTTATCTGATAGATTTACAGAAAATCCATGTACAGATACATTGATTTTACTTCCATCTTTTTTTCTTCTAATTGATTCAGTCTTAATATCCTGACCATCAATAATCATTTCATTTAGTTTTCTTGCTCCATAGCTATAATCATCTGGAGTAATCAAATTATCAATTTTTTTGTCCTTAATTTCTTCTTTTTTGTAACCAAAGACTTCTTCAAACTTTGAATTTATTTTAATAACTTTATACTGATAGTCTAATAATGCAATAGCTTCAATTGAATTTTCAAAAAGCTGTTCAAAGTGTGCTTTCTGTTCCTTCAATTTTATATTTATTTTTTTCTTCTCATCAATGTCCTCTAGTATACCAACAAATCTCAATGGATCACCTGTACTATTACTTTCGATTAAATTACCGTTTAATCTAAACCATTTATAGCCATCATTTTTTGTTTTCAATCTATGTTCTATAGTAACATAATGACTATTACCATCAAAGTGATTGTTTATCTCACTAACTGCTTTTTTTCTATCATCTTTATGGATATTATTAAACCAAAAGCCAATATAGTTATCTATATCATTATTATTATATCCTGTTAATTCATATATATTATCATTTACAACAACTTTGTCATTTTTAAGGTCAACATCAAATATACCTAATTTTGTAGTATCAATTATTAATTCTAATCTTTCTTTGATTGTCTGCAAGTCATTTTCTCTTCTAATCCGTTCTGTAATATTATTGATTAATACTAAGAATTTGTTTTTCTCATCATTTTCTGCTTTGTTCATTAAGATAAGTTTGGCTTCAAAAAATCTTTTTTCATTATCTATGTTTAATGAATAATCAAATTTCCTAATATCTTTTCCATCAATAATCTTTTTCATATTATTTAAATAGATATTAGAAACATTTTTTGGTAGAATGTTTCTAATATTTTTACCTTTTAATTTATTATATGAATCAACTAAGTCTTCATGTTGTGTAGTCCAGATATCTATATAGTTTCCCTCTTCGTCTAGGATTAATAATATCTCTGGAATATTTGTTATTACTTTATTTAAATAATCTGTTTTTTCTTTTATTTTATTAAGAAGTTTATTTTTCTCACTAATATCTATCATACTAACTATATATCTATCATCAATAAAGTTAACTCTAAAATGAATTAATTTGTTACTTCCATCTTTACAGGTTACTTCAAAGTCTTTTACCGCACTATCTTTTTTTGAATCTATTTCCCATGTTTTAATTACTTTCTTTCTGTAATCATCTTCTGGATAGGCTTTTTGCAACCAATCTTTAAATGAATTTATATCATTTTTGTCATAGCCGGTAATTTTTTCAAACCCCTTGTTCAAATGTATTATCTCTCCACTTTTATTACCAACTAGAATACCAACTAACATGTTATCCATTAAACCTTCTAATAGATCATTTTTTTCTTTTATTGCTTTTTCTTGTCTTTTCTTTTCAGTTAAGTCTTCATAAATATTTATTACCTCACCATTATCAAGTTTATATATGTAGTTTCTTTGAAAAGTTATAATTTTATTATTCTCAGTAACTTTAATAGGTCTTTCTTGAGGTACACCAGTTTTATTTACCTCTTTTAAGATTTCAAATAGTACAGAAAAATACTTTCCTTTAGATAGTTCAGTAAACTTCATCCCAATTACTTCTTCTTTGTTATGATTATCTATTTCAATTCCTTTTTGATTAATATCAACCACTTCAAAATTATTTCCGTTTTCAATTGGTTTATAGATTGCTACAGCATTGTTAGTATTATTAAAAAGCTTTTTGTACCTGTTTTCTTTAATTGATTTTTCATGTTTATTTTGTTTTTCATAGAAGTAGTATATTACTGAAAAACTAATACCTCCTAATAGTATAGGCAAGAATAATGATACATATTTAAAAGTGTGTCCAAGTAAGAGTTCTTGTAAAAACAATAATATGGATGCTATTAGTCCACCTGTTATGAATAATAATATCAACTTTTTAATTGAATTTTGCAAGATAACCACCGCTTATTTAATTTATTACAAAAGCAATCATAATTTTTGTATTAACTATTATATTGAACAAAATACATTATTTTCCTTTAAATTTTTCCGATTTATCATTATATATTAATCGCAAGGTTTTTGTATAATTGGAAATGGTTTGTTATAAAAAAAATCAGGTCCCTTTATGTGAATGAGAGACCTGATCTTATGATTCTTTAATCAAAACATATTCAATTGTTAAAATTTAATTAAATGTTAAACTTATCCACTGTCTCTGATAGGTTTTGAGCCATTTGGGCTAAGTTTTCAGAAGCATTTACTATCTCTTGTGTTGATGCGCTTTGTTCTTCACTTGAAGCCGCTACACGTTCGGCGTTACTTGTTGCTTCTTCACTTACTGCTGCTATTTCAGTTATTGCTTTTTGAACTCTTTTACTGTTTTTTGCCATTCCTTTCGCTGATTTAGAAATTTCTTCAATTAATGTGATCAGTTTTTCGGAAGATTTATCTATTTCATCAAATGAATCTTCAGTTACTTGAATAGCTTCTACACCATTTTCTACTGCATTTTCAGCCTGGTTCATCTGACCTATTGTCTCTTTTACTCCATTTTGTATATCTTGAATTAAACCGGCAATCTGTTCTGTGGCACTTGAAGATTCTTCTGCTAATTCACGTATTTCATCAGCAACTACACTAAAGCCTCTTCCAGCTTCTCCAGCTCTTGCTGCTTCAATTGCAGCATTTAAGGCAAGTAGGTTTGTTTGAGCCGATATTCCGTTTATTAGTTCTACAATATCATCTATTTTTTTAGATAAGATACCTAACATATTTATTTTTTCTGATACAACACTGGTTTGATTTTTAACTTCTTTTACCTGATTAATTGATTCATTAATAGATTTATTACCATTATTAATATTTGTTTTTACATCATCTGCAGATTTATTCATCTTATCAGCTTTACCATCTACATTATTTATTTCATCATCTAACAAATTGATATTGTCCTTTGTATCATCAATTTGGGCAGACTGTTCTTCTGACCCGGAAGCAACCTCCTCTATTGCACTACCAACCTCTTCTGCAGATGCTGATATTTCTTCACTTGAAGCTGATAGTTCTTCACTGCTGGAGGAAAGGTCTGATGAAAACTCTGCAATTTTAGTTATAACTTCTCTTAAATTATCCTGCATTCCATTTAATGCATCTGCTAATATTCCTATTTCATCATTGCTATCTATATCTATCTTTTCTGAGGTTAAGTCCCCATCTGCAATGTCTTTAGCAAAGTTTACACTTTGATTTACAGGTTTTGTAATACTTTTAGTTATTATATATGCCATTAATATTCCTAAAATAAGAGCGATAATAAATGAAATTATTAGGTTTCTTATTGCATCTTGTTGTACTGCCTGCATATCTGCTAACTGTAGTTCTTCAAGATTATTAGCACTAGCTATAAATTCATCTGCCTTTAAATCCATCTGTTCTTCATTTTGATCTTTAGTTAACTCCATATTATGTAATTTATTAAAAAGTGTTTCAGTATCATTAAGTTCTTGAATAATTCCATCTAGTTCTGCAATATCCTCTTCATCTGTTAAATTAAACTTTAACTCTTCAGCAGATATCTTTGCAGTATTAAATGCTTCTATTGTTAAATTATAGTATTCTTCTTGTTTATTAGAATCTGCTAAATTAATAATAAAATTTCTTTCTTGTCTACCAATACTATCAATATTCTCAATCAGTCTGTTTGTTAATACAAGTGTTTTTAATTTTTTTTGTAGATCATCTGTATTTATATTGTTACTTAATCTCATTTGAACTATCATTTGGTCATAACTGTCCATTATTTTTTGCTGTATTTCTTTAACATGATTTTTTAAAGTGGTTTCCGATTCAGTAAATTCTGCTCTTAACTCACTTTGACTAAATGT
>JBNJDV010000098.1:0-4603 GCA_051745185.1 Bacillota bacterium
TATTTTTAATTAAATTATATCTATATTTTTAAAATATATCAAGCCAAATTAAAAGAGGTAAATAATTATTCTTCAAGAATATATAATTTAAAAGGTGGGTGAATTTAAAGTTGGAGAAGTCAAACAAAAAAGTAATATATTCCTGGGTATTATATGATTGGGCAAACTCTGCATTTGCTACAACAATTTTAGCAGCTGTATTACCTATATACTATAACGATGTGGCTGCTGCAAACCTACCTGATAATTTAGCAACTTCTTATTGGGGTTATACCCAGGCAATAGCAATGTTAATTATTGCATTAATTACACCAATATTTGGTGCTGTTGCTGATTATTCTAAATCTAAAAAAATATTTCTTAAGTTTTTTGTATTAATAGGTGTTACAGGTACTGGTTTACTATTTTTTATTGTTGAAGGTAGATATTTATTGGCTTCAATATTCTTTATTTTGGCTAACATAGGTTTTTCTGGTGGCAATATTTTTTATGATTCATTTTTACCTATAATTACAAAAAGAAGTAAGATTGATTACATATCTTCACTTGGATATGCAGCTGGCTATCTTGGTGGAGGACTATTGTTATTTGTTAATCTAGTAATGATTATGAGGCCAGAACTATTTAATATTCCTAATGTTACTATGGCAACTAGAATAGTATTTTTAACAGTTGCTGTATGGTGGATGGTATTTTCAATTCCTGCGCTTATAAATCTGCCTGAATCAAGAATAGGGTTAGGTAAATTTACATTTGGACCATATGTAAAACAGGGTTTTAAGCGTGTCTTAAGTACTTTTAAAAACATAAGAAAGTATAAAGAACTCTGGAAATTTTTAATTGCCTTTTGGATCTATAATGATGGGATAGGAACTATTATTCGAATGGCTGCAATTTATGGCCGTGAAGTAGGAATTGGTCAAAATGATTTAATTGGTGCACTGCTTTTAACTCAAGTAGTAGGTATACCTTTTACATTAATATTTGGTAAATTCGGTGAAAAACTTGGAGCAAAAAAAGGTATATATTTTGCTTTAACAATATATTTAATTATTACTATTTTAGGATATAATCTTGATTCAGCTTTGGATTTCTGGATATTAGCAGGATTGGTTGGTACAGTTCAGGGAGGTGCACAGGCCTTAAGTAGGTCATTATATGGCACGTTAATACCAAATGAAAAAAGTGCTGAATTTTATGGATTTTACGGAATTTCTAGTAAGTTTGCTGCAATAACTGGCCCTTTTGTCTTTGCTTTAGTAGGACAGTTAACCGGTTCGTCTAGATATGGTATTTTAGCTGTGGCAGCATTTTTTATTTTTGGTATGATAATGCTTTATACTGTGGATGTTAACAAAGGTGTTCATGAATCGTCACAATAGATTCAAACAGTTATCATTTTTGATTAAAACTGATATAATATTATTAAAGAATAATTAAAGAAAAGGGGAATTAATTATGGCTAAATTATTTGAGTGCATTCCAAATTTTAGTGAAGGTAGAGACCAAGAAAAAATTGAAAAAATAGTAAAACCTTTTAAGGAGAATAAAAAAGTAAAATTATTAGATTATTCTGCTGACAAAGATCATAACAGATTAGTAGTTACACTTCTTGGAGGTGCAAAAGAACTTAAAAGTACTGTTTTAAAATCAATGCAAGTTGCAATTGAAGTTATTGATATGAATGAACATAAGGGTGAGCATCCCAGAATGGGAGCAGTTGATGTAGTACCATTTACACCTGTAAAAAATGTAGAAATGGAAGATGCGGTCAAATTGGCAAATGAAGTAGCTAAAGAAGCTTCAGAGATGTTTGACTTACCTATTTATTTATACGAGGAAGCAGCTAGAGATGACAAAAGAAAAAACTTAGCAGAAATTAGAAAAGGTGAATATGAAGGTTTTAAAGAAAAAATTAATCAAAAAGAATGGAAACCTGATTATGGACCTCAGAAGTTACACCCTACTGCTGGAGCAACGGTAATTGGGGCTAGAATGCCGCTGGTTGCTTTTAATATAAATTTAGATACAGATAGTATAGAAATCGCAAATAAAATTGCTCGTAAAGTTAGGCATTCAGGAGGTGGCTTAAGATTTGTAAAGGCCATTGGTATTGACTTAACTCAAAGGGGTATTACACAGGTATCCATGAATATGACAGATTATACCAAAACTTCTTTATACCAATCTTTTGAAATGGTGAAATTTGAAGCTAAAAGATATGGAGTAAATGTAATTGGCAGTGAATTAATTGGTCTACTACCAGCTAAGGCATTATTTGATGCTGCAGAATACTATTTAGGATTAGAGAACTTCAAAGATGAGCAGGTTATGGAAAATAGGTTACTGGAGGACTTTTAATGATATTAATTAATAATATTGGTCAACTAATTACTGTAAATGGTAGTACACCAAAAAAAGGTAAAGAAATGAACGATCTAAATATTATTAAAGACGCTTATTTAGTTATAGATGATGATAAAATAATTGATTATGGTAGTAATAATAAGATAGTTAACTTATCAAAGTACAGTAAAGTAATTGATGCTGAAAAAAAGGTTGTTTTACCAGGTTTTATCGATCCTCATACACACTTTGTTTTTGCAGGAGATAGATCACAGGAATTTAAAATGCGTCTTAAAGGTATACCATATATAGAAATATTGAAAAAAGGTGGTGGAATATTAAGTACAGTTAAGGCCACCAGAAAAGCAAGTTATGATGATTTATTAAAACAGTCTAATAAAAGACTTGATAAATTTCTCAGTTATGGTGTTACTACAGTTGAAGGTAAAAGTGGTTATGGACTTGATAAAAATACTGAAATAAAGCAGTTAAAAGTTATGCAGGAGTTAGATAAGCGTATTGATATTGATGTAGTGTCAACCTTTTTAGGAGCCCATGCAGTACCTAAAGAATATAAGGGTAAATCTGAAGAGTACATTGATTTTGTAGTAAAAAATGTTTTACCAGAAGTTTCCAAAAACAATATGGCAGAATTTTGTGATGTGTTTTGTGATGATGGAGCGTTTTCATATCAGGAATCTGAAAAATTATTACGCTCTGCAAAAGAGTATGGTTTTAAGTTGAAGATTCATGCTGATGAGATAAAGAACACAAAAGCTTCTGAATTGGCAGGAAAGTTAAAGGCAGTTTCAGCTGAACACCTTCTTAAAGCTTCTAATAATGGCTTGAAAAGTATTAAGGAAAATGATGTTATAGCAGTATTATTACCTCTTACTGCATTCTCGCTTCAGGAAAAATATGCAGATGCGAAAAAAATGATTGAAATGGGAATCCCAGTTGCTTTAGCTTCAGATTTAAACCCGGGCAGCAGTTATTCTCAGTCCATACCTCTACTTTTATCTTTAGCTGTTATGTATATGGGAATGACACCAAAAGAAGCAATAACAGCTTTAACAATTAATGCAGCAAGTGCTTTAAACAGAGAAGATGAGACAGGTAGTATTGAGAAGGGTAAAAAAGCTGACTTAGTTTTACTTGACACTACTGATTATAATCACTTGTTTTATAACTTTGGTGTTAATTTAGTGGATAAGGTTTATAAAAACGGTAGGCTTGTTTTTGATAATGACTTAAATAAAAGAAAAAGCCAGAAGGAGGGTTTTTAAATGTTAAGAGATTTAAATCCGGTTAAAAAGGTAAAATTGCCAGATAGTCTGCCTGAAAAAGAAGAGTTCCGTGATGACATAAGGAGGGCACCTAAAAGAGAATTAACTTTAAATGAAAATCAAATGAAACTGGCTTTAAAGAATGCCTTAAGATATGTACCTAAAGATTTACATGAAAAAGTTGCCCCTGAATTTCTTAAAGAACTAAAAACCAAAGGCAGGATTTATGGTTATCGTTATCGGCCAAAGGGTGAAATAAAGGCTAAACCGATTGATGAATATGAAGGTAATACTCTTGAGGGTAAAGCAATTCAATTAATGATTGATAATAATTTAGACTTTGATGTAGCATTATACCCTTATGAATTAGTTACTTACGGTGAATCAGGTCAGGTTTGTCAAAACTGGATGCAGTATAGATTAATAAAAAAATATTTACAGCTCATGACTGATGAACAAACCCTTGTTGTCCAGTCCGGACATCCTTTAGGATTGTTTCCTTCAAGACCAGAAGCTCCACGCGTTATTGCAACCAATGGTCTTATGGTAGGAATGTTTGATAATGAAGAGTGGTTTAACAAAGCTGCAGCTCTAGGTGTTGCAAATTACGGGCAAATGACTGCTGGTGGATGGATGTATATTGGACCTCAGGGAATAGTCCACGGAACATATATAACTTTACTTAATGCGGGCAGATTATTTTTAGATGTGCCTGAAGATAAAGACTTAAGCGGTTATTTATATATCAGTTCAGGTTTGGGAGGAATGAGTGGTGCACAAGCAAAAGCTGTTGAAATTGCAGGTGGTGTAGGTATTATTGCAGAGGTTGATGAGTCAAGAATTGAAACTAGACATAAGCAAGGTTGGGTATCAGAGGTTTCATCTGATCTTGATGAGATATTTAAATGGGTTAAAGAATACAAAGAAAAAGAAAAATCAATTTCAATTGCATATCATGGAAATATAGTTGA
>JBNJDV010000099.1:0-4602 GCA_051745185.1 Bacillota bacterium
TCAAACAGGTGCTCAAAGAACAAGATAGAATATTTCAGGAATATTCCTTTAAGTTTCAAGCTTTCTAATGTTTTAAAGAAACTAAAGGTCGATCATATCGAAACCACCTATCTTCCCTTACGCGAATATGACTCTTTACTGGAAGAGGTGGTGATATAGATGGATGATCACTTAAGTGAAAAATTAAAGTTTTGCCGATTATCCGGTATCGCCGAATGGGCCAGTATATTCCATGATGAAAGGATGACAGCTGCTATTATCGACAGGTTAATCCATAACAGTGAAATCATGTTGTTCAATAGGAGAAGTTACCCCTATCGAGATCAACAGGAAAAACTGAGTAAGAATGACTAAAGAATTATGTTTGATTTAATTGAGAAGGCTCACTCACAATTATTCAAGATACAGTGATTACATCTTTACCCCTTTTTTTACTTTCATACATATTATCATCTGCTCTTTTAGTAAGAGATTTTATTGTATCATTTTCTCTGATTTTAGTAGCACCAAAAGACATTGTAACATTTAATTTTTCTTGTTCATAATTAATAAAAGAATCATTAATCAATAATTTAAGTCTATTCAATAATTGCTGCAGTTGTTTTTCATTATCTATATCAAATAGTATTAATGCAAACTCATCTCCGCCCCAACGAAAAGCTTTATCAGCTGGTCGAACATTATTTTTTATAGTCTTTGCTACCATTGATAAAATATTGTCCCCAATTAAATGACCATAATTATCATTAATAAACTTAAAATCATCAATATCTAAAAAACAAAATGCTATATTATTTTTTTCAATATCTTGTTGTAAAAGTATTTTATCTAAAATATCCTCTAAATATTTTCTGTTATTAATACCAGTTAATTCATCATTATAATTTTCTTTTTTAAGTTCATTAATCTTTTCTTCTAAAGATTTCATTTTTATATTTTTAAAAAACAATTCTACTGCTCCCACTATTTCATTGTTTTTATTTTTTAAAGGAACAACCCTAATTGTTACTGGTACTCGCTGGCCTTGTTTATGGTGTAAATATACAGATGCTTCTCTCTTTTTACCATCATTAATTGTAGCATCTAAGGGACATCCATCCTCACATAAATTAATCCCATCATCATTTACATGCTGAAGGATATTGTCATAGCAGTGTTTGTCAATAACTTCTTCTTTATTAAATCCAGAAATTTCTTCTGCCTCATTATTCCAGTATTTTATTTTTCTGTTTTTGTCCACATAATATACTCCACCGTATATATTATCTAATATATCATTTAAGTCAATTTTCATCTGCTATCACACCTCTCACTTAAAAATTAATAGTAATTATTCTTTTTTCATTATTTCGATAAAAGAAGATGCTAATTCAGGTCAAGTTAACTGCCTGCTCAACGTTCATGATGGGCATAAATATCATTAGCTGACCTTGCTTTTCTAAAAATCCTTCAGGAATAGCTGTTTTACCTATTATCAAGTAGTGTTGCTAATAAAGAGATCCGATGCAGCTTTGAATTACTAAGACCTAATTTTCCCCCAAACTAAAAGGCCAACTCTCTCATTCTTAAGGTATGTTCTTCTTTTTCTCATTTTGAGAACCTACTGAGTTTATTATATACCTTAACTCAGTCTCCGACAAATCGGAGTAGGGTCATTAAACTCAAATAAAAAAGAGGTTAACACAAATAAACTTTGTACTAACCCCTTTTATAGTCAAGCTTCTAATTATTATAAGGTAAATTTATTTACTGCTTCTGTTAAATTATTTGCCATATCTGCTAGATTTTCAGCTGCACTAACTATTTCTTCTGTTGAGGCACTCTGTTCTTCACTTGCTGCAGCTACCTCTTCTGAATTACTGGCTGCTTCTTCACTAACAGAAGCTATTTCTTTAACAGTTGCTTCAACATCTTTACTGCTATTGCCAACTTCTTCTGCCTGCTGGTTAATGTTTTCGATTAACTCTCTCAACCTAAGAGCAGCATTGTTTATCTTTTCAAAAGCATTACCTGTATTTCCTATAGCAGATACACTATCATTAACTACTTCTTCTGTATTATTCATTTTACTGACAGCATTTCCAACACCATTTTGAATCTCTTTTACAAGACCACCAATCTGATTTGTTGCCTCTTCAGATTCCTCAGCTAGTTCTCTTATTTCATCCGCTACCACAGAAAATCCTCTGCCAGCTTCTCCAGCTCTAGCTGCTTCTATTGCTGCATTTAAAGCTAAAAGATTGGTCTGAGCAGCTATATCATTAATCAGTTCTACAATTTCTCCAATCTTATTAGATAAATCACCTAAGTTATTGATCGTATTTGCTACATCTTTAGTATTCCCTTTTACATTTTCAATTTGATTAACAGAATTATTTACTGACTGATTACCCTCATTTATATTATTCATTACGCTATCTGCCTGTTCATCCATTTCAATTGACATTTTAGTTACATTATTAATCTTTACAATAAGCTCATTGATCTTGCTATTTGTTTCTCCAACCTGAGCTGACTGTTCCTCTGCTCCTGATGCGACCTGCTGAATAGACTGTCCTACCTGCTGAGCAGCTGACGCTACCTCTTCACCTGAAGCAGTAAGTTCTTCACTTGATGCAGATAGATTTTCAGAAATGTCTGATACATTTTCAATAACATTTCTCAACTGATCTTTCATTGTATTTAAAGCATTAGCTAAAGTGCCAATCTCATCATCACTGTCAACATCAAGATTATCCGCAGCAAGATTACCTTCTGCTATCTCTTTAGCAAAATTAACACCAGCATTAACGGGTTTAGTTATGCTTCTTGTAATTGAAAATGCTAAAACTGCACCAATTAATACAGCAATAACTAAGGCTATGATAAGGTTTCTTTCCGCTGTTTTTTGGACTTCATTCATCTCTTCTAACTGCAGATCTTGTAGGTTGTTTGCCTGAGCAATAAATTCTTCTGCTTTCTCTTCCATCAAAGCTTTGTTTTCATCTTTTACAAGCTCAACATTATGAATTTCTCTAAATACCTGTCCTGTATTTTCTAATTGAGACAAAATATTTCCTGCGGCTTGAATATCCTGATCTTCATTAAAAGAGTCCCTCAACTCAATTGTAGTTTCTTTAGATTTTTCAAAAGCTGCGAGAGTACTATCGGCATACGCATTCTGCATTTCAACATTTGCAAGATTAATTATGTAATTTCTTTCTTGAATACCGATTTCATTAATATTTTCTATTAAATGTTGCGCCGTCACTACTGTATTAATCTTTGCTTCGATATCAGTTGCTGTTACATCTGTGCCCATTGAACCAAATCTCGTCAGTAGCTCATTAAACTCCTCCATTTGAGCTTCTTCAAGAGTTTCTACTTGATTTATTAAATTCTCTTCTGTATTTACAAACTCTGATCGCAACTCATTCTGCTGAAAAAGCGAACTAGCATAAGTGTTTGCAGAATTTCTATATTCATTTGCAAGTGTCTGCAACTGTGCAACTCTGTCCTTATCAGCTTCCTCATTCATAATGGCTTTGGTTTCTTCCCCTTTTGCTCTCATATCTTCAACCAATGAATTAATATTATCAATGTAGATTTGTTCTTCTCTAAGCATGAAATCTTTTTCGTTCTGCCTCATTTCTAGAGCGGTTTCTGCAAAACCAGCTGCATCCATTGCAATTGTTGAATCATGTTCTACATTATTTAAACCACTGTATCCCATAAATGCCATAAATGCTACTATAATTAATAATAATGTAAATCCACCGCCAATTTTTACACCCAAATTCAAGTTTCTAAATACTTTAAACATAAAATATTTCCTCCTTTTGTGGTAAAAACATTACTTTATTTTAGATAAAATGATAATAATACCTCCTTCTTAAAGAAATTAACAGTAATCAGTACTTTCATTTAATTACTACTTTACTTAAGTAAATTAGTAAAACCTTCATGTCTATATCAAATAATTTCTTTTCATAAATATATCGTTATATGTAATATAAATGTTAATCATTACTAGAGAAGATTAAAGAATATTAACCTTATTATGCTCTAAATTTCTCTATAAAGCGACCATTTTTGCCTATATTAAAATAAATTTTAATCGCCACATAATCTTAATACTTTTATATTTTCTTTCTTCATCACTTTGCAAGCCTTTATTACCATACATAGCTTTATCAAATATATTGTTTTACTGACCCTCCCCCGATTTGTCTGACTCTGAGTTAAGATATATAATAAACTCAGGAGGTATCCATAATGAGAGAAAGAAGAACTTTTACTGAAGATTTCAAAAAAAATGCAGTTGAACTCAGTTTTAATTCAGATAAAACTATAGAAGAAATAGCTGCCGACTTAGGTATTAGCTACGGCAATCTTAATAGCTGGCGTAGAGAATATAGAAATAAAGACGAACATGCCTTTCCAGGCAATGGTAATCATAGCCTAACGCCTGAAGAACAGAAAATCAAAAAACTTGAAGATGAGCTTAGAGAAACTAAATTAGAGCGTGATATACTAAAAAAAGCGGTCGGCATTTTTTCGAGAAAACCGAAATAATCTATGGTTTTATCCGGGATCACAGCGATGAATTTACTGTGAAGAAAA
>JBNJDV010000100.1:0-4584 GCA_051745185.1 Bacillota bacterium
GATTTAAAATTAAAACTAAAAAGGAGAAAAAAGATGGATAATAAAAGTTTCTGTTCCTGGAGTGGTGGAAAAGATTCAACTCTTTCTTTATATAAAGCATTAAATGATAAAATGGAAGTTAAATATCTTTTAAATATGATGAATGAAGATGGAAAAAACTCAAGGTCACATAACTTACCCTTAGATATCATTAAGGCACAGTCGCATTCTCTGAACATACCCCTTATTACCAAGAAAACAACCTGGGAAACATATGAAGAGATATTTATTGATACTTTAAAGCAGTTTAATAAAGATGGAATAAAATATGGGATCTTTGGTGATATTGATATAGAAGATCATAGAAAATGGGAAGAAAAGGTATGTGAAAAAACAAATCTAAAAGCTGTATTACCACTTTGGCAGCAAAAAAGAAAAGTATTGTTAAAAGAGTTTTTAGCTTTAGGTTTTAAAACAATGATTGTAGTTGTAAATGAAAGTTTTTTAGATAAAAAATATTTAGGAAAGATTTTAGATAAAGAATTAGTAAATAAATTTGAAGAAATAGGTATTGATCCAAATGGAGAAAATGGTGAATACCACACTGTAGTTTTAGATGGTCCAATTTTTAATTATCCAATCAAAGTAAAAAAAGAAAATAAATTACATAATGAAGGATATTGGTTTCAAAAGATTAAATTAATTAATACATAAAGGAAAGATATGAGAAATGGAAAATTATAAGTTACACGGTTTAAAACCATATAAAGTGTTAACAGTACATGGTGGTCCAGGAGCACTAGGTGAGTTAAATGATCTATCTAAACAACTTTCAAAAGACTATGGAGTTATAGAACATGTACAGACTCAAGATACTATTAATTTAATACTTGATGACATAAATAAAACTATAATAGAGCAAGCTGAAGATCCTGTAACCATAATAGGATACTCCTGGGGAGCCTGGTTAGGAATATTATTCACATCAAAATATCAAAAACTAGTCGAAAAACTGATTTTAATTAGCAGTGGTCCATTTTTAGAAAAAGACAGTAAAAATATTATGGATAAAAGAATAAATAGACTTGATGAAAAAGAAAAGAATGAATTTTTAAAATTAAGTAAAAAGTTTTCAAGTGGAGATACAATTAGTGATAGAGATTTTAAAAGTTTAATTACTTTATTTGAAAAAGCTGATTCATATCAACTAATTGACAGTAAAAATGACAATCTATATTTTAGGTATGACTTATATAAAAAAATATGGAAAGAAGCATCAGTTTTAAGAAAAAATAATGAATTAATAAAAGCATTAGAAAGAATAAACTGTAAGATTAATATTATACACGGCAGTTATGATCCTCATCCAACATATGGTGTAGTAAAACCACTGGATGAACTAAAGAAGGATTATGAATATAAGATATTAGAAAAATGTGGACATATTCCATGGAAAGAAAAGTATGCTAAAGATAAGTTTTATAAAACTCTAAAAGAAATGATAACCAATTATTAATAGGAGAAAAGTAAAATGAAAAAAACATTAACAATTTGGCTTAGCTTTGCCTTGATAGTTCTAACTACAATAGTTTTTATATATAGTACTTCAATACCGATTTTCACATATGTTTGGCTTATCGTTCCACTAATTGTTTTATTTAAAGATGGTATAAAAATATTAGGTACAATTAAAGTTCCTAAAAAAATATTATTAAAATATACGTTAGTACATTTTGTATTATTATCTATAATGTATCTAGTATTTGAACCGTGGTCTAATGCTTATAGACTATTAATTGAACTAGCTGTAAATGCAAGTCCTCCAGATCCTACTTTCATTTGGTTATCTAATGGCAGCGAAATAAGTTCATTAATAATGATGTTTTTAATAACTTTGTTTATTACAATATTTGGGGAAGAGCTTTTCTTTAGGGGATATCTATATCAAAGATTAAAAGATAAGTTAAGTCCTTTAAAAGCAATTATTTTTCAGGCTGTCCTCTTTGCTTTACCAAATTTAATTGTAACTTTCATGATGCCTTTGGTATCAGGTATAGTTTATGTATTTGTTTATGCATTTTTAGGTGTAGGTTGTATTGGCGGCTATACTGCATATAAGACAGATTCTATTTGGCCAAGTTTGATATCAGCCAGTTTAATGAACTTGATCCTTGTAGTCATCTTTGTTTAAAGAAAGGGAAAATATGAATTTCAAAAAAGTATTTTTAAAAACTGTTGTATATGGTTTGTTATTATTAATAATATTTTTAAGCATATATGCACTTATTTTAAGAGATTTATGGGTTAATAAAGGTATTACTAAAACCGAAAGAAATATGGAAATGCCCGGAGATGGGTATGTTAATAATCCAGATATGGTATATGAACAGGCTATTACAATAAATACACCTCCTGAATATGTCTGGTCATATTTAATCCAGATCGGATATCAAAGGGCAGGCTGGTACAATTGGGACTTTATTAATAGATTAGCAGCTGATAACTATTTTTATCAAAATGATAGGTCGGCAGATAGAGTTATACCAGAACTTCAGAACCTAAATCAAGGTGATAAAATTAGCATTGTACCTGATATATCGTTTTTAGTAGAAGAGATCAAAGAAAATGATCATTTACTTCTTACCGGTGTTGAAGAAGATGAATATGTAGTGACCTGGGTATATAAACTAAATAAAGTACAGGAAAACAAAACTAGATTGATTGTAAAGTGGCAGAGTGATATAGGTGACGGCTTTTTATTTGATCTAATGAATTATGTGATTACAGAACCGGCTGGAGCAGGTATCCAGCAGTGGGAGATGTTAAAAGGAATTAAACAAAGAGCAGAACGAGACTATAATAATACAAAATAAAAGGTGATTTATATGAATAAAGGTTTTGTTCAACTATATACAGGAAACGGAAAAGGTAAAACCACAGCTGCATTAGGTCTAGCATTAAGAGCGGTATGTGCAGGAAAAAAAGTATATATCGGCCAGTTTGTTAAAAGCATGAAATATAGTGAAGCAAAGGCAGGAAAGTACTTACCTGGATTTAAGATTGAACAATATGGTAAGGGCTGTTTTATAAATAGAGAACCTTCAGAAGATGACATAAAAGCTGCTGAACAAGGTTTAGAAAAAATAAATGAAGTATTAAAAAAGGGAAAGTATGATATAGTAATATTAGATGAAATAAATATAGCTGTATACTATAATCTTCTATCCCCCAGTAAAGTAATAGAAGTAATTAATAATAAAAAAGAAAGTACTGAAATTATCTTAACAGGCAGGTATGCAGATGATATGCTAATCAAAAGAGCAGATTTAGTCACAGAGATGAAAGAAATAAAACATTACTTCAATAAAGGCATAAAAGCAAGAGATGGAATTGAAAGATAAAAAGGTTGTGTAAAAAAATGAAGTTAGCGGTTTTTGATTTTAATGGAACAATATTTCCGAAGGAGACAATACCATTTTTGATTTCCTGCTGGAAAAAATATGGATATTCTAAATTTAAGTTATTTAAACTATATTTAAGATTAACTCCATTAATAATAAAATATAAAAATCCTAGTATAACTAAAATAAGCAAAGAAAAAATGAAGGTTAAGTTTATGTATGAATTCAGTAAAATTTTTGATGGTATGAGTAAAGAAGAAATAGCTGAATATTTTAGGAAAGTAGAAAATGAAGCCAAAAATCATTATAATAAAAAAGTATTAAAAGAAATGGATAAATATAGAGAAGAAGACTTTAAGATAATTATATTATCAGGGGCATTTATTGAACTTCTAATAAATGTAGGAGCTAGATTAGAAGTTGATGACATAATCGGCAGCAATATATTAAATAATAATATTAATACTAAAAAAAGATATTCAGTAATTAGTGGTTCGAAAAAGTTAGGGGCTTTAAAAAATAAGTATAGTACAATAGATATTGAATGGAATAACTCTTATGCTTATGCAGATAGTATTGATGACCTAAAATTATTAAAATCCTTTGGAAATCCAGTTGCAGTAAATCCTGATGAAAAATTATTGAAATATGCTAAAAGGAATGATTGGAAGATTATTAATTAATCTGGAGTTGTAAATAATGCATTATGTATATATAGTAAGATGTTCTGATGACACATTCTATACCGGTTATACAAATGACTTAGATAGAAGGATCCAGATGCACAATGACGGACAGGGTGCAAAGTATACCAAGGGAAGACGACCTGTAAAATTAGTCTATTCAGAAAAGTTTAAATCAAAGAGTAAGGCAATGAAGAGAGAATATGAGATTAAGCAACTAAAAAGGGCAAATAAATTAATGTTAATAAAAGACAAATCTGAAAAGTTTAATTAGATTCTCTGACCTTCATTAAATAAATATTTTTAGCCTTCAAAAAGGAAAGATAAAAAAAGCAACTAAATATATGATTTAAGTGGACAATAATATTTTTGGGAGTGAGATAATGAATTCTTATCAGAGAGTATTTAGGAGATTGAAGGGAAAAGAAGTAGATAAAATTCCCAATTTAAATATTATTATGACATTTGCAGCAAAATTTATTGATGTTCCATATAGTAAATATGTTAAAGATTACAGATAT
>JBNJDV010000101.1:0-4581 GCA_051745185.1 Bacillota bacterium
AAGTTTAAATTAATTGACCAGTATTGGGATCCTAAGATTATTGGAGAAGTAAATGATATGCATGTTAAGTTAGCTAAGATCAAAGGTGAGTTTGAATATCACAAACATTTAGAAGATGATGAGCTATTTTTCATAGTTGAAGGCAAATTAACTATGAAGTATAGAAATAGTGAGGAAGTATTAAAAAAAGGTGAACTTGTAATAGTTCCTAAGGGAGTAGAACATAAACCAGTTGCTGAAAAAGAGACCTTAATAATGTTATTTGAGTCAAAAGAAACTGTTAATACCGGAGATAAAGAAAGTCAGTTCACTAAAAGAAATCTAGATTGGATTTAGATTAAAAACAAAAGAGGGGTTTTAATCTTGAAAGAAAAGTTAGAAAATATCATTAAAGAATATGTAAGTAAATATGAGCAAAAGTCCGATATTAAAAGTTCCTGGAGAAGTCCTCTTACTGCTTATGCTGATAGCAATGACCCATTATTTAAAAAACTTAAAGAGGTTGTATCAAAAAATCATGCTTTACCAGAAAACTTATTAAAAAATGCTCAAACAGTTATCAGCTTTTTTTTACCATTCGATAAATCGATTAATAAGTCTAATGTTGATGGTCGGTTGAGTTCTAGAGACTGGGCTGTTGCATATATAGAAACAAATCAATTAATTTATGAATTAAATAAAGAAATAAAAGAATACTTAACTGAACAAGGCTATAAGTCTACAGTAATACAAGCCACTCATAACTTTGATGAAGAAAAACTAATTAGTGATTGGTCTCATCGCCATGCTGCATATATCGCTGGATTAGGTACTTTTGGTATTAACAATATGTTAATAACAGAAAAAGGCTGTGCCGGTAGGGTGGGAAGTATTGTAACAGATCTTAAGCTGGAACCTACTAAAAGAGATAGTAAGGAGTACTGTCTATATAAATATAATGGTTCATGTAGGGTATGTGTAACAAGATGTGTTAATGGTTCTCTAAAAGAAGATAGCTTTAATAGATTCACCTGTTATGAGCTCTGTTTGGAGAATGCTGAACATCATAATAATTTAGATATCGCAGATGTCTGTGGGAAATGTTGTGTTGATCTTCCCTGTACAACAACAAATCCGGTTTCTTGAATTAAAAATAGAAGACAAGTGGTGAACTTATGGAAAAAACGTTATTAAAGAAAGCAAAAAATCACATGGTATATCTATGTGAAAGTTTAACTGATCGTCATGTGGGTAGTCTTCAAAATCAAAAAGCAGCAGACTATCTTTTACATGTGTTAAATAATAGCAAAGCTTCACTAATAAAAGAAGAAACCTTTAACTGTTTTGACTGGGAACCTTTAGATGTATCCTTTGAAGTAGATAGTAATGAGTATAAAGCATCTATTAGTCCTTATTCACCAAGTGCAAAAATTGAAGGTGATTTATGTACAGCTTCAAATTTAGAAGAATTAAGAAAAATTGATGGAAAAGATAAAATAGTACTTTTAACAGATGATTTAACAAAGGAACAGTTGGTTCCAAAAAATTTCCCTTTTTATAATATTGAGGAACATAAAGAAATAATAAGCCTGCTTGAAAACAAGGGATTTAAAGCTGTAATTGCCGCAACAGGAAAAGACGAAAATACTGCAGGTGGAATGTATCCATTTCCACTTATTGAAGATGGCGACTTTTTATTACCATCAATTTATATAAAAGATAAAACAGGAGAAAAACTAAAAAACAAGGTTAATAAAACTGCCAAAATAGAGATAAATACTTTAAAAGAAGAGTCATCTGGAAAAAATATAATAGTTGAATTTAATAATGAAGTGGATAAAAAGATAGTTTTATTTGCTCATTTTGATAGTAAATTAAATTCACCTGGTGCAGTTGATAATGCAACCGGTGTTACCGCTTTATTATTATTAGCAGATCTAATAGGCAAAGAAAACCTAAACTATAATATAGAAATAGCGTTATTAAATGGTGAAGATTACTATTCTAACCCTGGACAGAGACTATATTTCATTGAAAAACAAAATGAACTAAAAAATATTTTACTGGGTATCAATATTGATGGGATGGGTTATATAAATGGCAAAACCGCTTATACAACCTATAATACACAGATCACTAAATCGGCAATTAATAATTTTTCTAAGTTTAATATGACAGAGGGAGAAAAATGGTATCAAGGAGAACACGCTGTTTTAGCACAACAGGGAATACCAGCACTAGCATTTACAACAAACAAATTAGAGGAAATAATGTCTTTTGTTCATACTAAAAAAGATAATTTAAAAATAGTTGATTTTGAAAAAATTGTTGATACTGCTTTAGCATTAAAGAAATTCATATATAGTCTACAATAAAAAAAATAGTTCATAGGAGGAATTAAAATGTCAATAGTAGATGAGTTTAATTTAGAAAAGATTGAAGAGGGTACAGTTTATGAAATTTATGAAGGCAATTATTCTTCTGATGAAGAGATTGAAGAAAAATTAATGTTAGCCGGATATAAGTTTGTTAAAGAAGAAGAAAAGATCTACATAAGAAAGATATATGCAGATGATATTGAACATCGTATTGCAATTCTTGATTCAGGTAATATTAGGATCTGGACTTTTGAGTCAGAAGATTATTATGAAGAAGAGTTAAACCACTATAAGATGTGACAAAATATATTAACTATCGGGGGATTTGTTTATGAGTGAAAAAAACAAAAATGAAGCAGAATTTTTTAATAAAAAAGCAGAAAATTGGGATGATAATGTACCTCAAAAAAGTATTGAGGTTGGCAAAGACTTTGTTAAAAGATATAAAATAGGTAAAAATGATTCTATATTAGATGTTGGTTGTGGAACAGGTATACTTTATTCCATTTTAGAAAAAAAGAATCCTGAATACTATCTAGGAATAGATATAGCATCAAAGATGCTAGAAGTTTTCAAAGAAAAGTTTCCAGAAGCCAATGTAAAAAGAGTTGACTTCGAAACAAAAATTGAATTAGACAAAACTTTTGATTTTGTCATAGTATTTGATACAATTCCTCATCTTCAAAAAATTGACATGGTTTTTAAAAATGCTTATAAACAATTAAAAATTGGAGGAGTATTTTTAATTGTACATTCGAAAACACGTCAAGCTTTAAAAGAACATCATGATAAAATCGAACATGATCAAGATAATGCAATTCCAACTGATGAAGTTTTAAGACTTATGAGTTGGACTTATGGTTTTGAAGATATGTTAATTAAAGATGATGATTACTTTCTATTTTCAGCTAAAAAGAAAAGATAATTTTAATTAAAACAAAAAACACGGAGGAAATTATGTTTAAAAAGATGAGAAGAGATGAAAAAAAACTTAGTGAAAAAAAGGTATATGATATTTTAAAAACAACTGAATATGGAATATTATCAACGGTTGGAGAAAATGGCTATCCCTATGGTGTTCCCGTTAATTATATTATATTAAACAAAAAGATCTATTTCCACTGTGCAAAAGATGGTCATAAGTTAGATAATATAAGATTTAATAATAGGGTATCGTTTTCTGTGGTTAATAAGTATGAATTAGTTCCTAATAATTTTACTTCGAAGTATGAAAGTGTAATCGTATTTGGAAAGGCAAAGTTTGTAGATAAAGAGATCAAAAGGGAAGCACTTAGGGGTTTTATAGATAAATTTTCACCTAGTTTTAAAGAAAAAGGTTATAAATATGTTGATAATGCTTTAGATAAAACAGAGATAGTTGAGATTACAATTGAAGACATTAAAGGGAAAAAGAATGGCTGATTATAGGAAGGAAAAACATAATGAAAAAAATGAGTTGATAGAGTGGTTATTAAAAGGAGATCCTTCCATAAAATATCAACTTCATAGAGATCTATTAGATACTGATAGAAAAAAATTAGAACGACTTCAACAAGATATTGCAGAAAACGGATGGGGTCATAAACTCATATCTAAACAAGGTGATAACTGGATTTGGGGTAATGGACTTTATTCACCGAAGTGGATTTCTTCAACATATACACTTATACTGTTAAAAAGATTAAATTTGCCACAGGATAATGAAAAAGCAGTAAAAGGAGCCCAAGTTTTATTAGAAAAAGGTTTAAATAATGATGGAGGGATTAACTTTTCTAAAACAATTAACATTAGTGAGACCTGTGTTACAGGAATGGTACTGTCTATTTGTAGTTATTTTAACCTTGATGATAAAAGGATATATAATTTAGGAAGAAAGAGCAAAGAACCCACCCTTTTTTAAATGGGTGATGAATTTGCTCGGTTTTAATCTTTTGATACCATATATAACCTCGAAAAACCTTTGTTATATTTTGTTTTACAACTTACTATTTATACACTATATGTAAGAAAGTGGTGGTAAGTTATGAGTAATAAAAATAATTTGGTTCATGCTAGAACTTGTGTTTATTCAGTTAAACAGTATATTGAAAACCAAAAAGATAATTAATACTTTAAATTACAATAAGAAAGGAGGTAAAAGACTAATGAAATTAGCAGAAAACTTTATTCTAAAACCAAACAAGAATCAACAGATTATACTCGGCTGTCTAGGTTATGCAAGTGC
>JBNJDV010000102.1:0-4494 GCA_051745185.1 Bacillota bacterium
ATGTTAATAAATAATTATATTATTAGAAATGAAAACAAATATAACAAGGAGGGTTTAGATGAAAAAATTAGGTATTTTAGTTATTGTATTATCTTTACTTTTAGTTAGTGGTAGCGCTTTTGCTCAAAATGATATGGCTAGAATGTTTAGATCTGGTGAATTTTTTGTAGGTGCAAATTATGATATGGGTGGAAGTATGAAAGATGAGGACACCTCTTATGACACCGATGCTGGTTTCTCTATTACTGGCGAATATGTAATGCCTTTTAGAGATGAGATGAGTTTTGGTGCAGGTGTTACCTATCAACTTCCTAGAGGTGTTGATGATCCTACTTTTGCTAATACCGCTGAATTTAATTTCATTCCTCTTTATGGTCTAGTTAAATATGACCTAGAAGAAGGAGCTCATGTTGTAGGTCATTTAGGATATAACTTATTTAATGGTAATGACGACTTTGTAGGTGCTGGAGAACTTAGTGGTGGTCTATATTATGGAGCTGGCATTGGAATTAATCTCGCTCAATTAAATAACTCAGATCAAGTAAATTTAGGCTTATTAAATCAAATGAATTTAGGCTTAATGTATTCCGTTAACAGTGGAACTTATACAGAAGGTACTGACGAAACAGATTTATCTTATTCAAAACTAAGTATTACATTTAATTACAGATTCTAAATAAAAATTAAATAAACAAATTAAAGAACCCTTGTCAAAGTGTTTAAAAGCTTTGACAAGGGTTTTTAATATTTAAATTAATTATCTAATTATCTGTTTTAAGAAACTTTTCAACTAAAACAACTGCCGTATAATCATCTAATGGTTTCCTTGGTTTAAACTTCATAACCTTATTTAGAAAACTTAATCCAAGGGGTGGATTTTCTTTTAGATACTTTTGTTCAGCAAGGTAAGTAGTATTTTCTTCATTTATAAATATAATTTTTCTTTCATCAAATAAGAGTTTTAAAATATTAAATACTTTATCTGCATATGTGCCATTACCTAGTATAATTTTATCAATTGAATAGTTTTCTAAGATTTCTTCTAGTTTCGTACTTAAAGTAGAAGTTTTGGATATCTCTTTAAGTACTTCTTTACCATCTTCAGTTAAAACTGCAACACCACATTTGTTTCTTCCTGGATCAATCCCCATTAACATTACTTAAATCTCCTTTGATTGGATCTGATATTTCAAACTTAATATTATCTCCTAATCGGTCTTCTCTCCAGATGTCTTCTGAAGCAATTACTTTGACTTCTACTTCACCGTCCATTGATCTAATCCTATTTAAGATATTATAAAATTCACTAAAATCTAGTGAACCTACCTGTCCTTCTGAATCAGGTAGTATACCTTGTTGGATGGCTTTACCATTTATTGTGTTCAATAATTTTTCTAATTCAGTCTCTAAAACATCTGTTGATGAACTAGCATTTATTATTTTACTTGCTATAACTTCATTTTCATTGAAGACTATAAAGTCTTTGTTTAATAAGAAGTTTACAGATAACCAGTCTCCTTCCGGTACATTAAAGCTTGCAACCAAACTAACTATAACCTTCTGTCCTTGGTCCATATTATATAATATTTTTGCTACATTTGAGACATCTTCATACTGTATTCTTAGAGCTCGTCCTGTTTCTTCATCAATCATAATATCATGATCTTTTGCTATTTCATTGGCTTCATCTAGCATATTGTTTAAATCATCTATGATCTTATCTTGAGACTGTCCGGCTTCTAAAACTTTAGAATATACGATATCACCTTTTTGATACACTATATTTTTACCCATATAGTAGACCATACCTGTCCTATATTGAGTTGCAAGGTCTTTTACCTCTTCATAATCTTCAGTTAATGTACTAATTCTCTGGTTTAGATCTGTTACCTGTGTTTCAAGCTTATCTCTTTCTTCTTCAAGTAAAGCAATATTCTTTTCTAGTTCTGATCTGTTTTTTTCAAGCTGTTCTATCTCTTGATTAGCTTCATTTAAATCTTCTTTAGTCTCTTCATACTCTTTTTTAGTGCTTTCCAGCTCTGTCGTCAGCTGGTCCCTCTGTTGAGCAAGCTGTTCCAACTCAGCAGCTTTATCATCAATCTCAGTTTTCATTTCTTCTAGTTCTGTATCTTTTTCAGCAAGCTGTTCATTTAAGTTCTGTAATCTATTTAATACATCATTGATGTTAAATAGGGCCTGTCTTAAATTAGTATATACAAATAGTAATATAGAAATTGTTAACAGGGCGATAAGTATCCCTGTCATTACAGTGATTATCATCGAGGAATAACGCGGTCTCAATCCAAAAAGGGAAACCCTTTTTTTACCCGCTTTCATGCCTATTCTGTCACCAATATAGGCTATTACTCCACTAAATATTAATACTAATATCATTATATTAATTCCACTCATAGTTTACACTCCTATTATCTAGCAACCCTGTATAATAAAACACTACCTAAAATTAAAAACACAATATTTTGCAGCCAGGCTCCAAGCCAGGGATATATTGTACCCTGAGAACCTAATGCATCACCAACAGTCATTAAAATATAGTAAATAAATATTACAATTATACTTAAGCCCATACCTACTGCTGAACCACTTGAACGCCCCGGCTTTATGCCCAACGGAGCTGCCAGTAATGCAAAGATAAAGCTGGCAAAAGGTATTGATAACCTTTGGTGTAGCTTAACACTTTCTTCAAGCGTCTCTCTACCCTGGCTATCTCTTAGTTCAATGTATTCAAGTAATTCCCCAAAGTTCATATCATCAATTTTTTTATTCAACTTTGAAATCTCTTGTGGTTCATTAAAGATCTGTGTCGCATTATATTCATCAAACTTTAAAGCAGGAATCCTTTCACCTGTTTTAAGATAAAATATTTCACCATTATAGAACTTCCAACCTGTATCAAGCCACTCAGCACTTTCAGCCTGAATTAATACTGTAGGTTTTCCTTCTTCATAGTCCTGTAAGTAAACATCTGTCATTACTCCCGTATCACCGTCAAATTTATGAGTATATAGTATATAGTCCGGACGGTTACTACTGCCTTCTATCGGTGTTAGGTATAGGTTGTACTGTGTTGAGGGGAGCTGCCGTCCGTGTTGGAACTCCCAAACAATCTTATCATACAGATAATTTGATCTAGGTACAACATATTCATTTAAACCGATTGCAAAAAAACTCATGATAAGTCCTAAAATTAAAGCTGGAATAACCAACTTATATATGCTAACTCCTCCGGCTCTAAAAGCAGTTATCTCACTATCATTTGAAAGCCTGCTGTAAGCCATGATAGTTGCCAACAATGTAGCCATCGGAAAGGTTAATACAATTATTGAAGGTAAACTTAAAAAAAATAATTTTAATAATGTTATGATACCGATTCCCCAATTTGAATAAAAATCAGTCAGTCTAAATAATAGGTCTGTTCCTATAAATATCCCTACAAAGGCTGCTACACCAAAGAAAAAGGGAGCTATTAATTCTTTTGATATATATTTATAAACTAACTTCAAAAGTTTACCTCCTTATCTATCTGCTAGATCTTGAATTCATCTCCTAGATAAAATTCACGGGCTAATTTGCTTTCTGCAATCTGTTCTGAATTACCGGACATTAAGATATCTCCTTCATACATTATATATGCTCGATCTGTTATTGTAAGTGTTTCTCTAACACTATGGTCAGTAATTAAAACACCTAATCCTTTGTTTTTTAAATAGGTAATAATTTTTTGTATTTCACTAACAGCTATAGGATCAATTCCTGTAAAAGGTTCATCTAGTAAAATAAAAGAAGGTTCTATTGCCAGTGACCTCGCAATTTCAACCCTTCTTCTTTCTCCACCTGATAATTGATATCCGTAACTGTCTTTTATTTTACCCAGTCTAAACTCTGAAATTAATTCCATTGCCTTATCTTCCATCTCTTTTTCAGATAAGTTTCTTAACTCTAATACAGCTTTGATATTATCATAAACAGACATCTTCCTAAAAACCGAAGGTTCCTGAGCTAAATAACCTATACCTTTTTTAGCTCTTTTATACATCGGTTGATGTGTCATATCATAATCATCTAAAAAGATTGACCCACTATCAGGCTTTATAAGACCTACGATCATATAAAAGGTTGTTGTCTTTCCGGCTCCATTTGGGCCTAATAGACCTACTATTTCACCTTTATTAACATCTAGGTTTACATTGTTAACAACCTTTCTTTTATCATATTCTTTAACTAAATTTTTAGCTGTAATAGTCATTTATTCTTGCTCCTCTACAAAGATAACCTGAGCATTACCCACCATTTCAATCTTATCTCCGTTATTTATAATTTCAATACGATCTGCTTTAAATGAATTTTCTCCCTGTTGTCCTGAAACATTACCGATTAATACTGCTTTGTTTTCTTCTTCTAATACCCTAATCTGATCTGCATCTGCTTTTATTGTACCATATTCAATATAGGCGTTGTCTATAAAGTTCATTA
>JBNJDV010000103.1:0-4441 GCA_051745185.1 Bacillota bacterium
ATTTTTATATTTATATATTTATCATTATCCATAATCATTGTTCCTCTCCATAAGGTATTATCTCTTCAGGAGGTTTAATATCATTTATAACTACATCTTTAATTTTTGTATCTAAAAGATTTTGTTTGTTTTTATATAAAACTATATTTTTTAACCAATTTTTATTATCTATATTAGGATAGTCTTCTCTAAAATGTGCTCCTCGGCTTTCTTCTCTTAATTTAGCTGCCTTAACTATTGTTTTCATTATTAGAAAATCATCCTTTTATTATTTGTGAACTGGTTATTGATTTGTTCCTCTAAACTATTAAACAACTTTTCTGTTTTATTCAATTCATCTTTACTTCTAACCGGCCTTAAATAGTTTTCAGCGATTCTATGTAACTTATCTCTAACTTCAATTAGTGAATGTCCTTTTTTATCTAATATCGGATTAAAGATTTTGCTTTTCAAATTTCTTAATTGGTCTTTTATCTTTTTATCATTAAAAGCTTTTTCATTTAAATCCTTTAAATATATTGCACAATATTTCCCTGCTTCTCCACCCCAAACTAATGCCTGGGTTAATGCATTTCCGGAGATCCTGTTACTGCCATGAATTCCACCTGTACCTTCTCCACAGGCATATAACCCATTGATATTTGTTGAAGAGTTAATGTCTATTTTTATTCCACCATTCCAGAAATGACAACCGGGTTTTACTTCTAATGCATCTTTATTTAAATCTACAATTAAATCCTTATAATTTATTTCTCCGTACTTCCAATTTTTTATATTATCAGGTAACCAGTTTGCACTTTCTTTGATAATATTATTGGGTAAATGTTTAAATGACATATATACTCCATCATTTGGATTTCCATTTCCATTTTTTACTTCCATTTCTGCAGCAATAGAGTTAATATCCCGAGTCGTTTTTTCCTTCTGTTGAGGAGCCCAATCTAGGATATATCTTTCTCCCCTTTTATTTAACATATGTGCATTTAAATTAATTATTAAGTCATATGGAAAAACCATTTCCTTCAAAAGATCAGATTTAATAACTGTAAAAGGTAAAAACATGGGAAATTCCATATCTACTAACTCTGCATTTGCTCTATATGCAGCAGCCATACCATCACCGGTTGTAAAAGGTGAATTAGTATTCTGTGAGTATAGATTTGAAGCTCCTCCAGTTGCTAAAATTACTGCCTTTGTCCTATAGAATGTAACCTCACCTGATTTCAAAGATAAAATCAATGCTCCATTTATTTTATTTTCTACTGAAATTAGATCAATTAATAAGCTGTTATCATTAATTTCAATATTATTATTTTTGATTTCTTTTTTTAATAATTGAACTACCTTTTCTCCAGAAGTCCATAATCCACGAGGATATTTATGGCCACCTGTTTTTATTAATGTATCGATTTCAAGTCCCAAATCTCTTAGTTCACTTATATATTTAGACGCTAGTCTTACATGTTTTTCTACTAAATAAAATTGATAAGGAGAATCTTTTAAATTACCATCCACACCAAAAATCTTATTAGAATTTCTACTATCTAAAGCCAAATCAGCTTCTGACATTATAGAAGAACCGTCTCGACCTGCTTTTTATTTAGTAAAGATGACTGGTTCAAGCCCATGTTTTTTTACTTCAATTGCATCCTTCATACCTGCTATACCTGAACCTACAATTAATACCTTGTCTAATTTTTTATACTTTATCTTCATGTTATTTAAATAAAGCATTAATCTGTATCTCCTCTCAATCCTATTTATTATTATTTATAACATCATTAATAAATGTATCACTTAAATTAGGGTCAAACTGTATTCCAGCCATTGCTTTTATTTTTCTTAATGCCTCTTTTTTGGAAACTTTATCTTTATATACTTGATCATGTATCATGACATCATAAGCATCAACAATAGAAATGATTCTAGCGATTAGTGGTATATTTTTTCCTCTAATTTTTTTAGGGTATCCTTTACCATTCCACCATTCGTGGTGATGCAGTATTGATTGACTTATTTCAGAGTTTTCGTTTAAAGAGTTTGCAATCCTAAAACCTACTTCTGGATGAGATTTTACTATAGTGTATTCTTCTGTAGTTAATTCTCTTTTTTTATTAACAATATCAGAAGGTATATTAACCATACCAATATCATGAATGCGAGCAACTTTTTTAACATTTTCTATATATTCTTGTTTTAAGTTCAATACTTCAGCAAAGCTGCCGGCAATTTTCTCCACTCTCCTGCAGTGCTCTTCTGTTTCAAAACCTTTATTATTTAATTTATTATATAATACTTCTAACATTTTTTTACTGTTCTTTTTATAATCTTGAGTTTTGTTATTATACATTTTATGATCTGCTTCATCGATTAATTTTTTTATACCTATATTTTCATTTTTATTTTTTGTAGCATGTCCAAATGAAACTGAAAGTGGAATTTTTTTATAGTGCCGGGCTGTTAATCTCTTTTCCATTCTATTCTTTATCTTTTCTGCTTCATTTTGATCAGTTTCCGGTAAAACAATTAAAAACTCATCTCCACCCCATCTACCTAAAATATCTTCATCACGACAGGCTTCTTTTAATGTATTAGCTATCATTTTAAGTAAGTTATCTCCATCAGCATGTCCAAAAGTATCATTAATTAACTTTAGACCATTTACATCTGCAATTATTAAACTCAAAGGAAGCTGCCTGCCTTGATTTAACCTATACAATTCTTCTTCAAGATAATCTCTATTATATAGTTCGGTTAAATAATCATGAAATCCAAAATATTTAATTTCTTCTTCCCGATTTAACCTTTTTAAAGCAGCTGTAGTATGTGAAATTAAAAGCTCAACTAAGTTTTTATCCTGATCGGTAAAATAGTTATAGTCTTCAGAAATAATTTGAAAGATTCCAAATTTACTAATTGGCACTGTTAAAGCAGACTTATATTGAAATTTAACAGGGGATGCATCTCTTTCTGCAGGTATATTATTACAAACAATGGTTCTTTGTTCATGGTATGTTTTTGTTGCTAAACTGGTTTCATCTAAATCAACTGATTTTACATCTTCATCAGTTATATCTTTTGATATCCCAACCGGAATTAATTTACCATCTTTTACAATATCTAAAGAGACGACATCATAGTCTAATATTGAATCCGCCGCTTCAACTGTTAAGCTGTATATTTCTTCTTTTTTAGATGAATTTTCCATTTTTATAGCTACATCATGAAGTTCCTCAATTTTATTTTTTAGTTTAATCTCTTCGGTTTTATCTTTCATCGCTAAGATAATAGCGTTTTCCTTTTCAAAATCTACTGAAGTAATTTCACTCTCTAGGTGTATTATATTGTTTTTTTGATCTCTTGCCTTTAATTCATTTATCCTATTATTTTCAAATTCTTCATTATTTTTAATGAATTCGATAAGCTCATAATATGAATCATCTTCAAATATATCTTTAAAATCAATCTGATCAATATTTTTTTTATCTATATTGAATATATCAGTCACAGTGTTATTAATATTTAATACCTCAAAAGTATCCCGATCAATTACAAAAAAAGCATCTGAAGCATTATCAAATATACTTTTAAATCTTTTTCCATAACTTTTGAGTTCATTATTAACAAGTTCTAGCTGTAAATTGATAAACTCATAGGCTATGGATATTGGGAATATTAATCCTATTAAATATAAAATGTTTGTTGTAAAAAAGATTGTTAAAAACTCATATGATGCCCATAATATAAAAAGTGTTGAGAAAAATATCTTATGTATATCTTTAATTTTACTGCTATTATTTACATAATACCCTATATCTAGAAAAAATATTGCTGCTAAAATTTGTGAACTGATTTTAATATAATTAAGATTGTTATCAAACTGTAAAAATATTAAATTTATAAACAAATATACTAGATATATAGTAATCCTTAAATTATTTTCTTTGCTTAATAGATACTTCTTTAAAGTATAATTTATGATCAATGCAGATGTTGCAACTAATATATATATATAAAGAAGATAAATATAACTAACTTTTAAAAAAGTAAGTGTTATTGGTAAAAAAAAGAGTACTCCCGCTGAAATAAAAAACAAAGTATTTAACTCGCCGTGTTCTCTATACTCTTTTTTGCGAAAGTAGTATACTATAATAACAAAATATAATACTATAATTGTTAATATTAAAATGTTTAACATATTCATATAAATCGACTCCAATTATTTTAAATAAAAATATCAAAAGGAATTTGATAATATTTGCTGAATATTATATATAGTGAGGAGGTACTCTAATTGCAATTACAAGAAATATATAATACAGTTGAAAAATTAGTATTAGATTTTTTAAATAAATACCTGTTTTCATACTATAATGTAGTACAGATAATACTTTTAATAATATTATTTGCTGTCAGTAATATTTTATCAAAAAGATTTAAA
>JBNJDV010000104.1:0-4410 GCA_051745185.1 Bacillota bacterium
TTAAACCATTTATTTAGAAATGAAGCAGATAGTGAAGCAGACTTTGTGAAAAAATTTTGTGAACAACGAAATATTGAGTATATAATTAAAAAGTTTGATGTGCCAGATTATGTTAAAACAAATAATCTATCTCCTGAAGAAGGTGCAAGAGAAGTAAGGTTTAAATTTTTAAAGGATATTTATAAAAAAAGAAATATTGATAAGGTATGTTTAGCTCATAATAAAGATGATAATGTTGAAACAATTTTATTTAATATCTTTCGAGGAAGTGGAACAAGAGGATTAATAGGTATAAAAGATAGTATTAATTTATATGAAATGAATATAATTCATCCTTTATTGGTATTTTATAGATCTGAAATTCTAGATTATTGTAATATTAATAATTTATCTCCTGTTTTTGATCCCAGTAATGAAAGTGATTTATATAGTAGAAACAGGATTAGAAATAACATCTTACCAATGATAGAGGAACAAATCAATCCAAATGTTAAAAAATCTTTAATAAGATTATCAGATATAATTATGGAAGATTATGATTTTATTGATACACATGCTGAAGCTTCTCTAAAAGAAGTATTAATAGAAAAAAATAGTAAAGAGTATGTTTTTAATTTAGATAAATTAAATAATTTACACCCTGCTATTATAAAAAGAATTATCAATAAAGTCCTTTTGGATATTAAGGGTAATATTGATAATTTTTACTATAAACATTATAATTATATAATAGGATTTATAAAGAACAATAAAACAGGTGATTTATTAGAATTACCAGATGATATTAAATTAAAAATATCTTATAACAAACTGCTTGTATTTAAAGGAACTATTGATATTGATAAATCATTTGAAATATCGATTGACTCTGAAGGTAGTTTTAACCTACCGTTTGAACAGAGTGTAGATGTTGAAATAATTAATAAGAAACTTGACTGGAAAAATTATCAAAAGGATAATGTTTGTTTAATTGATTTTGAAAAAATAGTATTTCCTTTAAAAATTCGTAATAGAAAAGATGGAGATCGATTTATACCACTTGGAATGAACGGACATAAAAAAGTAAAAGATATTTTTATTGACCAAAAAGTTCCTGATTATCTAAGAGATAAAATACCAATCTTATTTAATGGAGATGATAAACTAATATGGATTTGTGGTTATAGAATGGATGATAGGTTCAAATTAAAAAAATCGAGTGAAAAAACATTATTAATTAGATACCATAAGGAGGACTAAAAATGGAAGAGAGACATATTTTTGAAGATGATATTTCTGAAGTAATTTTAACTGAAGAGCAGATTGAAAAAAGAATTAAGGAATTAGGCAAAGAGATAACCGAAGCTTATGGTGAGGAAGATGATATCGTAATGCTTTGTGTTTTAAGAGGTGCTGTATTATTTATGTCTGATTTGGCTAGACATATTAATTTACCTGTTGTATTTGATTTTATGGATGTTTCTAGTTATGAAGGAACTACCTCATCTGGTATGGTTCGTATAATAAAGGACTTGGAAGAAAACATTGAAGGAAGACATGTATTAATTGTTGAAGACATTATGGATACAGGTTTAACATTAAAACATGTTATTGATTTACTTAAAACAAGGGAACCAGCTGACATAAAAGTAGCTACATTATTAGATAAACCTGATAGACGTACTGAAAAAGAAGTTAATGCTGATTTCAACGGATTTGAAGTACCCGATAAATTTGTAGTTGGATATGGACTTGACTATCTTGAAAAATACAGGAATTTACCTTATATAGGTGTGTTAAAAGAAGAGATGTATACTTGATTTATATTATTTACAAAATATTGCACTTGTGTTATAATGATTTACTGTATGGTTATGTGTGTTAAGAAGGGAGGAACTGTAATTTGAATAAATTTATAAAAAATATAGGATTTTATCTACTACTAATAGCAATTTCAATACTTGTTGCTCAATTTTTTATGCAGCAGTCTCCTCAAACTCTAGAAAACTTTAGTTATTCTGATATGTTAGAGGAAATAGAGAATGGTAACATAAGTCAGGTAACTATAATAGGAAATGAAAAAGTGACTGGTACGTTAAGTGGTCAAAGTTTTTCTGTACCAATTCCACCAGAATCAATACCGGTCATAATACAGGAATTACGAGATGCCAATGTGAATATAAAAACTGAACCACAGCCTAGTGCTCCCTGGTGGGTAAGTATTTTAGGTTATGTACTTCCAATAATTATTTTAATTGTAGCTTGGTTTTTTATCATGCAGAGAATGCAAGGCGGCGGAAGCAAGATGATGTCGTTTGGTAAAAGCAAAGCGAAATTAAATGAAAATAAAAAGAAAGTTACATTTGAGGATGTAGCGGGTTATGAGGAAGTGAAGGAAGAACTACAAGAAGTTGTTGAATTTTTAAAGAACCCCAAGAAATTTTCTAATCTTGGAGCAGAAGTTCCAAAAGGTGTACTTCTTGTTGGTCCTCCAGGAACAGGTAAAACATTGATGGCTAAAGCCATTGCAGGAGAAGCTGGGGTTCCTTTTTACTTTATAAGTGGTTCTGATTTTGTTGAGATGTTTGTTGGTGTTGGTGCTTCTAGAGTTAGAGATTTATTTGAAAAAGGTAAAGATAATGCACCATGTATTATCTTTGTTGATGAATTAGATGCTGTAGGTAGACAGCGTGGTGCTGGATTAGGTGGCGGCCATGATGAAAGAGAGCAAACTCTTAATCAATTATTAGTTGAGATGGATGGTTTTGAACCTAATGAAGGTATAATATTAATGGCAGCAACAAATAGACCAGATATATTAGACCCTGCTTTATTAAGACCTGGGAGATTTGATAGACAAGTAATTGTTGATCGTCCAGATCGTATGGCTAGAGAAGCAATACTTAGGATTCATGTTAAAAATAAGCCTATCGATGATAGTGTAGATATGGAAGTATTAGCAAGAAGAACACCTGGTTTTACAGGTGCTGACATGGAAAACTTAGCAAATGAAGCAGCTATTTTAGCAGCCCGACGTGATAAAAAAACAATTAGTATGGTTGAATTTGATGATGCTATAGACCGTGTTATTGCTGGCCCTCAGAAGAAAAGCAGAGTAATTAACGAAAAAGAAAAAAATCTTGTTGCTTATCATGAAACTGGCCATGCTCTTTTAGGTGAGCTATTAGAATTTGCGGATAAAACTCATAAAGTTTCTATTATTCCAAGAGGTAGAGCAGGTGGATTTACTATTCCGCTTCCTGAAGATGACAAGAACTTTATGACAAAGCGAGAGTTGTTTGATAAAATAACATCACTACTCGGTGGTAGAGCAGCAGAAGATATTTTCTTAGAAGATATAAGTACAGGAGCTCAAAATGATCTTGAACGTGCAACAAAGATTGCTAGAGCTATGGTAACTGAATATGGTATGAGTGATAAAGTCGGTCACTTAACATTAGGACAAAAACATGATGAACAGGTGTTTTTAGGTAGAGATATTTCTAGAAGCAGAAACTATAGTGAAAAAGTAGCAGCTGAAATTGATAGAGAAGTTAGATCTATTATTGAATATTGTTATGAAAAGGCACAAAATCTACTTAAAGAAAACAGAGATGCAGTTGAACGTATTGTTGATGCCCTAAAAGAGAAGGAAACTCTTAATTCTAAACAGATTAACAAACTAATTGAGAATAAAGAACTTACTCCAGAAGATGAATATGGAAATAATAATGATAAAAAAGATAGTAAAGATGATAGTTTAGAAGAAACAAAAAATAGTAATGATGATTCAACTGAAGATAATGAACCAGAGAATGAATTAAATAATGAACCAGATGAAAAAAAAGATAATGATGAAAATGATAATAAACAAGATGAAATAAGTGATAAAAGTAATAAAGAAGAAGATGAAATTAATAAAAATGAAAATTAAATTAAAATTATATATAAAGAGTATAATTATGCCAGCATAAGTGCTGGCATTTTTATTTTAATTTAATAAAATTAACTTAGATTAAAGGATTTTGTTTCTTAATCAAGAAATAAATATAATGTAATTTTTATTAAAAAGGGGGAATATACTTTGAAAAGCGATATTCAAATAGCACAAGAAGCTACAATGGAACCGATCGTTGATGTAGCTGAAAAGATCGGATTAAGTGAAGACGACTTAGAAATGTATGGGAAGTATAAGGCAAAGATTAAGTTTGATACCTATCAAAGACTGCAGTCAAATCAAGACAGTAAGTTAATATTAACAACTGCAATCACACCTACTCCAGCAGGAGAAGGTAAAACAACCACTACAGTAGGTTTAGGCCAGGCCTTAAACCAGAGAGGTAAAAACGCAATGATTGCGATCAGAGAACCATCCTTAGGACCTACAATGGGTATTAAAGGTGGTGCAGCTGGTGGTGGTTACTCTCAAGT
>JBNJDV010000105.1:0-4399 GCA_051745185.1 Bacillota bacterium
CGACCAGTTTTTTCATTGGTAGCCATACCTAAGGAGGGAATTCCTTTTTCAGCAGCCAGGGATATCTCAACCTTTCCATCTCCAATAATGACCATTTGACTAGGTTCAAAATTCTCTTCCTTCAGCAAGTGTTTTAAAACTTTTTCTTTGCTAGAATCCATGCTTTTAACTGGGGCTCCTTTGATTAGGGAAAAATATTCTTTAACTCCCAACAATGTAGCTTCTTCCACTATATCGGGATGATCAGTACCGCTGACTAGGCAAATTTGAAGCTCCCTAGAATTTAACTCCTGTAAAAATTTCTGGCTACCTTGGATTCTATATTTTCCTGGGTTATAAGTCCCATTTCTAACTTTTTGCCTACGTAAATCAACTTTTTTAAGCAGTCTTTTATTATACTCTTCTTTATACTCCCATTTATCTTTCATCTGAGAATTTAAACCATACTCCTTGACTTTCTCCTCCAACCATTGCATTTGATAAATTGTCATTATTCCCGTAGATTCATCTATGTAATTTACAATCTCATTTTTTATCTGCTCTGAAGGTTTGTTATTTCCGGCAATCTTGTCCAGCATCAGGTTTTCCATCACTTCTTCCCATCCCTGACGCAAAGTAGAAATTGTACCATCAAAATCAAATATAACCACTTTAATATCGAGTGTTTCAACTTCTAATGGTCTAATTATCTCCATCTAATCCAGCCTCCATTATACTGTTAAATGCTGTGATTATTTCCTGTTTACTAGCTGTTCCCGTTTCCCTTAACTTTTGAATAACTACCGAGGCAGCTAAATTACCTATTAGCATTGCCTCTTTAATATTTGCCCCAGCAGAATAAGCAATCGTGAATGCAGACAGAAAGGAATCACCAGCACCAACTATATCTTTATTATTTCCAGTCTTAACTGCTGGAACCCGTATAATTTTTCCGTTTTCTTCAATCCAGCAGCTTCCCCCCTCACCCAGGGTCATTAAAACAGGGGCCTTGGATTTTTTAGATAATAGTTTACCAGCCTTCTCCCAGCTGTAATTTGTATCAATTGCATTAATAGCTTCCATCTTGTTTGGTTTTGTAATTACATTAGTAAATTTCTCAATATTTTGTCTGCTATCTACAATTATAGTTTTTTGTTTCCCTAGAGTATTTATTTTTTCACGAATAGCATTATTAATGATACCATATTCCAACTGATCGCTAATTATTAAAATATCTGTATTATTTATCAGATTATCAATTTTTTCTTTAATATTAATTTCCAGTTGTTTGGTTATATTATCACAGTTAATAAAATCAAGACGGGGAGCTTCATAAATAATCTCAGAATATCCCTTAATCAAAGGTTTACAGTAAGCTGGAGTTATCCGTTCTTCAGTTTCAATTATATATTCAGTATTAATTTTTTTCTGTTTACAAACCTTTTTGAATTCTACTCCTCGCCAATCTTTACCAATCACAGTCAATAAATATATCTCTGCTTCAGATAAAACAGCCAAATTTACTGCTACATTACCTCCAGCCCCTAAATCAATCCTCTCATCAATAACAGGATAAGGATAATGAGGTGTTTCTCTAGAGAGTTCACTTTTTGTCATATCAACCGGCCAGTAAATATCAAGAGTGCTATCCCCTATTATACCTATTCTTTGATTATCACATTTATTCAAGATATCATTCAATCTTTTATTAGATAAATAGTTATATTTAACTGTTTCCATAGTATTGCCTCCCTTGAAGCCGGTAGTTATGAAAGTTTTTTTAATTTCGAATATAAATTGGGTATTGTTTTTTTATGATTACCCTTGATGTAAAATCCTTTTCCACCCATTGAAGTAGGACGATTTATTATGTTTTTTCGTGGACGGTAAAAGTAATGATAGTTTTCTTTACCTATCTCTTTTCTGTAATCTTTCCCTAAAGGTATTAGATCAAAATTGGCGGTAGTGATATCTTTCAGTTGATAACCTTGATTACGACAAATGGCTAGAGCCTTTAAAAACACCTCTGGTCCTGTTACAGAAGAACCAAAGTTTAAAAAAACTCCACCTTCCAGCTGCGATATACTATGACAGTATATCGCAAAATCCTTACCACTTGTCCCTCCTTTAGCTGAAAAGTCAGCCGCTGGATGTTCATCTATAATATCTGTACCTATAGTCACATGAAAAGTAGCAGGTATTCCCCTATCATAAGCCCGATAAACCACCGAAACATCTCGGTGAGGAAATTTCTCCGAATTAACATCCATATAGGAAGCCAATGAAGCTCCATAGCCCAGATTCTTTTTATAGCCCTTTTTAATAGCCTGATTCATCCATAAACCTGTTTCCTCCCACATGCCAAATGATCCGTCTTCTATCGCATTAGGTACATATTCAGAAGTACCCCCAAGATAAGCAATTTCAAAATCATGAATACTGACAGCGCCATTCCCGGCTAAATGTGATACAAATCCTTCGTCTATCAACTCTATTATATAGCGAGACAGACCACATTTAATTACATGGGCTCCCAAAGACCATATAATAGGTCTACCTTTTTCTCTGGCTACAATAATTCTATCAATTAGTTCATCAAATTCGGGATGCTTCCATTCTGGAACTTTCAAGCTTGAAGGAAAAGCCATATTCTCAATAGTAACAAGGTTTTCTCTCTCTAAAGCAGAGTTGGTCTTACTTAGACTTAAATCGAGTTCTGGTGGCTGTAAATTTTTATTGTTCATTGTTGTTCACCCTTATTTTCTCCAAACATTTCCTCCTCCAATAATTCACAGATAATATGTAAAATGGTTATCTGAGCTTCCTGAATTCTCGGTGTTGAAAAAGAAGGTACATTTAAAAGAAGATCTGCTACTTCCGCACATTTACCTCCATCTTTACCTGTCATAGCAATTGTAAAAAGCCCCATAGAATTAGCTTTTTTTATCGCTTTTACCACATTATCTGAATTTCCACTAGTACTTATTCCCAAAGCCAGATCATTTTTTTGGCCCAATCCTTCTATTTGTCTGGAAAATATTTCATCATAGGAATAATCATTAGCAATACAACTTATTACAGAACTATCGGTGGTCAGAGCAATAGCAGGTAATGAGCGACGATCATAGTTATAGTGTCCCACCAATTCACCGGCTAAATGTTGAGCATCAGCAGCACTACCACCATTTCCAAATACAAGAATTTTATTGTTGGTATTAATGGTTTGAATAAATTTTCTGGTCATAACTTCTATTTTGTCTTTTAAAGTATTTGCACATAATTCTTTAACTTGGGCGCTTTCCATAAATGTTTTTATAATTACATCCTTCATAATTAATTACCCCTTTTTAGTCTTTACCATACTGTTTGATTATTTCTTGTCATCCTTTGTAAATTATTTGATAATGTTAAAATATTTTTTCAAGAAGTTCAAACATTAATCAATTAAGACTATAATCCCTTTATTCTATTGTGTTAATTTTTTTAATAAAAGTTGGAGGACTTCTCCCCCATGTTTATAGGAAGGATTTCGAGATTTTTTCAGAGAAGAATCGGTAATAGTAGCCTATACTCGATTATTAAAATCAACAATACAATCATCTCAGAAATACTAATATTAATTTTTTAAGTTTTTCATCTTTTCTATATTTTCTAAATTATTATTTATAAAAAGTACAGTTATGTTTTGTTTCTGTGATTAATCCTGCTTAAATTTATAGACACTACCAATGCAAATATTTTTCATCTTTATCAACAATTTTTTAAAAAGACTTATTTAAATCCTTTAATTTTTTATTCGGTTTTTATTAAATTAAAAAGATCACCTATTATTCCAATTAAATGATAGAACTAATTATTTTCAAAGGAATTAAATTAATTAAAAAAATGATGAAATCAAATTAATAAATGAAAAGAATAATTATTGGATTTATACTATGTTTGTGAGAAGAAGACCACTTATTACTTTAATGCTTGTTTGTTTATATATTCTATATTATAAGTTAGAATCCTTTTAATTTTCAAAATATTATAACTATTATATGCTTAATGAATAACTTTAGATGAGGTCAGTTATCCTCCCATAAAAATACTGATTATAAAAAAATCAAATACAACCTTATATAATTAATAATATTATTAAATTAAAAATTCCCTTGTTTTATATGGTAATTTTTAATTTATTTATTTTTTACATTCTTTTAATACTTTTTCTCTTCTTTCAGCTAACATCTGGTTAATATTTAGTATTTTTTAGTATATTTATATGCTCATATAAATATTAAAATCCTTATCATCGTTGATTTGATAAGGTGAATATAATGGAATACCCGAAAGGACTTTAACACTAACCTACTACTCCTAAATTATAATTAATAAACATATTTCTTTTACTATCTTTTATTCTTTTTAACTATTAATA
>JBNJDV010000106.1:0-4377 GCA_051745185.1 Bacillota bacterium
CCGAATCCTGTTATAATTAATACTGCTGATAAAATGAAGACTACAATAAACCATAAGAATGTGAATATAAGGTTATCAATTGTAGTTAAAAATGAGTTTTTTATTATTTTTTTAATACCTAAATCTTTGTTTAAAGCTAAATAGCCCCAGAAGGTACACTGCATCATGGAAAAAAAGATGATTATATATAAGATTAATGAGGCTAAAATTAACATCATTAAACTGTCTGTACCTTTTCTTAAAAAGAAAACAAAGTCTACAAATAATATAAGGTATATAAAAAAAGTAAAGAGAAAACCAACAAGGCCTCTCTTAAAATTTTCTTTTATATATGAAAAATAGTTTTTAATAATAAAGTCATTAAACTTTATATAATCGATAGCCATCATTAATCCACCCATAAAAAAGGGCCCTAAAAATATGATGGGAAAGACTATTAAATAATAGGCTCGAATAAAAAGACCGTAATAACCAATATATACGACAATCGTAGAGAGAAAAAACCAGATCATATTTAAAATTGCAAACTTGAATAACTTATCATAGGTTTGAGATGTTGACTTTTTTAATACCTGCCATATCTTCACATTACTGCCTCCTGATTGTTAAAAATTCAAATTAATTATATCACTAAAAAAAATCATTGTAAAGAAAAGGAAAAACCCCTAAATAAGGGGTTTAATATACCTATCATTAGTTATTTATCCTCACTAACCCTATCCTGATGGATCGGCCAGGATACTTCCTGCCAGCGTTCTGCTAGTTCTTCAAGCTGTTTACCGACTTCTTTGCTTACAACATCTTCTGCACCATCATGGGTTGGCTTAGCATCAGACTCTTTTACTATTTCTCTTAAAGCTGGATTGTTATCTATAATTGGACAGGGTCTTAATGAGTTTTCATTAAAGGGCTGCCTTTTCTGATAAGATTCAAATAATGGATTGTTTAATACTTCCTTTAAACTTTTATCTTTAATGTTATCAGTAGAGAAATGAACAAATGCACATGGTTCTACATCACCTTTTGCATTGATATGGAAGTATCTTCTTCCCCCTGCAATACATCCACCACTATATGTCCCATCATTCCAAAAGTCAATTGCAAAGAGGGGCTTATTACCTCTAAGTTCTGGAATCCTTTCAGCCATAAAGGCTCTCTGCTTTGGTGTTAACATCATATCTAGATTAGGATCTTTCCCTATCGGCATATAGTGGAATATCCAGCTGTATGCTGCACCTTTTTCAATAAGCTTGTCGTAAAATTCATCTGTTTCAAATAAGTCATAAACATTTTCTCTTGTTGCAGTAATACTGGTTCCAAATATTATACCTCTTTCACGCAAGCGATCCATGGTTTCCATGATTTTATCAAAAACACCATCACCTCTACGCTTATCGGTGTGTTCTTTAAATCCTTCGAGACTAATCGCAGGAGTTATATTACCTAATTCAACCATCTTGTCTGCCATCTCATCATCTATTAATGTGCCATTGGTATACATCATAAATCCTACATCAGGATGTTTTTCAACAAGTTCCATTAAACGTGGATAAACAGTAGGTTCTCCTCCTGAGAAAATAATGAAATAGATACCCAAATCTTTTGCTTCATTAATAATTCTATCCATTGTTTCAAATTCAAGAGTATCTCCTTTTTCATATTTACCTGCCCAGCACCCTTCACAGTTTAAGTTACAGGCACTTGTCGGATCCATTAAAATTGCCCAGGGAACTCCATAACCAAGCTTTTTTGACATCTTATCCTGATAAGGAATACCCAATAGAGCGGAGTTTACAAAAAAGTTCATTAACAGTCCTTCTTTATAACTTGAAGCAACATTACTCAACTTTTTTACATAACTTTTTATAGCAGGATTCTTTTTATAATTTTCTCTGATAGCCTCAATCTGTCTGTGATGTTTGTCTGCACTGGCAACCTTATCTGCCAGATTTAGTATTTTTAAAAAGTTATTTTCCGGATCTTTTTCAATATAGCTTATACCCTTTTCCATCAACTTTTCAGCTGCAATCTTTTTAGCGAAATTAAAATTAGCCATATTAATCCCTCCTTGATATTATACAATACAGACTGGACAGTTTAAATTAACCTCTTTAATGCTTTTAATTAGTTCAGCTTAATATTAACTTATCAAGTATCAAAGCTACTCCATCATTCTCATGATGAGGTGCAATTAGATCTGCCATATCTTTTATTTTCTGAGCAGCATTTTCCATTGCTACCCCAGTATGAGCAAAAGATAACATCTCAAGGTCATTATAGCTATCGCCTATTGCGATTATTTCTTCCTGTCTAATATCTTTATTTGGTATAATTTTCTGGAGGGCGTTTCCTTTATTTACTCCCTTGGCTCCTATTTCAATAAAGTACTCTTTAGATTCAGTCACATCAATTATATCATTATACTTTTCTCTCAGATATTCATGATAGTACTGGTGTTTATCACGGTCGTCTTCAATAATGAGAAGTTTTGTTGGGGCATCAAAATCAAATTGATCTAGATTATCAACCTGGATAGCATTTACTCCGGAAATTCTTTCATATCTTTTTTTATATTTATTATCTTTATCAACATATAGTTTGTCATTTTGATATAAGTTAATATGCAAATCTTTGCTCTTAATATCTTTTATTATTTTTCTTGCATACTCCTTTTTAATCGGATTATGATAGATTATCTTATTTTCTTTAATATTTTTAACCATTGATCCATTGTATACTATTACTTCATTCTCTAAGCCTAATTCTTTTAAATAAGGGTATGCAGAAACAAACATTCTTCCTGTTGCAATCATTACTTCTATTCCTTTTTGCTGTACCTTCTTTATTGTTTCTATGTTTTTTTCACTAATTTTCTGACTAGAATTTAACAAAGTGTTATCTAGGTCAATCACTACTAATTTATACAATATATTACCTTCCTAACTTTAAATTTTTATTGGTATAAACCTATTGAGGGGCAGTACCCCTCAATATGATCATCTTCCTAATATAATTTTAATTAATTACTGACAATATTTCAACTTTTTAACCGGAATACTTTGCAGAAAGTTCATAAACTCTTTTCTGAATTTCTTTTAACTTATCTTCTTTGTCAATATTTTTTAAACATTCAAAGATATAGTCACCGATTAAATCCATCTCTTTTTCTTTCATACCCCTTGTTGTCACTGCAGGTGTTCCAATCCTAATTCCACTTGTAACAAAGGGGCTTCTTGTTTCAAATGGAATAGTATTTTTATTAACTGTAATACCTACTTTATCAAGAGCAATCTCTGCTTCTTTTCCAGTGATATCAGTGTTGTTTAGATCAACAAGCATAAGGTGGTTGTCTGTTCCACCTGACACTAACCTTAAACCAAAACTTTGTAATTTAGTTGCTAAAGCTTGTGCATTGTCGATAATTTGTTTTTGATAGTCTTTAAATTCATCTGTCATTGCTTCTTTAAAGCCCACAGCTTTAGCAGCAATGATATGCATTAAAGGGCCGCCCTGAATACCCGGGAATATCGCCTTGTCAATATCTTTAGCATGTTCTTTTTTACATAAGATTAAACCACCCCGTGTTCCTCGTAAGGTCTTATGGGTAGTTGTAGTAACAAAGTCAGCATGTTCAACCGGATTCGGATGGTAACCAGCTGCAACAAGTCCGGCTATATGTGCCATATCTACCATTAACATAGCTCCAACTTCATCTGCAATCTGTTTAAATCTTTTAAAGTTAATTACTCTTGGATAAGCACTTGCACCTGCAATAATTAACTTAGGTTTGTACTCTTTAGCCATTTTTTCTACCTGGTCATAATCTATTATCTCTCTATCTTTTGTAACACCATAGTGAACAAAGTTAAAGTATTTACCTGACATATTTACAGGATTTCCATGTGTTAGATGTCCACCATGTGTTAAGTCCATTGCCAAAATTGTCTCACCTAAAGGTACTTTGGCAAAGTATACTGCCTGGTTAGCTTGAGAACCTGAATGTGGTTGAACATTAGCGTGTTCAGCACCAAATAATTTTTTAGCTCTTTCAATAGCTAAATCTTCAACCTTATCTACTTCTTCACAGCCTCCATAATATCTTTTATGAGGATAACCTTCTGCATACTTGTTAGTTAAAACTGAACCAGCAGCTTCTAAAACTGCCTCACTTACAAAGTTTTCTGAAGCTATCAACTCAATATGTCTTGCCTGTCTTATTTCTTCTTTTTTAATAAACTCTGCTAATTTTGGATCTACTTCTTTTAGAGAACTCAAAATATCAACCCCTTCACAAAAATATATCTAACCTGTTATCATTTTATCTATTCTCCAAAGCCTAATTAAATCCTGCTTTGTGAGGATAGATATATTAATTAT
>JBNJDV010000107.1:0-4370 GCA_051745185.1 Bacillota bacterium
CTGTGATTATAATGATGCTCTTGATTGGTATAATTTAGGAAGGAAGTATTTGAAACAAAAAAATGATTCTAAAGGTATTAGTGTTGCCCATCAAAAGACGGCAATGATATATCTAGACACAGTACAGCCTACAAAGGCTGATAAATATCTAAAAAAGGCTTTAGAGTTAAGAGAAAAAGAAACTTACTGGGAAGAGTCTGTATTACTTAGATTGGTTGCAGAAAACTATCTAAATCGTGGTAATGTAAAAAAAGCAAAAGAGATGCAAAAAAAGTTAGAGGAGTTAGATCAAGAAAATACCAACCAAATACTTAACTCCAGGGTTAAAATTAGGACCGGAAGACTTAAGGAAGCAGAAAAGATCTTACTTGAAGAACTAAATAATAATAATAAAAGCAATAAAAATGTCGGTAGAGCACATCGAGAGACAATTTTATTATTATCACTAATAGCAGCCCTAGAAGGAAACTCAACTGATGCCATAAACTATGCAAAATTAGGATTGGAAAAATCGAAAAAATTAGAATCTCTATTTACAAAAGCTGTATCACATATGAGAAGAGGTCATGCTTTACAGATTAATAGTAAAAATAATCAAAATGAAGCTATTGACGCTTATGAAAAAAGCTTAAGAATCGTTGATAAACTCCAGGTTAGAAGGGGTAGAGCAGAAGCCTTATGGGGCTTAACATTGGTATACGGTAATTTAGGATATAAAGAACAGATGAAAAAGTATGGATATGAAGGACTAAAAATTTGTGAAGAAGCTGGAGATGAGTGGCTTGGTAGTTTAATTCAGTTATCATTAGGTATTGGCTATATATTTTTAGGTGAACATAAAAATGCTACAGAATGGCTTACAAAAGCTGTTAAGTCATTTGATTACTGTAATGATATATTTGGGAAAACCGTTGGCCAGATTTGGTTAACTTTAATAGAGTGTAGAGAAAACAGAAAAGTTGAATTCAAACACAGGCTTGAAGAGATTGTACCAGTTATTAGGGAGAATAATTTTCAGTTTATATTTAAAACTATTAATCTGTTAGGACCACGAGATAAAGCAACTTTATTACCTATTTTGACTAAAGGATATAATATGGATATAAAAAAAGAATTTTGTAAATTACTTTTAGAAGATATGGATATTGAAGTTGGAATAAACCATCCTGGTTATACATTAAGGATAGAAACCCTGGGTAGATTCAGACTTTTTAGAGGAAGAATCACTGTAAATGATACAGATTGGAAAAGAAAAAAAGCAAGGAAACTCTTTAAAATATTTATTACTAATCAAAATGAATTAATTTCTAAAGAAAGACTTGCAGAGATGATTTCTCCAAAAAAAGACCAAAAATCTGCGATCAGGGATTTTAAAGTTGCCTTAAATACTTTAAATAATGTTATTGAACCAGATAGAGAAAAAAGAGCAACACCCTATTTTATTAACAAACATAATTCACGTTATGGTTTAAATCCAAAAGCAACTATTGAAATAGATAAAAACAAGTTTGAAGATTTAATCAAAAAGGGTTTAAAAAATGCAAAACTTAATAAAACAGATCAGGCAATTAATAACTTATCAGATGCTACATCATTATATAAAGGAGACTATCTACCAAACTGTGTATATCAGGATTGGTCAAGAGAAGTAAGGGAGAGATATAAACAGCTTTTCATACAGGGAGCTGAAGTACTTGCTGAACTACATTATAAAAAATCAAACTATCAAAAAGCAATAGAAACTGCCGAAAAAATTATTGCAGAAGAAACGACAGTAGAAAAATCTTATCAAATTATTATGAAATCATACAATATGATGGGTGAAAGATCACAAGCTTTAAAATCATATCAAAGATGTGTAGTCAATTTAGATAAGGAATTAAGTGTAGTTCCCACTAAAAAAACTAATAAGATTCATCAAGAAATTAAAGATAAATAATAGAATCAATAAATAGCCGAGACTGTTGGTCTTGGCTATTTTTATGTCTTTTTAATATAAATAAATTAGTTTGCAACTTATTTGTAACTACTACTTATTATAATTAAATTAACAATTTTTTGAATAATTAAATAATATATTAGAAATGTAACTGTAATGCAACAGTTGAGTAACTCCATATTAATATAATATATATAACAAAAAATATTTGGGGGTGACATGATGAAAGAAAATGTAGGGATTCTTTCAACTGGAGTATATATTCCAGATAACTATATTCATTATGATGAGATAGCAAAAAAAACTGGTATACCTGAAGATGTAATTAAAAATAAATTTGGCATCATCAAAAAACCTATACCAAAAGAAGAAGACCATACCTGTGTAATGGGTATAAAAGCAGCAAATACAGCTATTAAAAAAGCTGGGATTGATCCGGAAGAAATAGATTTAGTAATCTGGGCAGGAGCTGAACATAAAGAGTATCCAATGTGGACAGCATCTATTAAATTACAGCATGAGATTGGTGCAACCAAGGCCTGGGCATTTGATATTGCACTGCGCTGTGGAACGATGATAATGGCAATGAAAGTTGCCAAAGATATGCTTTTATCAAATGATAATTTTAATACCGTTTTAATAGGTTCTGGATATAGAAATGGTGATCTAATAGATTATGATAATCCCAACGTATCTTTTATGTACAACTTAGGAGCAGGTGGAACTGCAGTTATACTTAAAAAAAATATTAATAAAAACAAATTATTAAAAGCAACAGCAATTACAGATGGTTCTTTATCTGAAAATGTAGTAGTACCTGCTGGAGGTACAAAAAAAGAATTAACAGCTGAAGGACTTAAAAATAATGAGCATCATTTAGATGTATTTGATGCTGACTTTATGAAAGAAAGACTAAACGAAGTATCTATTAATAATTTTGTTAAGGTAGTTAAAGATTCTGTTAAAGATAGCGGATATGAGATGGAAGATGTGGACTATATAGCTATTTTACACATGAAGTATTCTGCACATAAATTTATGTTAGAAAAATTGGGTTTAACTGAAGATCAAAGTATTTATCTTGATGAATATGGTCATATTGGACAAAATGATCAAATAATATCTCTTGAATTAGCTTTAGAACAACAAAAAGTAAAAGATGGTGACCTTGTTGTATTTGTTAGTGCAGGTATTGGATATGCCTGGAATGCATTAACTATAAAATGGGGATAATTTTATATTAAATGGAGGTTTTTTGATGAGATTAAAGGATAAGGTTGCAATAATTACAGGAGCTGGAAGTGGTTTAGGTAAGGCTGGTGCTATCAAATTTGCCCAAGAAGGTGCAAAAGTTGTAATAGCTGATTATGATGAAAAAGCTGGAAAAGAAGTGGAAAAACAAATTAAAGAAAAAGGGTATGAGGCATACTTTGTACCTGTAGATGTATCTAACTGGGAAGAAGTACAAGAGATGGTAGAAAAAACAGTAAAAAAATATACTACGGTTGATATTTTAGTAAATAATGCCGGAGTTACAGCAGATTCATTTTTAGTAAAAATGGATCACAAACAATGGGATCAAGTGATTGATATTAATTTAAAAGGTGTTTTTAACTGTACTAAGGCTGTAGCACCAATTATGATGGAAAAACAAGAAGGCAAGATCATTAATACTTCTTCAGTTGTCGGCCAGCAGGGTAATGTTGGACAAACCAACTATTCAGCTACCAAAGCAGGAGTTATAGGAATGACTAAAACATGGGCTAAAGAACTTGGAGCAAAAGGTATCAATGTAAATGCAGTGGCACCTGGATATATTATGACTGAAATGGTTGCAAAAGTACCAGAAAAAATATTGGAAAAATTAAGGGGAAAAGTACCTTTTAAAAAACTCGGTCAACCGGAAGATATAGCTGAAGCATACCTATATTTAGCATCTCCAGCAGCTGATTACTGTAATGGAACAATATTAGATGTTAATGGAGGTATTAGCTTATAGATAATATAGAAAATATTCAAAAAAGGAGGCGGATTTATGGATTTTCAGAAACTATATAAAGAAAAATTAATTACAATACCTGAAGCAGTATCTATAGTTGAATCAAATCAAAAAGTATGTACTGCAATGGCCGGTTCAGAGCCACAAGGTTTATTAACTGAACTTGGAAAACACAAAGATGAATTTGAAAATGTTAATATTGTTTCATGTCTTATGATGGGGGATTATGACTTTTTAAAACCTGAAATGAAGGGACATTTTTTGAATGAAACCTGGTTTTATGGTCCGGGAGACAGAGCAAATCACAAACATGGTAATGTTACCTATATCCCGAACAATTTACATGAAGCCGGTAAGATAAAAATAGATAATGATAATATTAATATTTTTTGGGGTACTGCAACTTCGATGGATAAAAATGGATTTTTTTCA
>JBNJDV010000108.1:0-4337 GCA_051745185.1 Bacillota bacterium
ATCTAATCTCTTGTTTGACGAATATTTTTGTAGTAAAGCTTCTCAGATCATCGAGAATGAGTTGTATAAGATAATCAATACAAAGGGAAGCTTTGATTTTAGGTCAGATAAAAATATTGAAAGCCTGGTAAAAGGACTTATCAACTCCGGACTCGCGATGCAGATGGTGGGAAGTTCCCGGCCAGCTTCAGGGAGTGAACATCACTTTTCACACTTTATTGAGATGTTTGGAGATGATTATAACCTGGATATGCCTTTACACGGTGCAAAGGTGGGAATGGCTACCTTATTTACAACTTCATTTTATCTGGAACTTAAAAATATGAGTTTTGATAAGATAGGCTTAATTTATGACAAAAAGAAGAGAAAAAAAGAAATAAAAAAAGTATACAAAAACAGGTCAGATGCAATATTAAAAAACCTTGAAGAGCGCTGGAATAAGGAAAAACTATCAAGAGATAAACTTCTTGATTCTAAAGAAAAATTATTATCACTTATTGATGATAACCTTGATACAATAGAGAAGTCAAGAAAAATCCTAAAGCAAAAAGAGATTTTTGATATTAATATTCTAAGGGAAATACCCAAGAAATTAGCTGAAGATGCTTTAAATTATGGCTTTGAAATCAGGCCCAGATATACAGTAACTGTATTATTAAAACAAACTGATAGATTAGAACAGCTGGTAGAAAAACTATTGAACAAATATTATGAATGATAGCTAAAATAAATTGAACTAAAGGTTAATTATTTGTGTAAATTATAAAAATTGCAAATATTCTGAAATATTTTGATTTTCTTGAAGGACTTTTTTTAGTAGTCTATAAGTAAATAAATAGTTAGAAAATATATTTTTTAAATATCTTTGTCCATACAACCAGATAAATATATTGTCAAAAACAGGAGTGAATAAAACTTATGAGGTGATATTCGATGGTAATGACTTCACGGGAAAGAATTAATGCAGCATTAAATCACACTGAACCAGATCGGATTCCAGTAGACCTTGGTTCTACAATAGTAACTTCGATATGTAAGGGAGCATATCTTGATTTGATGGACCATCTCGGTTATGAAGTTAAAGAAGAAGATGTTAATATAACGGATGTTGTCCAACAGTTACCGATTTTAGACCACAGGCTGTTAGACTGGGTTGAGGCAGATGCTGTCCCACTGATGACGAATCCACCATCAACCTGGGAGTTAGAGATAAAAGAAGAAGGTAATTACTATACATTTGTTGATCAATGGGGAGCAAAACTTTACCGTCCAAAAAACGGATATTATTATGACTACAGGGAATTTCCTATTAAAGAATCAACATTGGAAGCTTTAGAAAAGTTAGACTGGCCTGATCCCGATGATCCAGCCCGGATGGAAGGTATAAAAGAAAAGGCAGTATACCTTTATGAGAATACTGATTATGCAATTGTAGGTTCTCCTATCTTTGGGGGAGGTATATTTGAACATCCAGCCCGAATAAGAGGGATGGAAGAATTTTTAATGTCAACCGTAAGTAATCTCAAATTTGCAGAGGCAATCATGGAAAAGATAACACAACTTTACATAAAAGCAACAGATAACTTTCTCGAAGAAGTTGGTGAATATATTGATGTATTTGCTTACTGGGATGATGTTGGAATGCAAAACGGTCCAATGATAAGACCCAGCTTTTATAAAAAGCACATTAAACCTAGACAGAAGAGACTGTTCGATTTGGTACGTAAAAAAAGTGATGCCAAAATATTTCTCCATACCTGTGGAGCTAGTTCAAAGTTCATTCCTGATTTTATTGATATCGGTGTAGATATACTGAACCCAATACAGGTTTCTGCTAAAGGAATGGATGCAGCTGAGCTTAAAAAGGAATTTGGCCGTGATATTACATTCTGGGGTGGAGGAGTAAATTCTCAGAAAATCTTACCTTTCGGTAGTAAAGAAGAAGTAAGGGAAGATGTAAAAAAACGTATTGATGATCTAGCTTCTGATGGTGGTTTTGTATTTGCATCAGTTCATAATATACAGAACTTTGTTCCATCTGGAAATATTACAGAGATGTTCAATACTTTAAAAGAAAATTGGGACTATTAACAGTTAACAAGCGAGAAATTTATTTATACTATAAATTATCAGAATAGTATAAATATTTATGGTGTTTTTAATTAATTTTGTAATCTTAGGTATGTGTAATATCTTTATTATCATATTTGTCTGTACAACCATACAAAATTTAATACATACTGAGCTATTCTATACTTTTTATCTGTTAATGAAGATTTGGTTAGCAATTAAAAAGGGGGGTGTAGATTCAGCTTTTAAAATCTATTTTAAAGTTAGGGGTATTAAAGATTTCTAATAAAAAAAGGAGGTTTAATTAATGTTTAAAAAAGTTGGTATTATCTTACTAGCAGTTGCATTGTTGATCGGTCTTATGGCTATCCCGGCAATGGCTCAGGAAGAAGAAGATGACCCTGTAGAAATATACTTTTTCCCAGGTGGAAGTCCGGGGGGAACTTTTGCTACTGTTGTCTATAATGGTGCTTTGAAAGCAGAGGAAATTCTTGGTGACCGAGTTAATGTTCATTACAGGTGGTCTGAATGGAGTCCACAGCAGATGGTAACTCAGTTTGAACAGGCAATCGCAGCAGATCCTGATGGAATTGCAATTATGGGTCACCCCGGTGATGAAGCATATTCAGATTTCGTTGATGATGCCGTAGATAAAGGAATAATTGTAACAAGTCAGAATACAACCCTACCAGAGCTGGAAGCTAAATATAAGGGTGAAGGTTTTGGTTATGTTGGACAGGAACTATATCCATCAGGACAGTTATTGGGTGAAGGTTGTGTGAACAGATTTGACCTAGGTGAAGGAGACAAGGCCTTAGTATGGGGCTTAAAATCTAAACCTACCCGTGGGCAGAGAACCCAGGGTGTTATAGATGCACTTGAAGATGCTGGCCTAGAAGTAGACTATATGGAAATCTCTGCTGAAGTTGATAAAGATGCTTCTAATGGAATTTCAGTTATAGTTGGATATCTACAAGCTAATCCTGACTGTGACTTAATTGTAACCGACCATGGAAATCTAACATCATCCTTACAAACATATATCGAATCAGCTGGTTTAGGTCCAGATGATATAATTGGTGCTGGTTTTGACCTTTCAGCAGCAACAGCTGAAGGTATTAAAAACGGTTATACCGACTTAGTACTTGACCAACAACCTTTCTTACAAGGATTTCTACCTATATTCCAAATTTATCTAACAGAAAAATGGGGATTCTCAGGTCTTCATATCGATACCGGTGCTGGTCTAATTCATGAGGGAAATATTGATATGATTGCTCCACTGGCAGAAGAAGGAATCAGATAAATTAAAGAATAAATATGTGGGGGCCTTAAGTGGTCCCTACATATTATTTAATTTTAGTAATCAGAGTAATACATATTCCTACCAAAATAGGAGGTAACTATTTATGAGTTTGATTAAAATGGAAAATATTCAGAAACACTTTGGAGGTGTACAGGCTCTTAAAAATATCAATTTCGAGGTTGGCGAAAATGAAGTAGTGGGACTGATGGGAGATAACGGTGCCGGTAAATCGACCCTAATCAAAATTATAACTGGGTTGCATCCCTTTGATGGAGGAGAAATGTACATAAAGGGAGAGAAGATAAATCCTAAAAAATACTCCGTTAAAAAGGCTCATCAAATAGGGATAGAAACTGTCTATCAGGAACAGGCTCTTGCAGAAAGCCAGTCATTATGGCGGAATATTTTCCTCGGTAGACAAAAAACTAATAAATTAGGTTTTATAAAAGTAAAAGAGGAAAAGGAAGAAACCAATGAGATTATGCGCGAAATGATGGGTTTTACGGGAATTGGAGCTAATCCGGATTCAAATATTCAAACCCTTTCCGGTGGTGAAAAACAGGGTGTTGCGATTGGTAGAGCGATGCACTTTGATGCTGATTTAGTAATCCTTGATGAACCTACTATGGCTCTCTCTTTACAGGAAGTAGAAAAGGTGCTTAATTTCATTCGTAGTATTAAAGAGAGGGGTAAAGCCTGTATCTATATTTCTCATAATATAGCAAATGTTTACCCTGTATCAGATCGTTTTGTAGTACTTGATAGAGGTCAGATTGTTGGAAGATATGAAAGAGAAAAGATTTCTCTTGAAGATTTTAATAAAGAAATGATTGAACTTACTAAAGTAGAAGGTTAGGTGGTATGATGAAATCTAAATTAATTAACTCAAAAAATATTGCCAGATATAAAACTCAGTTAGCTCTTATGGGTATTGGTATTATTATATTAATATTATTTGTTG
>JBNJDV010000109.1:0-4316 GCA_051745185.1 Bacillota bacterium
ACACCACTTATAAATGCAGGGATAGCAATCTCTTCTCCTGCTATTTTTTTAATTAGTGGTAAGGTTACATCCATAGTTGTTGCACCACCAGGACCGATTGATGGAATCTTTCCAATATACTTTACTACAAAAGGAAGTGAAATAATAGTTATTAGTTCTCGGAACACATTAGTTAAAAATGCAATTGAGCCTAACTCAACACTATGTAATTTAGTAATTAAAACAGCTGATAAACTGTACCAACCAAAACCTGCACCAACTGCAAGGGCATCTTTTGCTACCATGTTTAAAAAAAGACTTGCTATAAAAGTTCCAAAAAGAGTGCCGATTACAATTAAGACTGGAATTAATATTATTTTAAACCCTAATATCCTTAACTCTTTAAAAGCCTTTTTGTTAAGTCCGATATCTATACCAACTCCAAAAAGTAAAGCAGCTAAAGCATAAGTGGTTATTACTTCAATTGTAGGTAAGTACTGTTCTTTTAAAACAGTTAAACCTAATATTAGACCGATAACTATCGATACTACTATCATTAGGGTAAGCCTGTGGTCTGAACTTCCCTGTTTTAAGTCCTCATCTTCTTTTATCTCTTTATAGTTTGCTTTTAAGAATACAGTAAAAAGTTTTAAAAACAATATACTACCTAAAATACTAAATAAGGCTAAAATGAAAGCTTTTAGGCCGATAACTCCTAACTGGTTGATTATACTTTTATCTACACCGATCCTTGCTCCCATAGAAGCAATAAGTATAATTAAACCAATTTCAGTAATATAACCAGAATATTTATAAAAAATATCTGGTAATGGTTTGAAATAACCTATGATAAATCCTGTAATTAAAAATACTAATATTAATGTTATATCCATCTTAACACTCCTAGTTATCTTTTAAATTATATTTTTTAAGTTTATACTGTAAAGACTGTCTCGATATTTCTAGTTTGCGGGCTGCTGCACTTATATTATGGTTAGTCTTTTTTAAGGCGTCTTTGATTAAATTTAATTCTATTTTTTCTAGATACTCATCAAGTGGAGGCATTTCATCACTGTCAATAGAACTTATATTATTCTCGAAACCATTACTTGCGGTCATATTCCTATTTTGTCCCATCCGTTCTCGAATATATCCGGGAAGGTCTTTAATCTGAATTTTATCTCCAAACTGTTTTACATTATATGCACTTTCAATTACATGTTTTAACTCCCTAACATTACCGGGCCAGCTGTAACTTTGAAAGGCTTTTTTAATATCATCATCAAATCCAATAATCTCTTTATTAAACTTTTTATTGTAGTGATTTAAAAACTCTTCTGCCAGTAAAAAGATGTCATCTTTTCTTTTTCTAAGAGGCGGTAGGTGAATATAGACAACACTTAACCTGTAGTATAGATCTTCTCTTAATCTATTTTCTTTAAATGCACGGTCGGGATGCATGTTCATTGTAGTAATCACTCTTACATCTACCTGTTTTTCTTTTTGTCCACCGATTCTGCGGACTCTTCCATCCTGTAGAACCCTTAATAGTTTTGCCTGTAGGGATAAATCCATTGAATTTATTTCATCAAGTAGGATTGTTCCTCCATCAGCCATTTCAAATAATCCTGGTTTGCTTTTTGCTCCCGTAAAACTACCCTTTTCAGTACCAAATAAAAGGGATTCTAATAAATCTTTTGGTAATGCAGCACAGTTTTGTGCTATAAAATCATTGTTTTTTCTTTGGCTTGCATTATGAATACTTTGAGCAAATAGTTCTTTACCGGTTCCGGTCTCCCCATAGATTAAAACTGATGATCCACTACCTGCACATTTCATTGCATCACTTATCGAACTACTGAACTTTTTATTCTGTCCTATTATATCAGAAAATTCATAACTGGTGTTGTTATCAACTTTCTTTTTAGTTTTTTTGTTGGTGTCTTTTAACTTATTCCTTAAATCTGTAATATCATCTACTAATTCTTCAGTCTGTGTAATATCTCTAGATATCTCTACTGCTCCTTTAGTACCATCCTGAAAGAAAACGGGGAAAGTATGGTTTACTGTAGTAATTTTTTTCCCACGGTAGTTTATGAAAGTTTGTTTATGGTTTAAATACTTTTTTTCATTTTTTAAGGTTTTCATTAAGGTTGAAGTCTCAAGAGTTAAAGATGGGAAAACCTCAAATAGGTTTTTCCCTAAAACTTCTTTTGGTTTAAGCCCATCAATTTCTGACGCCTTTTTATTGTATAATATAGTTTTACCCTTTTTGTCAACTACATGGACTCCTTCACTTAAATTATTTAATAACTTACATAAGCTGTCCTTATTTAAGTATATATCTGAATCAACCCATTTTATATTCATTTTAACCCTCCTGATTTAATCTCATATTTATTCTATTCTTTCTTTTATTAGATATACCTTCTAATAAATGCAAGTATTTTTGCATCATAGAAAAATTTCTTGCGCAAAAAAGGAATAAATCTATCCTTTGTGGAAGTAGTTATTGAGGTGGGAAAATGTCAAAACAAAAATTATTTATTAATGCAAAAAATATATTTTATGATAATGTAACTGCTTTTTTAACCAGGGATAAAAAAATTATAAAAACAGGCCAAACAGATCAATTATTAAAAAATAAAGATAATGATACTGAACTAATTGATTTAAATGGTCAGTTTGTGATGCCTTCATTTACTGATGGACATTTACACTATTTTTATTATGCCCTTCAAAAAGACAGTATTGACCTAAAAGATATTAATTCTATCGATGAAGTATATAACAGAATAAAAAGTAAAGTCGATAAAAATAAAGATAACAACTGGATTACAGTTATTAACTGGGATGAAGAAAAATTTGAATCAAAGTATAAGATGGACAGACTATTTTTAGATAAGATTTCCAAAACAATGCCGATATTAGTTAAAAGAAGATGCCTACATGTTGCCTTTGCAAATACAAAAGCATTAGAACTTGCTCAAATTGATCAAAATACAACTGATCCAGAAGGTGGTAAATTTATTAGGGACAAAGATGGTTACCCAACAGGAGTTCTACAGGATGAATCCATCACTGTATTTGATGACCTTGTTTTAGAAAAACAAAAAGAAAGATTTAAAGAAATAATAGAAAAATCATTTGATGATTTCTTAAAAAACGGTATTACATCGATTCATACCGATGATTTCACACAGAAAAAGTATCGGGACTATATCTTTAATAGTTATCTTGAACTGGCTAGTGATAAGAAACTCCCGCTTGATATTACATTACAGCTTAGAGTAAATCAAAAAGAAGACTTTGATTACTACAATAAAATTAGAGAAAAGGTTAAAGGTATTGAAGGATTAAAAACCGGTCCTGTTAAATTTATGTATGACGGTTCTTTGGGTGGTAGAACTGCTGCTCTTAGAAAACCATATACTGATGATACAACAACTAAGGGAGGATTATTATTTGATACCGATAAGTTAGAATCTTTAGTAGATTTAGCTTATCAAAATAATTTTCAACCTGCTGTTCATGCAATAGGAATAAAAGCTGTTGAAAATGTTGTAAAAATTTATATGAAAATGAAAGATAAGTACCCTAAAAAGAAATTAAGGCCTATTATCGTACATGCCTCTATGATCGATGACAAGCTTGCTGAAAAAATTAAAAAATATAATATTATTTTATCTATCCAGCCTACATTTATTAGCTCAGATTATAAGTTTGCTGAAAAGAGATTAGGTAAGCGCAGAGCTAAGTTGCTTTACAGAATGAGAAGTTTAATAGAAAAAGGTATTAAACTTGCGGGAAGCTCAGATGCCCCTGTGGAAGATATCAATCCATTACTGGGAGTTTATGCAAGTGTTAAAAGAAAAGATCCTAAAAAAATATCTGAAGAAAGCTGGATACCTAATGAAGTTATAGATATAAAGAAGGCCCTGCAGTTATATACTACAGGACCGGCATTTCAATCTTTTGAGGAAGACATCAAGGGTAAAATCAAAATTGGTTATCACACAGACTTTATAACATTCAATAAAAATCCCCTTGAATTAGAACCTGAAGAACTAATTAATTTAAAAGTACAACAAGTCTTTAAAGGCTCTAATTTGGTATTCGAAAATTAAAGTGAACTTATATAATGTTTTTTAACATAATGTGAAGTCATTGTTTTAAGCATTGCTCCATAGTTTAATTTAAACTCGATTTCACTACCAATTTGTAATTCCCTTTTAGCTTTAGTCACATCACATAGTAGATGGTCACTGCTTGCCCCTAAAATCTCTACACCTTCCAGCATGGGTGTCATACCATCTATTTTAACATCCTGTCTTCCG
>JBNJDV010000110.1:0-4311 GCA_051745185.1 Bacillota bacterium
CACAATAATGATACTATTTTAGGTTATCGAATAAACGATGCAGCATATTTAACTGACTGTAGTTTTATTCCAGAAAGATCATATAAGCTGCTTGAAGGAATTGAAGTATTGATCTTAGATGCTTTACGTTATAAAAAACATCCCAAACATTTTAATATTGAACAGGCTATTAAAGCTGCCCAAAAAATTGGAGCAAAACAGACTTATCTTACACATATCTCACATGAAGTTGAACATAATGAAGCTGATCAAAAATTACCACAAGGTATTAATTTAGCATATGATGGATTAGAGATTAAATTATAATTAGGACTGATTTATATATGAATATTGTACTTGTGGAACCTGAAATACCGCAAAATACAGGTAATATAGCAAGGACATGTGCTGTTACAGACTCAAGCCTTCATCTTGTAAAGCCGTTAGGTTTTTCAACTGATGATAAGTACTTAAAAAGAGCTGGGCTTGATTACTGGGATATGTTAGATATCCATTATTATAAGGATTTTAAAACATTTTTAAAGCAAAATAAAGATAGAAGGATGCATTTTGCATCTACTAAATCACCAAACAGATATGATAAAGCTGAATATAAAAATGATGACTATATAGTTTTTGGAAAAGAAACAGCTGGACTGCCTGAAGATTTACTAAAAAGAAGGCTTGATGAAACAGTCAGAATACCTATGATAAACGGAGCACGCTCATTAAATTTATCAAATTCAGTTTCAATAATTTTATATGAAGCATTACGTCAAAATGATTTTATTGGATTTAATGAGAATGTAAAATTTAACAATTCTTAATATTTTAGTAATTATAAGAAGGAATATATTAACAAAACTAGAATTATATAAATTAGATACTTATTATTAATAGGGAGGATAGAGGATATGGACATAGATTTAGTTTTTTTAAAGAAAAACAAAATATTGTTAACAACAATATTAACTGTAGTTTTTCTTTTAATAGTTAGTCTTAATACATATGCAATTAGTTTAGAAGTAGATGATAGAGGAGAAAAAGTAAAAGAAGTTCAGTCTCTATTAAGTAAAGTAGGTTATGATATTGACGCAGATGGAATTTACGGATATCGTACTAAAGAAATAGTCAAAGACTTTCAACTAAATAATAATTTAACAGTTGATGGAATTGTCGGAGACAATACATATAACAAACTAAAAGTTGTAGCAGAAGATATAAAATATACTGTAAAACAAGGTGATACTCTATACGGAATAGCAAATAGATTTGATACCTCTGTTGACTCAATAAAGGCTAAAAACAATATCAGAGGAGAAATGATCCATCCGGGAGATACTATTTTTATACCCAAAACCGGTGCTGGTGGTGGGGATGAAAATAGAATATTTGCTAATATAATACACGAAGTTCAACGAGGAGATGCGTTAATTACAATTTCAAAAAAATATGGAGTAGATGTTCAAACTATAAAAAATGCTAACAATTTAAACTCAGATGGAATTAAAGCAGGTCAAAATCTAGTAATTCCTTCTGAAAAGCGTTTTAGTAATGGACAGTTCACCTTACAAAGAGGTGCATTTATTTGGCCGGTCCAGGGCAGAATTACTTCAAAATTTGGATGGAGAAGTGATCCTGTTACAGGTAGTAGTAATTTTCATCAGGGATTAGATATAGCTGTATCTGTTGGCACAGAGATAAGAGCTGCTTCTTCTGGTGAAGTTGTAAAAAGCGGTTGGATGACCGGATTTGGGAAAGTTGTAGTTATTGAGCATGGTGATGGTGTAGAAACTCTTTATGGCCACAACTCTAGCCTGTTAGTTGGTGTAGGACAAAGTGTAAATACCGGACAGATTATTGCTAGAGCTGGAAGTACTGGAAAAAGCACCGGATCACACTTACATTTTGGGGTATTAGTAGATGGTAAAGCTACAGATCCATACAAATATCTTCCTTAATAAATAATGATATTTAAGGCCTCATATCTTCTGATATGGGGCTTTTTTAAAAACGTTATAAAAAAATATTTTTTTAAAGCTAATATAAGAAAAATTGATAAATATAATAAATAATGATAATATAACTAATGAAGTTAATAAATTGGAGGGATTTAGGTGGAAAAAATTGATGCCAGGGGATTAAACTGTCCTAAACCAGTTATAAAAACAAAAAAAGCGCTAGAAAATTTTGATGAAATCGAAGTAATAGTTGATAATGAAACCGCTTCGAAAAATGTTAAAAAACTAGGGATTAAAATAGGAGCAAAAGTTACTGTTGTTAAAGAAAGTGACAGCTATTATAAAATAATTATAACTGACTTTAAAAAGGCAGATAAAGAAAATGATAGAGATAATAAAAGTAAAGTAATTTTTGTAAAGTCAGAACTTTTAGGAAAAGGAGACCAAAGACTAGGAGATATACTAATTAAAGGTTTTATTAAAACATTACTTGAAATAAATCCTCTACCTGATAAAATTATATTTATTAACTCAGGTGTTAAACTAACCTGTAAAAATAAAGATGTTATCAAATCATTAAAAAAATTACAAGAAAAAGATGTTGAAATACTTTCCTGTGGTACATGTCTTGATTTTTATAATCTCACAGATGAACTTAAGGTAGGAAATGTTAGTAATATGTATGAAATAGTAGAAAGTTTAAATAATGGAGATGTAATAGAGATATAGATATTTTTTTGGAAGGTGGTGGTTTTAATGACAGAAGAGATTAGATTAACACAGTACAGTAAGACATCTGGTTGAGCTGCCAAACTTGGCCCTAAGGCCTTATCGCAAGTTTTGCGACAAGTTAGTTTTGTTAATGATGACAAAAATCTTTTAGTAGGTATTGAAACCGGTGATGATGCTGCAGTATATAAATTAGATGAAAACAAAGCATTAATTCAAACCCTAGACTTTTTTACTCCAGTTGTTGATGATCCCTATATCTATGGTCAGATTGCTGCTGCAAATTCTTTAAGTGATATATATGCGATGGGTGGTAAACCAATCCTTGCTATGAATATTGTTGGTTTTCCAGAATGTTTAAAGCAGGATCTTTTAGTTAAGATACTACAAGGTGGTGCAGATAAAATAAAGGAAGCGGGAGCTTCTTTAGTTGGGGGCCATACAGTAAAAGATGATGAACCAAAATATGGTTTAGCTGTTGCAGGATTAGTTCATCCCGATGAACTAATTACTAACTCTACTGCAAAACCAAATGACAAATTAATATTAACTAAACCCCTTGGTACAGGAATAATGATTTCTGCCATTAAGGGTGGATTAGAAAAAGGGAATACAGATAACCCTGCTGTACGGTCAATGATGAAACTTAACGATAAAGCAATTGAAGTATTTAATAAGTATAAGATAAATTCCTGTACAGATATAACAGGCTTTGGTTTAATTGGCCATTTAACTGAAATGGTAAAAGCAAGTAATATTCAGATTAATATAGACACAAAAAGAGTTCCTATATTTGATCAGGTTATAGAATATGCAGATATGGGGCTATACCCTGAAGGAGGATATTCAAACCGAGATAATTATCAGGAAATGGTAAGTAGTAAAGATATAGACCAAGTTATAGAAGATATATTATATGACCCTCAAACTTCAGGTGGTTTGCTCATTTCAGTTCCGGAAAATATTAGTGAAAAAGTTGTTAATATGTTACAAGGTTTAGGTGTAGAAGATGCAGCTGTAATCGGTGAAGTAAAAAAAGGAAAAAAAGAAATAATATTGAGATAGGGTGATAAAAATGGATTATTATTTATTGGTTTTTCAGTCTACACATCATTATATGAGAGCAGAGAAACTTTTTGATGATTTAGATTATGAGTTTGAGCTTTTTAATATTCCACCAGAAATTAGTGCTGATTGTGGATTAGGATTAAAGTTTGAAAACCGTGTTGATCAAGATAAAGTATATAAGATAATAAAAAGAAGTGGAATTGAAATAGATGGTCTTTATCATATTGAAAAGCAAGATACAGGAAAAAATATTGAAAAAATAAGATAAATTCTATCAACTTTATTGACAATAGAGTTTCTGTCTTGTATAATATTAACGAAGTTTGTGAAAAATATATTAAATAAAGTTGATTGATGAAGATGGGAGAGAGCTTAACAGCCACCGAAGGGGTAAATTTCCTGACTGCCAAAAAAGGGGAATGAAACTTTCAGGTAAAAGGACCGTCTTCTGACAGAACTCTGGAAAGTTTGAAACTTAAACACCGAAGGAGCAGCCTTTAGGGGTAATCTCTCAGGTTTAAAGACAGAGTAGTAATGGTTTATCATTGCTATTCTGTCTTTTTTATATTTAAAA
>JBNJDV010000111.1:0-4199 GCA_051745185.1 Bacillota bacterium
CGGCAAATACTTCCTTGATGGTGGATTTTATGATAATATGCCGATTGACATGTTAGTTGATAAAGGATATAAAGATATAATTATTATAAGAACACATGGACTTGGAATTACTAGAGATATTGAAGAAACTGAAGATCTTAATTTAATATATATAGAGCCTAGAGAAGATTTGGGAAATATTTTAGATTTTGATAATAAAATTGCTCGCAGAAACTTAAAATTAGGTTATTTTGATGCTAAAAAAGTATTTCAGGAAGAAATAAAAGGTCATGATTATTATATAAAGATCGATAAAAAAGAAGATTATTTTGTAAAACTACTTATGAATATACCTGAAAAAAGTATTAAAAAAGTAGTCAAATTTTTAGGGTTTGAAAATATTCATCCCAGAAGAGCAATGTTTGAAATTATAATACCTAGATTAGCAGGATTTTTAGATTTAGATGATAGTTGTGATTATTTAGATATAACACTTGAAGTACTTGAATTGATAGCTAAAAGGGCTAAAATTGATAAATTTAAAATTTATGAATTTGATAATTTTGTTAAACTAATTTCCAAAAAATATGAACCAGTTGAAGTAAATCAAATTAATGTTCCAAATTTTATTAAAAAAAGTGAAATACTGTCTAAAACGATTAAAGACAATATTATTGATCTAGTTATAGCTGAATTATTTGATAATATAATAAATAGAGATGGGGAATATGACCTATGAAAGATTATATGATAAGAGTACTAACTGAAAATAAACAAATTAGAGGATTAGCTGTTAGGTCGACTAACTTAGTAAAAAAAGCGCAGAAACTTCATGATACAACACCTGTGGCTACAGCTGCTTTGGGGAGAGCTCTGTCTGCAGTTGCAATGATGAGTGCACTGGAAAAATCAGGGGTGAAGATTGGCTTAAAAATTATTGGAAATGGACCTATTAAGAAAGTTATTGCTGAATCTAATTTAAAAGGTAGAATAAGAGGTTATGTAGGAAATCCTAAAGTTGATATCATGATTAATGATTCAAACAAACTTGATGTTAAACAGGCAATAGGAGAAGGAGATTTAATTGTTAGAAAAGTAACAGGTCTTAAAGAGCCTTATGAAAGTAAAATCGCTTTAGTAAGTGGTGAAATAGGAGAAGATTTAACATATTACTATACTCAATCTGAACAAATTCCTTCTTCAGTCGGACTGGGAGTACTAGTAAATAAAGATTATTCTGTTAGAGCGGCTGGAGGTTTTATGATCCAGCTTTTACCTAATACACCTGAAGAAACTATTAGACAATTAGAGAAAAATTTATCTGAAATTAAGTCAGTAAGTCGTCTGATAGATGAGGGAGATAATCCAGAAGGCTTATTAGATAGAGTATTAAAGGGTTTTACATATAATATTACCCAAACACAAGATATTGAATATAAATGTAACTGCAGTAAAGAGCGGGGATTAGAGATTGTAAACACCTTGTCTGCTGATGAAATAAAAGAATCTATTGAAGAAGATGGTTATGTAGAAGTTACATGTCATTACTGTAATAAAAAATACAAATATGAAGAAGGTTATATTAAAAAATACCTTAAAAGGGAGTGGTAAAAATCAAAAATGTATTTAATAATAATTTTTTCAAATATAGTTTAGCAATAATATTAATATTGATAATATTGATTTTAATGAATCAAATTACATTTATAATAAGAGCTTTTAGAATAATCACTTCCTTACTTATAATACCTTTACTTTTAGGTGGGTTTTTATACTATTTATTACGACCTGCTGTAGATTACTTAACGAAGTATTTAAAGTATAGAGTTTTGGCAATATTTATCAGTTTTGTCTTAATAGTTACATTAGTTGTATTTATAATTTACTTTGGTGGGAATATAATTACCGAACAGACTAGAAACTTAGTTAATCAATTTTCTAATTACTATTATTCAGATACAGGTGTACCTGATGAAAACAATTTATTATATAAAGTAGGTACAGAGGTTATGGAGTACTTAGAAAGATTTAACATCCAGGAGAAAATTTCTGAGTTTATGGAAAATATTATAGAAGTAGTTAGAAATAATATTTTTGGTATATTTACTACTTTGACTAATATTGGAACAGTTATAGTGCTGATTCCATTTGTCGTCTATTATCTTCTAAAAGATGATAGGAAAATTAAGAAGGCATTTTTATCTTATATTCCTGAAAATAATCGAATGTTTATAGATAAAATGATAAAAAAGGTTGACCAAACTCTTTCTAAGTATATTATAGGACAGGTTTTGGTTGCCTTAATCTTGGGTTTTTTGACATATATTGGTTTTATGATTATTAAACTACCCAATGCTTTAATTCTTTCAACAATTGTTATGGTAACTTCTTTTATACCATTTTTAGGACCAATTTTAGGAATAATACCAGCAGTATTTATTGGAATTTCGGAAAGCTTTTTAATGGTACTAAAAATTATCTTAGTATTAATAGTAGTACAACAGATCGAAGGCAATATTGTTCAGCCAAAAGTTCAAGGCAATAGACTTAAAATTCATCCATTAATTGTAATATTTATGGTTCTTATTTTCATATCACTTTTTGGATTTATTGGAGCATTATATGCAGTACCAGCTTATGCTGTTGGTAGGGTAATTTTCATTGAATACCACAGGAAATATATACTGAGAAAGAGAACAAATGAATAAAAGAGATGTATGGGTATTATTCGTCATTTTAATACTTATTTTAACTATCTATCTTTATCCCATCATCTATGAACATCAGAGCAGTGAAACAGTTACAATATTTGTAATTGATTCTTTTGGTGAAGGTGTATTAAGCCATGGGGATGTTGTAAGTTCAATAATTGAACAGGAAGTACCAAATTTCAATATAAAGAGATTAAATGTTAAAGAAGAAAGCAGGTATGGGATAAATAAGTATTATGAAGCATTAGATGAAGTATATAGATACAAATTAAACAATACTAATGAAAAAGTAATTGTTAATATAAGTCTCGGATTTTATGAAGCAGAAAGATATCATGAAATAATGATAAGAGACTTATCTAAATTAGGAGTTGGAATTATTGCAGCTGCAGGTAATGATGATAGTCCGATATCATTTTATCCAGCTGCTTTTGAGGATTATGTGATTGCTGTTGCTAGTATAGAAGGCAAACAAAAAACAGATTATTCTAACTATGGAAAGTATATTGATATTTGTGCAGAAGGGAATTTCTTCACTACTGTAACTTTACCACAGATGTTTAGCTATCGTGCAAGTGGAACTTCTTTTGCTGCACCACGTGTAAGTGCTATAATATCAAAAATTATGGCTAGTAATGAAAGTATTAATTTTAATCAAGCAGTACAAAGATTATATGAGATCACTGTACCTTTAGAAGACCAATTATATGAGGATGGTTTTTTAGGTGAAGGAAAGATAAGCAGCTTTAAATACTTATTAAATTATAATATGGCTAAACTGATATATTATTACACAATTCCCCTAATTATCTTTTTACTAATCTTTTATCTTTTAGTAAAAAGATTAGGATTTTTAGCTATACCGTATTCATTTTTAATATTTATAGTAATTGGACCCTTTTTTGTAATTATAAGAGATCACTTTTTCGGTTCATTTAATGATAGAATATTTACATTGTACAACTTTAAATTAACTATAATATTTGTTATTTCTTATCTTTTATCTAAGATGGTTACTGGTTTTGAGAAATATTATCTATTAAAGCTATATATAGCACTTAATATTATAATTTCTATAATTTTAGAATACCTTGGATATTTAACATTAGAAAACTTTGGTATTTTCAATATAGTCTTTATACTTGCACTTTTTACTTTTGAATGGATTCAAATAAAAAGGAAAAAAGACTCAAATCAAATAAGTGATTTAAAAACTAATTCCAAAAAAGTAATACATGTTGTTGAAAACAATATAATAAATAACGTTGATATGAGTAAGAAAAATAATATAAATAATCTGTTAGGAATATATATTACCTCTCGTCAACCATTAGTTAAAAAAAGTGTAATAGATATTATTTTTAAGACACTACCAAAAGTTCCTGTTGCATTTTTATTTGAAAATACGAGGAAATATAATGTTAAAATATATCTCTGTGAGAAAATTAATAAAAACAAAGAAAGAGTTAAAGTTAAAAGTTTATTTAAAATTATAAATTTAGATAAATA
>JBNJDV010000112.1:0-4186 GCA_051745185.1 Bacillota bacterium
CGCGACGGATTCAAAATCCGTTGGGCTCACGCCTGTGTGGGTTCGAGTCCCACCTTCGGCACCATTCATATTTCAAGGATTATAAGGGTTGATGATTTTAATTAACTTTTGAAAAATGGCATTTTTGGTGGCATTTTGGTGGCATAAAATAATTTTAAAAATAACAAAACAACTTAAATGTAAAAGGCTACTGCAATTTTAAAACTGCAGTAGCCTTTTTTGTATTAATCTATAATTAAATTAATCATTATAAAATAAGAACAATTATCCTTCTAATATCAGCTGATGCCAGGACTATTATGAAAAATAAGGTTTGCTTTGGACAAATAGTTTACTCTCCCTTAAAATCCTGACAGTAAATATAATAGATTGTTCTAACCTGTCTATCTTTTGGATCATATATTTTCAATGGTGAAAGTCTTTCTACACTAGCAAATGATTCATTTAGTTTATCAATATAACTGTCCAGAGGACGTTTATAGGTAAAAATAGCATCTCTACCCTTTAATTGCTGAAAATTATTCCAGTACTTATAGTTCTGGCCATAAACACTATTTGAGCCATATACTCTTACAAAAGGCTGACCAGGTGTATTAAAAGATAGCATGCTGGAAAAAGCATAACTCGGGCTCATAAAAAATAGATTCTCCTCTGTTTCATCCTGTAATTCCTCTAAATACAAACCCATTTCCTGCCAGCCATAGATAGGACCTAAATCTCGATGGTCAATTTCTATTTCGTTACCCATTAAATTAATTTTTTCCGGAATTTGATAGGCGGCTACTGGCAGCAGATGAATTGTAATTGTCATAACTAAAGATAAAGTTATCCCAAGATAAAATACCCATTTTAAAACTGTTTTTGATCTTTCCTGATTGAATATATCCTTAAATATGTATATAAATGTTATAAATAATGAAATATAACCTACAGCCGGCCAGTGTGCTCCTACTTCTCTAAAGAGACTGATAGCAAAGAAAAATACAAAAACCGAAGCTGAAATAGAAAATAAAAATAATGCCTTTCTATCCTTTTGTTTCAAACCCTGCCAGCCAGCATATACCAGGCTTAATAATAAGAGAAAAAATATAATTGGTCCAACAACAGCAGTTTGAGCCAAAATTGAGTTAGCAAAAACTTTTAGACTAAATCCAGCCTGATGCCGACTGGAAAGATTAAATAAAAAAGTTACCCAATCATGAGTTGCATTCCAGATTAAATTAGGCAGATAAATTATAAATGTTAATATCAAAGCCAAATAGGGTTCTTTTCTAGCCAGCCAGTGTCTATCCTCTTTTGAAACAAGGAGAAAGAAAAAGACCCCTGGTAAAAAGAGAATACTTATGAATTTAGACAAAAATGCCAGCCCCATAGTAATTCCAGCAAAATACCAGTAATTTTTTTTGTTTTCAAATAAAGCCTGATAAACGAAATAAAAAGTTAATCCCCAGAATAAAAGTAAAGGTTGATCAGTAGTAACTAAATTGGACCCAAGAGAAAACAAAGGTGTAACCATCATCATTAACAGGGCAAAAAACCCTAATTTTTGTCGGCCAGTAATTTGTATAACCAGCTTAAAGACAATGATCATGATTCCAGTTACTGAAAGCAGGGCCGGTAACCGGGTCCAGAATAATTCTGAACCACCAATGATTCTTCCTAATGCTCTTGTAAAAGCTATAAACCAGCCTATCATCGGGGGATGATCATAATAGCCAAAATCCAAATGCCGGGACCATTCCCAGTGATAGGCTTCATCTCCACTTAAAGGGATGGAAATACTATAAAAGCTATTAAATATAAAGAAAATCGCAAGTAAAACTACTGATATTATTAAATACTTATTTGATTTTTGCAATTGCTGTTTCATTAAATTTCCTCTTCCTCCTTTTATTCGGCTCAAGTACTGTTATTTTAAATATCTTTATTATAATAATTGATCTGACCAAAAAATCAAAAGAACAGCTTTGCCAGTTTTAAGGCTCCCTGTTTCCAGGGCACTCTATGAGATACTCCAGATTTATTATTATATTCTTCATAGTTATCCAGATACCATTCATAATTTCTAACTAAAGCTTCCTTATTTGAATATTGAGGCTGCCAGCCCAACTTATTTTTAGCTTTATCTATAGATACATATGATTCTTCAGCAACTGTCTCATAAATCCATTTATATAATGGAGATAAATTCAACTTTTCTAATATCCTTAAAATAAAAATTGCTGGCCGGGCTGGTATTGTTTTTATTTCTTTACCATAACCAGCTCGATCTAATACTGCTTGAAAATCCTCTTTTAAAGTAGTGAATTCTTCTGCTCCCATATTAAATGTATCATTAACAATCTCTTCGTCTTTGGTTAATAATAAATAAACTCCTTCGCATAAATCTTCAACATCCATATACTGATATCTATTATTCCCATCTCCTAGAACTGGAAAACTTTTACCATCTTTTGCCCACTCATAAAACATAGCAAAAACTCCCAATCTTTCAGGACCAATGAAAGATTTAGGTCTTACTACAGGTACAACCATTCCTTTATCTCTGTAAGAGATAGCAATATTTTCAGCCTCAACTTTTGCCTCACCATAACTGCCAACACCATTTTTTTCATCATCTTCAGAAAGTGGATGATGATCAGGAATCCCATATACTGCAGTTGTTGAGGTATGTACAAATCTTTCTATATTTTGTCTTTTAGCTTCTTCTAATAAGTTAGTTGTTCCATCAATTTCTGTGGTAAATATCTCTTCATCACTATAAAGGGGTAAGGCAGCCGCACAGTGTACTACCCGGTCAACATTATTCATGGCTTCCTTTACCTTATCTTTATTCCTTATATCTCCTAAAATAAAATCAATCTTATCTTTTTCTGGATATTCAAATTCAGCATAATCAATAACTCTAATGTCATTATATCCTTTTCTCATAAGATTTCTTATGAGGTTAATTCCCATAAATCCAGAACCACCAGTAATTAAAATCTTCTTATCTTTTTCCATTACTATAACCTCCACGGTTATTATTAATTTATTATTTATTTTTTATAAATATATTTGTTTGCAAAAAATAACCCAATTACTCCTAAAACTACTCCAAGCCATAATGTAGAAAACCTGGTAATTAATGTGGTAGCTGCTGATAAATCCTTAGAGACTCCTAAAAATATTAATATCCCCATAATGCTCCCTTCAGCTACCCCTAATCCTCCTGGTAAAAATGATAAGGCTCCCAGGATTGAAGAAAAAGAGACAACAAATATTGAGCCTAAAATTGATAAATCGCCGCCTAAGGCCTGCAGGCTAAGATAAACTACAAATCCCTCAAATCCCCAGGATACTAATCCAAGCCCTATAGCAACTAATAAACTTTTTAATCCAAATAATTTTTTTGCATTCTGTTGAAATTCAATTAATAAATTTGATATCTTATTAAAGTATTTGATTTTTGATAATAAACTATTAATCAACTTAAAAAGCTTATCAAAATACAAAGATGAAATTCCCAAAACTATTGCTAACATAGTAAAAATTAAAATATATTGGCCATGTTGGTATGCTAAAGAACCAATAGAAGCTAAAATTATCATTGATATCGCATCAGTTATTCTTTCAGCAATTATAATAGGTGAAGTAACACTTATATCTGTACCATTATATTCTTTAAGCAAATATGATTTTAATAACTCTCCTGCTTTAGCTGGAGTTATTGTCATACTTAAACCGCTAACAAAAATTGCTCGATTAATTTTAGGTGGTACTTCCACATTAATAATACCTAAATAATAATTCCATTTGATATATCGGAAAAAATAATTTAATGGGGCAAGTATTAAGATAACAGGTAATATTTTAAGATTTATTTGGGAAATTATATTTATAACTTCTCTTATATCAGAAATCATCATTATAAAAGCCATTATTAATATACCAATTACTGTCCAGGTAATAATTGGTCTATAATACTTTCTTATCAAATTATTCGTCACTCATTATTCCTCCCGAAAATTTTAATAAATTTTGTAATAAAATGAACCAAAATACTACTTTTTTTAGTTTTTAAAGTTGAATTACTCATATTAATTATAAATTCTTCTGCATCTTTAAAATTCTCTATTTCAATATAGGATTGACCAACCTCCCATTTTGTATGGGAATCACTACCAACCCCTTTTAAAATATTATG
>JBNJDV010000113.1:0-4170 GCA_051745185.1 Bacillota bacterium
TCCTAATTTTGCATAGTTTATGGCATCAGTTGAGTTTCCTTCTAGGGCTGCTATTAATGATAATAATAAAATTGTCTCTCGATGTGCTCTACCGACATTTTTATTACTTTTATTATTATTGTTTAGTTCTTCAAGTAGGATCTTTTCTGCTTCCTTAAGTCTTCCGGTTCTAATTTTAACCCTGGAGTTAAGTATTTGGTTAGTATTTTCTTGATCTAGCTCCTCTAACTTTTTTTGCATCTCTTTTGCTTTTTTTACATTACCACGATTTAGATAGTTTTCTGCAACCAATCTGAGTAATACAGACTCTTCCCAGTAAGTTTCTTTTTCTCTTAACTCTAAAGCCTTTTTTAGATATTTATCAGCCTTTGTAGGCTGAACTGTATCAAGATATATCATTGCTGTCTTTTGATGGGCAACACTAATACCTTTAGAATCATTTTTTTGTTTCAAATACTTCCTTCCTAAATTATACCAATCAAGAGCATCATTATAATCACAGGTAAAACGAGCAATATCTCCTTTGTATAAATATAGTCTGGGAAAACTTTCAATTATTCTTTCCGGTATTTTATTAAACCAACTATCAAAAGTACTAAACCTTCCTGAACTCAATAATTTATTGGAATAGTTTTTTAATAGTTTAGCTGCTGTAAAGTAATCACCACTTTTTATATTATGATAAATTGCTTCTTCATACTGCTCATTTTTTCTATAGTAATCAGCAATATCTTTTTGTAATAAGGCAATATTATTAATTTCTTCTTTAGCCCTTCTTTTTAAAAAATCATGAAAAAGATGATGATAACGATAACGTTCATCATCTAGTTGTATTAAAAATAAATCGTTTTTCATTAGGTACTTTAATATCTGTTCACTATTTTTATCATCACGTACAAAGTCACAGGCTTTAGGTGTCAATATTCTTAAAATTGAAGTCTTTATTAAAAACTTTCTTACTTCTTCATTTTGCTTGGCCAAAATTTCTTCAGCAAGATAGTTAAATAAATGTTCTAAAGAATCCATCGATTTATTTTTAATCAAATTCAAACTATTATCTTCTTTTATACCCTGCCTGATCATCTCAACACCAATAATCCAACCTTCAGTTAGATTATGTATAAGTGAGATATCTTCATTTTTTAAATTATAATCATAATGTTCATTAAAATACTTAAAGATCTCTTCTTTGGTTAATTTTAAATCACTCTCATCGATTTCTAATATTTGGTCTTTAACCCTCCACATACTTAAAGCAGAAATATTGGGTACTTTTCTTGTAGATATAATAATATGCATATTAGGTGGACGGTGATTTATAAAATGCTCCATTAATCTATTTATCTGAGGTTGATTATTTAACAAATGGTAATCATCAATTATTAAATATATTTCTTCATATCTATATTTATCCCAGATCTCATTTATTAAAGAATTTAAAACCGGTATCCATTTTTGATTTGTTTCTCCCTTTTCTTTAATAAAGTTTAGTGTTTTATCTCCCATATTTGAATCAGCAGTACTAAACGAATATATTAAATTTATTAAAAAGGTTAATACATCACCATCACCTTTACTGACATTATACCAAAATACATTCTCTTTTTCTTTAAATCCGTATGTCAAATAAGCACTTTTACCATAACCTGGACCAGCTTTAACCATTGTAAGCGGATACTGTGCTGTTTTATCAAAAATATTTTTTAAATGCTGCCTCGAAAATACCTTGCTTTTATTATATGGAGGCAAAAATTTAGTTCTTACTACAACATTTCCAAACACTTTCATCCCTCACTTCTTTTTATCTTGTAAGAATAAAATTCAATGAAATTCATGTAATTCCTCTTTATTGATTGAAATATTAGGATTAATATTTAAACTTAAGCCAATTTTATTTGTGAAAAATATAATAAATCTTACAAAAACACTTGATTTTATTTTCACAAGTATGATATTATATATATAAGTTGAGTAAAACTATAAAATTAATTGGAGGTAATATTAATGAAATTAAAGAAATTAGGAATCTTATTAATCGTTTCAGTTTTCTTATTATCATCTGCTGCAGTAGTAGGTGCTCAAGACACAACTTCTTCAGCATCTGTACCAGCTAATGACGAACAGTTAGTAGAAGCAATGAGTGCTGATGGTACATGGATCATTATCTTTTATGATGATTTCACTACTGATGAAGACTTAGTTATGGAAGGTGAACATACTAACCGTGGTGAAGTTGACCGTAAATTAGCATTATATGAACAAGACAGTGATCGTAATCTAGTTGCTAGATTTACATTAGAAGCACCTAGTATAACTGTTAGAAGTCCTAAAACTAGATTCCAAAATGGAACCTTTAAAGGTGATGTTTATGTTGAATCCAATAACTTTGCTTTAAACGACTTTACAGTTGATGGCGACATCTATTTTGAAACCGAAGAAGCTAAAACCACATTCACTGTTAATGGTGGAACTGAAATCACAGGAGATTTAATCAATAACTTCTAAATATCAATTAAATAGTAGTATAAACACCGGCTTGATAATCATAACAGATTATTAAGCCATTTTTTTATTTTTACAAACTTTAACTTTAAATATTATCTGTTCTCTCCTTTTATAAAATATTATATCTTCTATTTTTATCTATTTGCACTTATCACCTATATTAATTATAATATAGATAGATTATTTTCTATATTTAATTATTATTTACTGCAATACATATATGCTGTATTTCTATTTATTAATAATTTGCAACTTGATTGTAACTTATAGGTAACACCTTTTTACTACAATAGGAAGTAGAAAGATTACATAAAAATAATTTTAGGAGGGATTCTTTTGCAAGAAGTAGTTATAGCTAGTGCAACCCGTACTGCTATCGGTTCATTTGGGAAAAGTTTAAAAGATGTTCCTGTGGTTGATTTAGGTAGCCTTGTAATTAAATCAGCACTTGAGAAAGCAAATGTTAGTCCAGAAGTAGTAGAAGATGTAATTATGGGAATAATATTACAGGCTGGAAAAGGACAAAATGCTGCTCGCCAGGCATCACTAAAAGCTGGATTAGATGTTGATGTACCTGCAATGGCAGTTAATAAGTTGTGTGGGTCTGGTTTAAAATCGGTAAACTTGGCTGTACAGGAAATCTTACTTGGTGATGCTGATGTTGTAATCGCTGGTGGAATGGAAAGTATGAGTAGGGCACCTTATTTATTAGATAAAGCTCGCTTTGGATATAAAATGGGTGATGGTAAGATTGTTGATACTATGATAAAAGATGGACTTACCTGTGCTATTAATGAATACCATATGGGAATTACTGCTGAAAATCTAGCAGAAAAATATGATATTAGTAGAGGCGAGCAAGATGAGTTTGCTGCTGAAAGTCAAAGAAAAGCGTTAGAAGCAATCAAAAATAATCGTTTCCAAGATGAAATAGTACCTGTGGAAATTCCTCAAAGAAAAAAAGATCCAAAAATATTTAAAAAAGATGAGTTTCCACGTGAAGGTGTTACAGCAGAATCTTTATCAAAACTAAGACCTGCATTTAAAAAAGACGGAACTGTTACTGCAGGTAATGCGTCTGGTATTAATGATGGTGCTGCTGCTTTGCTAGTAATGTCAAGAAAAAAAGCAGACGAATTAGGGATAAAACCACTTGTTAGAATAGTTTCATATGCTACTGCTGCCGTGGATCCAAAAATAATGGGGATTGGTCCTGTACCTTCCATTAAAAAAGCTTTAGCTAAAACTAGTTGGACTTTAGGTGATATTGAACTTGTTGAACTAAATGAAGCTTTTGCAGCCCAATCACTTGCTGTTTTAAAAGAACTTCCCTTTGATAAAAATATTGTAAATGTTAATGGTGGAGCAATTGCCTTAGGACATCCGATTGGTGCAAGTGGTGCTAGAATTTTAGTGACTTTAATACATGAAATGAAAAAAAGAAAGCTTAAACGAGGTTTAGCTTCTCTTTGTGTAGGTGGTGGAATGGGAGTTACAACTATAGTAGAAAGTATTTAATATATAAAAATAACCTGTTTGTAGAAAAAACTACAAACAGGTTTTTTAAATATCATATCATATAATTAGAAAACCCGACTCTATTACAAGCCGGGGATTAGTTGCCATTTTTATAATACTATATTATAATTTAACAACATTCTCAGC
>JBNJDV010000114.1:0-4115 GCA_051745185.1 Bacillota bacterium
CTTAAAATACAAAAATCCCCGTTTGCCTATTTAAAAGGCAGTGGGGATTTTAAATATTGTTACTAATTTTATTAAAATTTTAGTTATTTTTTGGTTTTGCAGGTTCTATATTAATTGTAGTACCTTTAATTTGGTTGTTTTTCATAATATTAAGTACTTCGTGACCGCTGTCTCTTGGTACTTCAACAAAGGTAAAGTTTTCATAGATATCTATAACTCCAATTAAGTCACCTGAAAGGCTAGTTTCTCCTGAAATAGCTCCCACAATGTGTCTTGGAGATATGTTATCTCTCTTACCTTTATTAATAAATAGTCTAACCATTCCTGCTTCTGCACCTGTATCTCCAAAACTATTAACTTCTTGTTTAGTTTCTTTTTGATCAGGTTCATCCATAGATTGTTTGAGCAAAGCAGCAGCAATTTCGATAGCTGTATAATCATTATCTACCCAGTTATCAATATGGTTTATATATTTACTTAAATGATTGTTATCAATATAGTCCATTAATTCATTTTCTACTTTTTCCAGTTTTGCTTGTTCAACATCATCTAAGGTTGGAACAGTTTTTCTATTAATTTTCATTTTAATATACTTTTGTATATCTTTTAGTTTATAGATGTCTTTTCCAACTATAAATGTAAATGCTTTTCCATCTTTTCCAGCTCTACCTGTACGTCCAATTCTGTGTACATAATAGTCTGTATCAAATGGCACATCATAGTTAAATACAATTTCTATATTGTCAATATCTATTCCTCGAGCAGCAACATTTGTTGCAACTAAGATTTCAATTACACCATTTTTAAACTTATTCATTACATGGTCTCTTTGATTTTGATTTAATCCACCATGGATTCCATCAGAAGAGTAGCCTCTAGCTTGTAACTGCATAGTAACACGGTCAACTTCTTTTCTAGTATTACAAAACACTAATGAAAGTTCAGGATTATATAAATCAATCAGTCTTGTTAAAACTTTTAGTTTATTTCCTTTTCTTATTTCAAAGTAATACTGTTCAATACTAGGAACTGTAAGCTTCTCATGTGCTACCTTAACAAACTTTGAATTTTTTTGATACTTTTTACTTAACCTTTTTATTGAATTAGGTATTGTAGCAGAGAAGAAAAGAGTCTTTCTATCTTCAGGTATATCTTTTAGAATTGTTTCTATATCATCTATAAAGCCCATATCAAGCATAACATCTGCTTCATCTAAAACTAAATATTTAATATCTTTTAAATTAAGTGTACCTCTTCTCATGTGATCCATAACTCTTCCTGGGGTACCTATAATAACTTGAGCACCTTTATTTAGAGCTTTAATCTGACGATTTATTGATTGACCACCATAAATCGGTAGAGTATATATATTACTCTTATATTTTGATAATTTTTTTAGTTCTTCAGATACCTGAATAGCTAATTCTCTTGTAGGACATAATATTATCGATTGCGGATTTTTATTGTTCGGATCAATTTTATCTAACATCGGTATACCAAATGCAGCAGTTTTACCTGTACCAGTTTGGGCTTGTCCTATTATATCATTACCATTCAGTATTTCTGGAATAGCACTTGTTTGTATTGGAGTTGTTTCTTCAAATCCCATGTCTTCAACAGCTCTTAATATATTGTCTGATATATCTAATTCATTAAAATTTATTTTTTTCAAAAATATTTCACTTCCCTATTAATTTATTAATTTTTTTATATAAACATTAAAAAACCCTGACTATTGATATAGTCAGGGATTAGTTGCTATATTTAAAATATTTTATTTTACTTTATAATGTAACAACATTTGCAGCTTGTGGGCCACGGTCGCCTTCAACGACTTCAAATTCTACTTCTTGTTCTTCTTCTAGTGTTTTGAAACCATCATCTTGAATTGCTGAAAAATGTACAAATACATCGTCGCCGTCTTCTTTTTCAATAAAACCATAACCTTTTGCTGAATCGAACCATTTTACTTTTCCACTGTAAATCATTAAATTTATTCCTCCTAAATTTTCTTAAAACGGGTAAAATTAATATTTTTTCTTACCCAACGAATTCACTATAACATTAATATTTAGTATTGTCAATCATTTGTACAAAATAATTTGTATATTTTCTATAATATTTTAACAGAATATATGCAATTTGTTATTTAGTATTCATAATTTGATAATTAAAACTTTATACTATATAATATTTATAAATACGAAATATATATAAAAGTTAAATAATTACTAGGAGGATTAATTATGGAACCTAAAGAAAGCACAAAAGTTATAGATAAAACAATTAGAGATATTCATAAGTACTTAGTTGAATTTACTAAAGGTAGTTTAAGGGAAAATAAATTAACAAAACAGAGATTTATGGTTTTATGGTATATTGTAAAAAATCAACCGGTTAATATGAGTTATCTACATGATAAGATGTATATGGCAAACAGTACCTTAACAGTTATTGTTGATCGGTTGGTTGAAGATAAATTATTAAAAAGGTATAGAAATCCTGAGGATAGAAGAGAGGTACTTTTAGAATTAACTAAAAAAGGAGAAAATATATTAGGAAAGTTATTAAATATCAGACAAAGTTTTTTAGAAAGAGCTTTAGAAGATTTATCAGATGTACAAAAAGATGATGTAATTGAATTATTAAGTCTTGTATTAAATAATTTAGAAGATATGATGGCAAAGGGTGGAGATAATAATGGATAACTTTGAGGATAAAGATGGAATAACGATAAAATCTAAATTAGGAAATAGAGAAGAAATATTAAATGGACCAATTATAAAAACAATAATGAAATTAGCTTGGCCGGTAATGGTAGGAAATACAATGCATGTAATATATAACTTAGCAGATACCTTTTGGCTGGGTAAATTAGGTGCTGAGGCTGTAGCAGCAATATCAATAGGCTTTCCCCTTGTATTTTTGATTGTATCCATTGGAGCTGGTATAACGGTAGCTGGAACAACTCTAGTAGCCCAGTATATGGGTGCAGGTAGAGAAGAGATGACAAATAAGGTAACTGGTCAGATTTTCTTATTTGTCTTAAGCTTATCAATAGTATTAGGTGGTATCGGTATATTATTTAGTAGAAATGTTTTAATAATGATGGGAACTCCATCAAATATTTTAGCAGATGCTAGTGCATATCTTAATATTATTTCTGCTGGAGTACCTTTTATGTTTATGTTTTTTATTTTTTCAGCCCTACTTAGAGGTTATGGAGACACAAAAACCCCGATGAAGTTTATGATTTTTTCTTCATTATTAAATATCGTTTTAGATCCCTTTATAATATTTGGGATTGGATTTTTCCCAGCTCTAGGAGTTGAGGGTGCAGCTTATGCTACAATATTTTCAAGAGCAGTAGCTGGAACAGCAGGAATATATCTATTATTTACAGGAAGAAAAGGTTTAACATTAAAATTAAAGTATTTAAAACCTGACTTTACTGTATTGAAAAAAATAATAATGATTGGTTTTCCTTCAGCAGCAGAACAATCAATTGTTGCTCTGGGTATGACATTACTGATGAGTATTGTATCACAGTTTGGAACAATGGTTGTTGCAGCTTATGGAATAGGTTCAAAAATATTATCAGTAGTTATGCTGCCCTCAAGGGGTTTAGCAACAGCTACAACAACAATGGTCGGACAGAATTTAGGTGCTGAAAATATTAAAAGGGCTGAAAGTAGTGCCTGGAGAAGTACAGTAATAATATTTATTACTCTAACATTACTAGCAGTAATTAGTAATTTGTTCCCACGAGCGATTATAGGTGTGTTCAACACTAATCCAGAAGTTATAGAAATTGGAGTATCTTTTTTAAGAATTGTTGGGTTTTCATTTGGTTTTTTAGGGATTAGATTTGTAATTGGCGGCTCATTTAGAGGAGCAGGAAATACAGTTGTAGCAATGGTATTAGCAATAATTGCACTCTGGGGTTTAAGATTACCATTAGCACAAATCTTAAGTTTTAATTTAGATTTTGGAACATCAGGAATCTGGTGGGGTATGTTTTTATCAAACTTCCTTACTGCATTAATTGCAATGTTTTGGTTTAAAAGAGGTGGATGGAAAGAAAAAGCTATTAATAATTAGTTTATATATAAAGT
>JBNJDV010000115.1:0-4104 GCA_051745185.1 Bacillota bacterium
GTTACTTTGGGGAAGCAATAAAATAGCAAGGGTATATTTAATAATACAGTTTATTGGAAGTAATTTCTTGCTTTATGTTGTACTGATGATTATAAATGCCGGATATACAACAATTGGACCGATAAATGAACTTAACCTCCAATTATTATTAATATTAGGAGTGGGTGTAAAAAGTGCTATAATCGGACTGCATTTTTGGTTACCGATAGTACACTCTAGAGCACCATCTCCGGTAAGTGCAATACTTTCTGGTTGGGTTGTTAAGTTAGGTTTTATAGTGATGTTAAAAACTATAACTTCAGGAAATGAGTTTTTGTTTTATGCAGGTATTGTGATGGTCATCTATGGCGGACTGCAAGCAGTTTTAGCTACTGATTATAAAGTAATGCTAGCTTTTAGTACAATAAGTCAACTGGGTTTTATTGCAATTGGTATAGGTAGTGGAAATAGATATGCCTACTGGGGAAGTGTTCTTCATATAATAGTTCATGGACTTGCAAAAACAAGTCTTTTTTTAAGTAGTGGATACTGGATAAAAATCACAAAAAGCAGATCTATATATGATTTTAAAAATGCTTGGTTTAGAGATAAACAAAACTCAATCTTAACTATAATTGGACTTTCTGTTTTAGCAGGGGTACCATTTTTAGCAGGATATAATAGTAAATATTTAATAAAATATGCAGCAGGTGATGAGATATTTTTAAAGTATCTCTTTCATATTTTAAGTATTATAACATATCTTTATGTATTTAGGTTTTTTAGATGGGCGTTTTTTAATAATGATGAAGACTTTAAAAGGTCACGTGATAAATCAAAAAGATCTAATTTTATCTTTTCTATCTCAACACCTCTTTTAATAGTTTTTGCTATAACATTTATTAGTAATAGTTTGATAGGTTTAGATGATATTAACTTTCATATTTTAGATGGCGTATTAAAAAACAGTATTTACATTGTTGTGTCTCTATTAATTCTTGCAACTTTTAACTGGGTTCATGTTAAAGTAAAACCTGTTCCTTCTTTAAATGTATTATTAATCAAAATAAAAAATTTCATGAATATTTCAAAAGGGGAGTCTAAAGTAAACACACTTGAAGTTGATATGGAAAACCAAATATACAATTCATTAATAAATACATCTAAAACCATTAATAAAATACTTCCCAAAAAATTACAAAGCCAACTTTTAATAATTCCGATTGTTATATTATTATTACTACTATTTATCTAGTAAGGGTAAATGCAACTAATCTTGACATTAAATAACAATTAACTTATAATAATTAATAATTGAAAATATTTGAGTCGTTTATAAAAAACAATTGTCAATAACAGAAAAATATATTAAAAGGGGTATTATGATATGTCTGAACAAGTTTTATTAACAGAAAAGGGTTATGAAAAATTGGAAGATGAATTAGAAAAATTAACAACTGAAAAGAGAAGAGAAGTTGCTAAAAGAATAAAGGTAGCTCGTGAATTTGGCGATATTAGTGAAAATTCCGAGTATGATGATGCAAAAAATGAACAAGCTTTTGTAGAAGGTAGAATCAAAGAAATTAAACATATAATTGATAATGCAAAGATAGTTAAAAATGAGGAAATCAGCAATGACAAAGTAAATTTAGGTACAACTGTAAGGCTTCATAATATAGATGAGGATGAGTTTGTAACCTATAAACTGGTAGGTACTGCTGAAGCTGATCCTTTAGATTATAAGATATCTAACAAGTCACCAATTGGAAAAGCCATTTTCAATAAGACTGTCGGAGAAAAAATAGAGGTGGAAGTACCTAAAGGAAAAATACATTATGAAATTCTATCAATAAAAAAATCTACTGAATAAATGAGAAAGAGGGATAAAATGTCAGAAGAACAAGAAAAAGATCTAAATAAATTAATGGAACAAAAAATTGAAAAATATAAAGATTTTAGTGAACGTGGAATTAAAAATTATGATGAAAAATTTGAAATCGATACTCAATCAGAAGATATTTTAAATAGTTTTGAAAAATATGAAGGAAAAGCAGTAAGACTTTCTGGACGTCTCATGGCTTTAAGAACACATGGGAAAGCTAGTTTTGCCGATATTCAAGATATGTCAGGTAAAATGCAGTTATATGTAAAAGTTGACTTAATCGGTGAAGACAGATATGAATTATTTACAGAATTGGATATTGGAGATATTATAGGTGTTGAAGGAGAAGTTTTTAAAACCAATAGAGGCCAGATATCAGTAAAAGTTAAAGAATTCAAACTACTTACTAAATCTTTAAGGCCTTTACCTGAAAAATTCCACGGATTAAAAGATAAAGAAATGAGATACCGTCAAAGATATTTAGACTTAATTATGAATCCCGAAGTTAAAGATACTTTTATTGTTAGAAGCAAAATAATAAGATCTTTTAGAGATATATTAGATGGAAAAGACTTTTTAGAAGTTGAAACTCCAATGATGCACCCTATCCCTGGTGGAGCAAATGCTAAACCATTTGTTACTCACCACAATGCGTTAGATATGGAACTTTACTTAAGAATTGCCCCTGAACTTTACCTTAAAAGATTAATTGTTGGTGGATTTGATAGAGTATATGAAATTAATAGGAACTTCAGAAATGAAGGTATGTCATATAAACATAATCCTGAGTTTACTACTTTAGAACTATATCAAGCTCAAGCTGATTATCATGATATGATGGATATTACCGAAGAATTAGTAGTAAAATCAGCCGAAAAAATTCTTGGTACATCTAATATTAGCTATCAAGAAGAAGATATTGATTTGAGTATTCCATGGAAAAGAATTACAATGAAGGAATTAGTAAAAAACAAAACAGGTTTTGATTATGATAATTTGAAAAAGATTGAAGAAGCTTACCAAAAAGCTCAAGAACTAGGAATAAATATTGAAGATAAGAATTTAAGTAAAGGTGAACTACTTTATGAAGTTTTCGAAATTTTAGTGGAAGAAACTCTCATACAGCCAACATTTGTTATGGATTATCCAATTGAAGTATCTCCATTAGCTAAAAATAAGGAAGATGAACCCGGATTTACTTATAGATTTGAAGCTTTTATTAACGGTTGGGAAATAGCTAATGCATTTAGTGAGTTAAATGATCCTTTTGAACAGGAAAGCAGATTTGAACATCAAGCACAACAAAGAGAAGCTGGTGATGAAGAAGCTCAGATGATGGATAAAGATTTTGTTAGAGCTTTAGAATATGGTATGCCGCCTACCGGTGGATTAGGAATTGGTATTGACAGATTAATAATGCTTTTAACTGATTCAAAATCTATTAGAGATGTTATTCTCTTTCCAACAATGCGTCCTGAACAAGGTCTATAAAAATATTAAAGCCAAGGCTTTTATGCCTTGGCTTTTTAAATTAATTAATTTTCTTTAGGTAGAAAAAGAATTTTCTTTTTAAATACTGCAATTATTATATAACAAATAATTAGTGATGGAATAATAAAACTAACATTATATATTATTGAGTATATCCAGACATTAGTTCCTTCAGGTGCATATTGGGAAAAGAAAATAACACCTGAAAAAACATGAGTTACCAACCTTAAAAATCCACCTAATAATAAGGAAATAATTATATACACATTGACTTTTTGGTCCATATACTTATCAACCTGTTTTTTAAACATTCCAGAAAACCCTAATAACATGTAGGGTAAAGGATAGTCTAAAATCAACTGCATTGGATGAATGATAAAAGGATTAAAAGCAAGTTGTAGCATTCCATAAACTATTCCAGCCAACAATCCTTCTTTTAAACCCCATCTTAAAGCAATTACCAAAATGGGTAACATTTCAAGACTGATTGAACCACCCTGCGGCATTTTCCATAAAGGAATAAAGTTAAAGATTACTGCTAACGCAACAGCGACCGAAATTTCTGTGATCGCCTTTAAACTAATTTTCATAAAAAAACCCTCCTAATAATAATTTATTGGAGGAACAATACTGAGTATATATTCCCTTCGCCTGCATTACCAGGATCAGGTTATTTGGGTCGATGTAATAATCTAACATCCTCTCAGCTGTTTGCTCCCCAGTTTACACTATTATTTATTCAATTTAGATTC
>JBNJDV010000116.1:0-4101 GCA_051745185.1 Bacillota bacterium
CTATTATTTTTTTAGCAGTTGTATCTACTGTATCCCACCAGGAATTATTAACTACCATATACTCCATTAACTCAATATCTTGAACTTCATATTCCTTTTGGTATCTCTGCAATAAATCTACAGCAAAATAGTGCAGTTCTCTCTTTTCTTCAGACCAGAGTTTTTCTACAACTTTATCTAACTTAACTTTCGGTGGTCTGTTTTCCATTCTCAATAGATGACGGCTTATTTCTCTGCGTTCTGTAGCTTGAATACCGTAAAACTCAAATTTATCACGCATATAACTTTTCATCTGTTCTGCATTAGCGGGATTTTCATTATTTTCAAATATATCTTTAAGTTTTTTTATATATTGATCTGGATTAAAATTATCACTCATTACCTTTACCTCCAAGATATAGTTTAAAATCTTTTCTAATAAGCTGAGCTGGCTTTATCTTAATTAACTTTATCTTATTACCTTTGATTTTATATTTTTTATTATCCTCTATTATCAACTTTAAGGTTAAGATTTCTTGATCATAAAAATTATTAAAGTTATCAACTACTAAATGAAATCTACCGTCTTTATCCGTTTTTATAATTCGGCCGTCAGAAGTTATTATCTGGAAAGATGTTTTATTATACTTTTTATTTTTATCTTCCTTATTATTAATCTTTACACGTCCTATTATTAAAGAACTTAAATCTATATCAAGCTTATTTGCTTTATGTTCAGTATTTAATTGTTCAGAAAGAAGTATGTTTCCTTTATTACTATAAACTGATAACTTATTAACATAATTATCTTTTACACCATAACTACTAAGTTTCTGTAAATAAAAGCTTAACTGTAAGTTTTCTTTCTTTTTTAAAGAAACATTATCAACCTTTAATATATTATCATTTTTTAGATATTTTATTTTGGTATCTTGTTTAGAGATAACTACACTTTCCTTAATTAAACTAAAATTTTTATCTAGTTCAACTAATAAATAAAGATTATCTAAATCATACTTTGAAGTATTTGATAATTGATAAGAACTTTGTGCTATGTTATCACTATTCAAACTACTTGAAATTATCCCTCCAGTAATATGAATAGGGGTATCAAGTTCTTCTAAGGGTGGTCTTAGTTTATCAGATGCATCTTTTATTTCAATATTTGAAAAGTTCACCAAATCCTGAGTATAGCAGAAAAACCCAAACTTACCAGGAGGTAATTCTCCCTTATAATCAATTATTAATTGCTCGTTTAGATAAAGTTTAAAACTATTTTCTAAATAAACTGCTTTAAAATGATAGTTAACATCTTTTTCCCAGGCCAAACCTGGTTCTCTTTTATCATATAATATATCCCCCGGGATTTCCAGATTATTAATCGTTCTGTTTTTATAATAAAAGACATGGCCTTCTGTACCATGTACACCTCCTGCATCCCAGGACCAGACATAAGTATCATTGATATCCTGATAACCAAAAACTAATCCAAATTGATCATCCTGATAAGTTGTACTATCTACTTTAATCGTTCCTGTAATTGTCTTATTTATCAATTCCTGGTTTAATAAATAGAAAATTGATTCATTTATATCTTGTATTTGTTTTACAGAACTGTTGTCTTGACCAAGATACCAATAACCTCCATTTACTTCATGAAAAGTACTTAAATCTAAATAGTTTTGACTGAAAACAGCATTTGTTGCAGCTATAATAACTATAGTAGCTAATATTATAATCTTTTTCTTATTTAACTTTATCATTTTTTAGTTCTCCTTTCATCAATTACCATTTATAGTTCAGATTAAGAGATAGTCCCCTGTTATTATCTGTTAAATTTGTAATATCGTCATTAAATTTAGTAAAGTTATATCTTAAGCCTAAAGCCAGGTTATCATTTATCTTTCTATTTAAAGCTAAAAGATATCCGCTATCGTTAATGTTATTTAATTTATCAATCAAAGTTCTATATTCAAAAACAAATTTCCAATATTTTTTTAATTTGAAATTCAATGAATACCTATTAAGTTGAATATTGTTTGTAATAAGATTATCAGAAGTTTTAAGTTCTTCTGATAATTTATTAAAATTTGAACTAACTGTAATATTATCTGTGATTAAGTAGTTTAACTTTACTTTGTTTTTTAAAAGATTCTTTTTTTGATTAAATCCATCAAAAGAAATCTCATTTTTATTTATTTGATTAAAATATATTGTGATAGGACTGTTCTTAGGACGGTATTTAAATATAAATTCCTGTTCTGTGCTTTCTTTTTTTATGTTTTTTAAAATCTCTTTACTTAAATAATTATCAATACAAAATGAAAAATATATTGAAGGATAAAAATATTTAGTATAAATGAATTGAGACCTATCTTTAAAATAGGTATTATCCTCATTATTTACATTTTCAAACTGGATAGATATCTTCTGGTCGCCTTTTGCATAGTTTAAAGCCGATCTTTTTGCCTTTCTTTTTTCTTTATCTTGATTATTGATATCTTTAACATAATCAAGGTAGTTTAAAGAAATTTCAAAATCATTATTCAGTTTTAAATCATATTTATATACTTTTTCTGTATCTATATCATTATTTAAATACTTATTGTTTTGATATTCAATAGAACTTAATTTATTAAACTTATATTCTATACCTGACAGTACTTTCTTTTTTTCATTACCTTCTAAACCAAAGTAATTATCTTGGTATAGTTTTACTTTCTTGCTTTGATAGTTATAACTTGTCAATCTTTTTTCAAGGTCAACAACTTTGTTTTGATAACTAAATATGTTTTCATTCCAGTTATACTTGAGAGAGTTTTGATAGTAATCATTATTATTTACCAGATTTTGTAATATTCCCCAGGATATAACTAAATTTTCTGAATATTCTAGTTCTAAATTATTAGTTAAACTTATCTTTTTCTTAGAATTTAAGTTATTATGACTAAAGTTATATCCCGTCCTTAGACTCAATCTTTCATTAATCATACTCTTTAAATTTGTCGAATAAGTATATTCTTTATTTCCCAGACTATTTTCTGTATGCATATACTCTAAGCCAGCACTATATTTATCATTAAACTTTTTATTTAAAAATAGATGATGTTCATCTTCTTTAATTTTTTCAGTTAAACTATTTGCAACCTCTCTTTTTATACTGTATCCATTAACTAAAAGCCCTTGTTTGAAGACTTTATTATATTTAAATCCAAAACTTTTTTCTTTTTTATCATAGAGGTTGCTTTTAAGGTAACTTTCACCATTATTTAAACTAATGTGGGTGATCCCGCTTTTTTGCTTTAAATTCTGGTATTCAAATTGAATATCTCCCATAGAATCTGGACCATACTCAAAGACTAATCCTGTTAAATTCATTTTTTCTTCTTCAATAACTTTATATACTTTAAGATTACTGTTTTTTGAAAAACTCTTTTCAGCTTTTGATAAAATGACATCATTTGTAATATTTTTGTTTATTTTGTAATCTATAGTAAGTTTATAACTCTTGTCGGGATTATTTGCAAAAAAAATCAGAGGATCAAAAATAACTTTCCCCTCCTTGTAATCTATCCTATAGTCATTATACTTTGCTAACCTTACTATCTCCAATAAATTATTATTCTCATCAAGTACTTTTATTTGAATATTTTCTGAGTTTTCCTTAATATTACTATGTTTTAAAAATATTAAAGTAAGGTCGGGATTTATTACTATATCTCTTACCGTATAATATCTGTTTTCACTATAGGTAAAGTCTAATTTTAAATCATCTTTTTTATATCCAGTTTTTATTCCTCCTAGTTTGTCAGAATAACTTGCAAATATTGGATTGTTAATCTCATAATCAATCTCTCCATACTCTAATTCAAAAGCATCATAACTTAAATAAAGAAATTCTTTTTGTCTGCTTTTATCTTTAATTATTTTTGAGTAATCTAAAAAATATTGATCTTGAATTATTGATCTTTTTGAATTTTTTTCACTATCATACTTCAATTCATAAAAAAGTTTATCTCTTGTACTATCAACTGAATAAAGTGATAAATCGGGCCTTAATTTTAAATCATTTTGGTTATTTAAGTTAATAATATCTAAATCGAGATAACCTGTGAAATAATC
>JBNJDV010000117.1:0-4050 GCA_051745185.1 Bacillota bacterium
TATTTTTAGATTCATTATAATAAATTCTTCCAGGAGTCACAGCCTGAACTGATAAAGAAAATATACATAAAATAACTACTAACAAAACTATTTTAACTTTCATATTGCTATTTACACTTCCCTTTTTGTCTATATTTTATTATCATCACAAATAATAATTTTTTAAAAAAAGATAAATAAAAACTTAAAGTGAATTTACTACATTCTCAATAAAAGTTTTTGCATTTTTTAAATCTTTATCATCGGGATGTCCCTGTGATAGTTTACCTAAAATAGCAAACATAATATTAAAAAGACCACTATCTGTGACTTCTTTTGCAACAAAGCTACCTTTACAGGCAAAATTATTTTTAACTACCGCTCCTTTGGATTTTAGAAACTTAATTAATTTTTTGTTATAAAAATTCATTCCAATTCCACTGGTAGAAAACACAAAAACATTTTTGTCTGTTAAATTCATTTTTTTTGCTAATTTAAATATTTTTGGTGATAGATTCTCCCTATATACTCCAGAACCAAATCCTATCAAGTCATAATCTTCTATTTTAACATCATTCATATCATTAATGTTAATTAACTCTGAATCAACTTTGTCTGCAAATACTTGTGCTATTTTTTTAGTATTATTCTTATATTTAGAATGGTATATAATTAATGATTTCATAAAACATTTCCTCCAACTTTTCTAATAAAATAATTTCAATTTAAAAGTATTTTAATATCCTTTATTATTCATTTCCTCTTTTAAAATTACCTGTTACTTTAGACAGTAATAGCTGTGTTTCTTTCTGATCCGCTCTACTTAATTTTGATATAAATTTCTTTGCCTGTTTACCTTTTAATATCTTAACTTGTTTATTATTCCAATAGATAAAAACTTTCTCATCTTTTGTAACTCTATAGGTAAATATTTGTTCATTTAATCTGTTTTTATTATTATTTTTTTCAATTTATTCACTCCATTAATACTATATTTAATAAATCAAATCTTAATAATTTCTTTTTTCTTCCCATAGTTTTATTTTATCTTCATGACTTACTTCCTTATGTATCTGATGCAGCATCCATTGATAGCCATAAGGATCAGCAAAAATTGCATTTGAAACACCATAATCAGGTAACTCTGTTACCGGCTGTATTTCGGTACAACCAATATTAATTGCTTTCAAATAGGTTTTTTCAATATCATCAACAAGAATATTATACCAAATTGTATTTGGATGGTCTGCATTTGGTGCTCTCAAACCGAATTCGAGGTTTTCATCTAGCATATGAAATCTTACTCCATACAGGTTAAATATAACTTCATTCTCTCCTTTAGGAAGATCTGAAACCTCAACCCGTTCAATATCAAATATTTTTTCATATAATTCTACTGCTTTTAAACTATCTGTTAGAACCATATCAATTTCTACTCCTACCATTATAGACACCCCTTTGTTTTTAGTAATTTACTTTTTATAACTGTACCCTTAACTTTATATTAATCTAATCTCTATTAATTTCCTTCAAAAAGTTTTTTATTTCATAGGAAATGATATCAGATTTTCTATGGTGTATATAATGTCCACTATCAAGTAATTTAATCTTTCCATATTCAATATCAGATATATATTCAGATAATACTTCCTTCCAGTTTGGTATAATAATATCACTACTTTCCTCAGCTATAAAAAAATACATTGGGATATTAGTAGGAATACCATTTGTTTTTATCTTTCTAGCATTTTCCTCAATATAATCAGCTTCATTTAACATAGTTTTTGTTAAAGAACTTTTATAAAACATAGCTACAAGTTGTTCTTTATCTTCTTCTGATAGTTGTTCAGATTTTAGTAGTGTTAAGTTTTTTTCTAACTGATCTCTGCTCATAAATCTCGACAAACCTATTCTTGAAATCAAATACATGGCATATAATTGACTTTTATTTGGTAATTCAAAAGAAGAATTTAAATAAACATCTGGTATAGCTGGATCAAGACCTATAATCGCTTTTACCTCATCGGGATATTTTTGAGCCCAATAGATTGCTTCTAAACCTGACATAGAATGTGGAATAAGTACATATGGCCCATTTTCTCCTGCAAGTTCTAATGCTTTTCTTGTTTCAGTAAGTATTGTATCTATATCTCTTGGACTTGATGATATTTCACTCCAACCATAACCGAACTTTTCTACTACCGCAATTCTATAATCATCTGTTAAATTCATCCATAGTGGTTTAAAATCTATAGTTGGGCTGCTTGTTCCAGAACCGGCCATAAAAACAAGTGTGAGATCTCCCCCACCCTCACTATATACATGTATTTTATTATTATCTACTTCGACTAATTTTCCTGGCGGTGGATACCTTTTAGCTTCATTTTTAAGTTGATATGTATGATATAATACTAAAACCAATAGAAGAACTACTATTAATCCACCACCAATTAATAAAAACTTACCAAATATCTTCATTTCATCCCTCCATAAACTGATTATTTAAAATTTGAATTTTTTATACGACCATCATATTTTATCTTTATTATTAAATAATTTATTAATCTTCAAAGTTCCTCTAAATACACTAAGGACACTTACAATAATTACCCAGCTAGTAACTCCAGGCATTAATTGAAAGGCTGGAACTGGTGATAGAGCTCTTCCGAAAATAGTTGAAATTATCATCGGAATCCCAATTAATAAAAAAGCGGGGATTAAAAACTCCATAATAATGTTTATGTACAAATACAATCTAGATTTACTGTTCATTTTATGTTCCCACTTGTCTAAATTTAAAAGTTCATATATCTCTTTAAATATTGTTAACAAAGCAATAACAGCTAAAAATATGAATATATTACCAAGTGGAATAACATTAATTTCAGCAGTTGATAATTCGGGATTTAACAAGACTCGCAGCATATTATCTACAAGCTGATTGTTTGAAATAATACTATAAATAAAGTGATTTTGATTTATTAATAAAACCAAACCTGTTTCAGACTCCGGTAAAAATGCCAAATTAGCCGAATAATTAAAAAGAGAGCCACCGTGTTCTACTACCGGTTGATTGAATTTCACTCCCTTATTCCATCCCATAGCATATCCGGTTTCTTGACTATCAAAAGGAGTCTGCAAGATATTTAAGTATTCTTCTGAAAGCAGCTTGCGGCCATTAAATTCACCTGATAAATGGTACAAAAGGTAATTAGCCATATCACTAGCAGTAGAGACTATATAGCCCGAGGGAATACTATAGGCTTTATATTCCTCTGCTCGCTGTATAGGTATTGAAAATACAGCCCCATGACCTGATACTACCTTAGCTGCACCCTCTTCATTTAAATATGTATTATTCATCTCTAGTGGATAAAGAATATTCTCAGATAAATAAGTATCAAAACTCTGATTAGATACTTTTTCAACAATTAGTCCTAATATATTATAATTAGGGTTAAAATAACTAAAACGTTCTCCTGGATTATGACTTAATCTCATTCCATATAAGTCTTTTACTCCTGCTTCAATTGATAGTTCACCAGGCAAATCTTTAAAATACTCTTCCTCTGTAAGTCCACTTCTATGATGAAGCAGATGACGAACTGTAATAACACCTTCAAAACCTGTATCATCAACCCGAAATTCTGGTAGATAATCCTGAACTGGACTATCCAAATCAATCTTTTTTGCTTCAACCAACTGCATAATTGCCAGTGCAGTAAAAGATTTACTTATTGAACCAATGTAAAAAGGTGTTTCAATAGTAATCTCTCTATCAGATTTAGACCATGAACCATTAAAACCACTGGAGTAAACTATTTCACCATTTTTTACTGCTGTAACAGCAAGACCAGGAATGCGATTCTTATCAATACTTAACTGAATAACCTCATTAAGTCTAGAACTTAATATGGCTCTTTCTTGAGCAATGACCTGAAATAGTCCAACTAACAATAATATAAAAACAATTAAAATAAGAATTCTTTTCAAACAATCCACCCCTAATCTTGAAATAATACATTATTGAATCCAGCAAAAAGCAATATATTTCATAACTATATTAAATAA
>JBNJDV010000118.1:0-4030 GCA_051745185.1 Bacillota bacterium
AGATAATGAGTGGATAGCTCTAGAGCATCAGAATATTTTTCCACTTTTTTAGCAAGTTCTCTTATTTGGTCTTTAGTATATCCAATACCTGCAATTACAGGAAGTCCGAGTTCTCTAATTTTTGGATATTCATTTTCTAACCAGTGTTCTGGTGTTAATTCAGACCACAACTCTGTATTCATAAAACCGCCTTTTATCTTTGCCATGTTCGGTCTTGGAACCTTGGCAGCGGTTGTTGAAATTGTCTTTGTAACTATAGCACCAGTTCCACCTTCTTTAGCTTTTTTAGCAGCCTCAGCATCCTTAATTGGTGGTCCTGCTGCCGGCATGACTGGATTCTCTAGCTTTAACCCTGCAAATTCTACTCTTAAATCAGCCATTTAACTCACTCCTCTTTAGTTAATAATTTTTTTAATGATTTATATGCTATATTTGAAATTTTTTCTTTGTTTTCATCAGATAATTTTAATATAGTTATATCATCTCTTGCTCTTATCTTATCTAAAAACTGATTGTGCTCATCTTTAAGAACTGCCAGCACTTTCTTTTCACTATCAAGTACTTCAAATACCTTTTTTTGAAATTTAAGTGCTTTTAGTTCAAATCTGCCAAGTTCATCCATGATCACAATATCTCTATACTTCATTCCGGTTTCCAATAATTCGACACCTTTATGATCAAATACATCAGGATTTACTTTAAATTTTTCCTTAGGTGAATTCCGCTCTGCAAAGGTTTCTTTCCATTTTTTAAATATCTTAGATCCTCTGCTGTCATCACGGTAATAGTATTCATGGGGATCTACTAGATAAAAACTTAACCAGGCGTTTTTTTGACCTGTCCTACCAACTACAAATCCACCGGGTATTAAATTAAACTTATCAAGGCACTTTTTTATCAAAGTACTTTTACCTACATATTTACCACCAGTTATTAGAATATTATTAGGCATTAGTTTTCTTCTCTAAAGCATCTAATATTTTTTCCGGTGTAATAGGTAGTTCTTTTATTCTCACTCCTATAGCATCATATACTGCATTAGCAACTGCAGGACTTGCAGCTATTAAAGTAGGTTCACCAACACCCTTTGAGCCAAAAGGTCCATCTGAATCTTCATTTTCAATTAAAACACTTTCAAACTTAGGTATATCGTATATGCTGGGTACCAAATAGTTTGTCATATCAGCATTAATCGTAATACCTTTATCAATAACCTGATCTTCCATTAAAGCCATTCCTAAACCTTGAACAGTGCCCCCTTCAATTTGTCCTTCTACATTTTGAGGGTTGATAGCTTTCCCAACATCAAGGGCTGTATAGACCTTCATTACTTCTATAATTCCCGTATCAGTATCAACTTCTATATCCATTACCTGTGTCATAAAAGTATAGGCAACATAGTTTTTCTTAGTTTGCCCTGTCTTTCTATCAGGAGGAAAGGTTTTTGGGAAAAATGTAGCTTCTGCTTTCAAGGCTTCTCCTCTTTCTTTAACAAGCTCTGCAAGTTCCCAGTAAGTTATTTTATCTTCAATTCTATCACAGAAATATATATTTCCTTCTTTAACTGTTAGTTCAGGGTGATTACTGTTAAAATGAAGGCTTCCGTAATGATAGATCATGCCTAACACTTCTTCAGCTGCTTCACGTACAGCATTACCTGAAAAAAAGGTCTGTCTTGTTGCAGAAGTTGAACCAGAATTTTTAGAATTGTGAGTATCCTGGCCTACTATTTCAATATATGAAGGATCTATTTTTAATACATCAGCAGCAATCTGTGACATTGTAGTTAAAAAACCCTGTCCAACATCAGCTCCTGCTGTTCTAACCTTTATCTTTTGATCAGTTGTAATCTCTACTTCAGCAGTAGAGTGGTCGGGAAATCCTTCCCCATAACCAAAACCGAACATTATTGTAGCCATTCCACGTCCTTTTTTTCTCATCTTTTAATCTCCCCCTCCCAGTTAGACAGTTCTACTGCAGCCTCAATAGTTCTTTTAGTATTAACACTTTCTGTTAACTTTTGACCATTGGGAGTACTAGAGTTTATATCATAAGCATTTTGGTATCTAAATTGAGCGGGGTCCATATCTAATTTATGGGCAATTATATCCATTTGAGATTCATAAGCAAAAGCCATTTGAGTTGTTCCAAAACCTCTCATTGCACCACCATAAGTATTGTTTGTATAAACCGCATAGGAAACTCCTCTTACATTTTCCACATTATATGGTCCTGTGCAATGATACATTCCTTTATGAACAACTGCTGGTCCGCTTGATGCATAAGCACCAGTATCACCGATAACTTTAACCTCCCAGGCTGTTAAATAGCCGTCATTTGTTACACCTGTTTTTGCTTTTATTGTTAAAGGGTGGCGTTTAGATTGAGAAATCATTGATTCTTCCCTTGTATATTCTAACTTAACCGGCCTGTTTGTATGCATTGCAGCCAATGCTAAATGTATCTGTACAGATACATCTTCTTTTTTTCCAAATGCACCTCCGATTGCAGTCTGGATTAACTTAACCTTTTCTTTGGACATATTTAATGACTGTGCAACATCAGCCTGTGTATCATGTAACCACTGATAAGCAGCCCATATTTTCAGTTCATCTTTTTCTTTGTCATAAACCGCATAACCGGATTCATTTTGTATAGGAAGTTGGTCAATATGTTGGGTTTGGTATTCATTTTCTACAATAAAGTCTGCTTCTTTAAATCCTTTATCCACATCTCCTTTTTCCAAATGGTGGTCAACTAAGATATTCTGACAGGGAATCTTGGGACTTAGATAATCAGTACAGTATTCGTCTACATCTTGATGGATTTCTGGTGCATCTTTTTCCATAGCTCTGTGTGGATTAGAAATCACCTCTAACTTCTCAACCTCTACCTCAATTAAATCCCTGGCTTTTAATGCTGCCTCTTTAGTTTCAGCAATAACTATAGCTAGGGCATCTCCCATAAATCTCATCTTTTCTCCAACCTTTATTAATACTGGCTGGTCTTTAATGATTAAACCAAATTTATTTAAATCAGGATAATCCTCTTCGGTAATAATATCAACAACTCCGTCAACTTGCAGTGCTTTATTTATATCTATTTTCTTTAAAATTGCATGAGGATAAGTTGCCCTTTTAATTTTCACATGTAAAAAATTATCGAACTTTAAATCAGAGGGATATTTGGCTTTACCTGTTACTTTATCCTCTGCATCTACCTTAAGAATGTTTTTCCCGATATATCTATTAACCATTACCTTCACCCCCACTTCTCATTTTGTGGGCTGCTGATTTTACAGCATCAATTATCTTAACATATCCTGTACATCTGCAAATATTTCCAGATAAACCTCTTTTTATATCATCATCGGTCGGATTATTATTATCATCAAGAAGTTTTTTACTGGACATAATCATTCCCGGTATACAGAAACCACATTGGACTGCACCTTTTTCTATAAATGATTCTTGAATAGGATGGAGTTTATCTTCCTTAGCTAAGCCTTCTACTGTTAATATTTCTGCTCCATCAGCCTGTACGGCTAATACAAGACAGGATGCAACAACTTTATTATCCATTATTACAGTACAAGCTCCACATTCACCTTTGCCACAGCCTTCTTTAGTTCCAGTAAGTCCAAGGTCTTCTCTTAATAAGTCTAATAGCCTTGTGTGAGGTTTAACATTAAGCTCTCTATTTTCACCATTAACTGTTAATTCTATTTTCATGAAATCACCTCTCTAAAGGCACTTTGGGTAATATTATTGATAGTCTGTTTTCTATATTTAGCAGTACCCCTTATATCATCTATAGGAGATATTTCTTCTGCTACAATTTCACCTAATTTTTCTAGCTTAACCTTATTTATATTTTTATTATTTAAATAATCTTCTGCTTTTTTAATTCGAAGCGGTACTGGGGCTGCTGAACCTATACATATCTTTGCATCTTTAATAGTTTTTTCATCTTCGAAAACTAAGTTTAAGGCAAGACTAATTGATGAAATTACAAGGGCTTTTCTTTTACC
>JBNJDV010000119.1:0-4018 GCA_051745185.1 Bacillota bacterium
TTTTGTCACTTTAATCACCTCGAAATATGTCAACCTGTGTAAATGATATATGATTATAAAATTAATGTCAATCATAACAAAAGTATTCTAAATATTAAGGAGAATCAAAAAATGAATAATCAAGTCACCTTTGAAGATTTTCAAAAATTTAATATTAGAGTAGGGAAAATTATAGAAGTTAAAGATTTTGTCAAGGCAAACAAACCATCATATAAGTTGAAGTTAGATTTTGGTGAAAAAATAGGATACAAAGATTCGAGTGCTCAGATTACTGAACTTTATTCAAAAGAAGATTTAAAAGGGAAAAAAGTAATAGCGGTAACCAATTTTCCACCATTACAAATAGCAGACTTTATATCAGAAGTATTAGTTTTAGGGATATATGCTGAAGATGGGGTTGTATTGTTAAGTCCGGATAAAGATGTAGAACTGGGAGATAAAATTGGATAATTAAAAGTAGAGAGGAGTTTTAATTTGCTAGATTATAAACTAATAAATAAAAAAGCAGATCAAATTGAAAAAGAGTTAATTAAATGGAGGAGAGATATTCACAAAAATCCCGAATTGGGTTTTAAAGAATATGATACTTCAGATTATATAGTTGAAAAGTTAGAAGATTTTGGTGTTGAATATAAAAGAATTTGTGATACAGGAGTAGTAGGTTTAATTCAAGGTAAAAAAGGAAATAAAACTGTAGCTTTAAGAGCAGATATTGATGCCCTGGCTATAAAAGAAAAAAATGATTTAGATTTTAAATCTCAAAATGAAGGAGTTATGCATGCCTGTGGTCATGATGGGCACACTGCAATTTTATTAGGTACCGCTAAAGTACTTTCTGAAATGGAGGATGATTTAGAAGGCAGTGTTAAACTTATCTTTCAACCTGCTGAAGAAGGTCCCGGTGGAGCAAAACCAATGATAGATAATGGTGTATTAGAAAATCCAGCAGTTGACTATATTTTAGGTTTACACATTTATCCGGGTATAGATTCAAATATGGTAGGTCTTAAAGAAGGAAAGATGATGGCAGCTCCTGATTATTTTAAGATTAAAGTTAAAGGAACTGGCACACATGGTGCAAGACCTCAGGATGGTGTTGATCCAATAACAATAGGCTCACATCTGGTAATTGGACTTAATCAGTTAAAAGCAAGAGAGACTGATACTTTAGAACCTTTAGTAATAACCTGTGGTTCATTTCATTCTGGTGATGCTTTTAATGCTATTCCAGATGAAGCGGTAATTACCGGAACAGTTAGATCATTTGATAATAAATTAAGAAAACATATAAAACAAAGAATTGAAGAGATAACAAAAAATATCACATCAGCATATAATGCAGATTATGAATATAATTATACCTTTGAATATCCACCTGCATATAATAATCCTGAGATAACTAAATTAATGAAAAAAGTAGTTTCAGATAAATTAGGCCAAGAGTTTGTTTATGAGATTTCTGAACCTTCAATGGGTGGAGATGATTTTGCATATTTTACACAAAAAATACCGGGGACACATATGAGGTTAGGAACTAGAAATGAAAAAAAGGGGATTACTAACCCCCTGCATTCTCCATATTTTAATTTAGATGAAGGGATATTAAAACAGGGAGTAAAGCTTTTTGTAAACGGAACTAATGAAATCTTAAATCAGAGTTACCAGATAAATAAATAATGGGATAGTAAAAACAGAAAAGAGTGTAGTAATAAATACACCTTGGGCTGCAAAGGTCCTGTCTCCATCAAATTTTTCAGCAAATAAGACTATTTGTGCACCAGAAGGCATTGCAACTAATATGATTAAAATTTGATAAATAATGGGTTCTAAATTAAAAAATGAGAGAACAAATAATGTAATTAAAGGATAGATAATTAGTTTTGTTATACCAATTATAATAAGATTTTTATCCAGGAAAATTTGTTTTAAACTTACAGAAACTAATGAACTACCAATTACTAACATTGAGATAGGAAACGTAATATCACCTAACATTTCTAATGATCCAGTAATAAATTCAGGTGGTTTGAGTCCTGTAAATAGTAGAATAAAACCAATTATAATTGCTATTACTCCATTATTAATTAAGTTACTAAAATCAAAGTTGAGTTTGCTTTCTTTGCGAGTAAACAGATAAACACCATAAGTCCATACAAAAACATTATAAAAAATGAGTTTTATTACATTTAAAATAATACCGTTTTCAGGAAATAAGGTTGTAATAACCGGAATACCCATATAACCGACATTTCCGAAGACAAGTAAAAATTTAAATACAGTATCTTTAGGTAAAGATAAATCAAATAATTTGGTTATAAGCTCTGTAGTGACAATGATCATAATGAAAACAAGCCCGGTTATGATAGTGAAAGTTTTAACATAATCTATAAGTTCATTATTGATTTCCACTATCATTGAGGATATAATTAAAGCAGGTAGAGCTATATCCACTAATAAATTTGATAAGCCTTTATTTAATTTTTCAGTTATGAATTCTTTCTTCCTCAAAATATACCCTAGAAATATAAGTATAAAAAGGCTTAAAATCTGAGAAACTACTATATTATATGCCATCCTATATTACCTACCTTTATACGTTATTAAAAATTATTGTATCACATATCAATTTAGAGTGTCAAAGGGGCGATTAAAATTATTAATAATTTAGTTTCTACAATAAAAGACTCATGTCATGAATGTTATGCTTGTGTTAGAAACTGTCCGGTTAAAGCATTAAGGGTTAAAAATGGGCAGGCTGAAGTAATTGAAAATCGCTGTATTAACTGTACAAACTGTGTTGTAATTTGTTCTCAGGGTGCAAAAGAAGTAAAGAATTACAAAACAGATATACAAACTAAACTTAAAAACAAAGAAAAAAAATTAGTTGTTGGTTTAGCACCTAGTTTTCCTGCCTTTGATCACAATCTTTCATATGATGAGTGGGAAAATATATTAATTGAGGTTGGTTTTAAAGATGTTTATGAAGTAGCCTGGGGAGCTCAACTGATAATAAAAGAGTATCAAAAATTAATTAACAGTACAGATAAAACAATAATCAGTAGTACATGTCCGGTTGTGGTAAACTACATATCCAAATATTATCCTCAACTTGTAGATAATATTGCTCCGATTGTTTCACCAATGGGAGCATTAGTTAACTATCTTGAAAAAACATTAGACCAGGATACAAAAGTTGTTCTGATAGGTCCATGTCACGCTAAAAAATCTGAATTTGCTGAAAACAATAAAGTATTAGGTGTCTTAACTTATACAGAATTTTATGAAATGTTCAGTGATTATTTTGATAGAAAAGATACTTTTCACAAGAAAAGAGATAGTAAGATAGATGATAATATTGATATACAGATTGATGAAACAGCTAGAAGATTACCTGTTGCAGGAGGATTAAAAACAGCTGTTTTAGATGAACTGTCAACTAAAGATAGATATATTAAAGCAGAAGGAGAACAAAAATTAAATGGACTGTTTGAAATGATTTTAAATGAAGAACTAAGTCCTAAGTTCGTTGATGCACTTTTTTGTGAAGGTTGTATAAATGGTGTTGATCTAAAAGATAAGAGCCATTTTAAAAAAGAAATTGCTGTTGATAAGTATGTGAAAGAATATAATAAATCTAAAAATACTAACTATGATATAAATATTATTGATAAAATTGATTTTAGCACTACTTTTATAAAAGATCCCCAACAACTTAATGAACCTAATCAAGAAGAAATATGGAATATTTTGAAAAAAACCAATAAATTTAGTGAGGAAGACCTATTAGATTGTGGTGCCTGTGGCTATGAATCTTGTAAGGAAAAAGCAGTTGCGGTTTATCAAGATTTAGCTGAAGTAGAAATGTGTTTACCATATCTAATTAGTGAAAAAAGAAATGAAATCAGTAATATAAAAGATTTGAATTTAGAATTAGATAGTATAATAGATTCTTCTTATGATGGAATTTTAGTTATTGATAAAAATCTAAATGTAGAAAGAGTAAACTCTTCATATTTAA
>JBNJDV010000120.1:0-3936 GCA_051745185.1 Bacillota bacterium
GGAACTGTTAATCCCTATTGTACTATAATTTAAATGTAAAAGTTGTCCCTTCATTAACTTTGCTTTCCACATCAATTGAACTTTTATGTTTTTCTATAATGTCCTTAACAATAGCAAGACCTAAACCACTACCTTTTTCTTTTTCTCTAGTTCTAGCTGTATCTACTTTATAGAATCTTTTCCAGATTTTATCTAACTCTTTTTTTGGAATTCCAATACCATTATCTATAATAGAAAACTTAGCATTATAATCATCTTCATTTATGTTTTCAACTTTAATAGTTATTTCACTATTCGGTTTGGAATAATTAACGGCATTTTCAATTAAGTTAATTAAAACTTGATGTATCTTACTTTGATCAACCTTAATATTTTCAATATCATTATCAATAACTTTATTGATTTTAATATTTTTTTCATTAATAATATTTTTTAAAGATTTCAACGCTTTTTCAATAAGATATTTAGGTGATGTTTCTTTTAAATCTAAAGAGTCTTTATCTGTATCTAACTTAGATAAAACTAATAGGTCATTTAATAGATTTTCTAAGTGATTAGTATCTTTATACATTATATCTAGATATTCTTGAATATCATCTTCACAGAGATTTCTTTCTTTTATAATTTCTATAAATCCTTTAATAGAGGTTAAGGGAGCCCGAAACTCATGAGATACATTAGCAACAAACTGTTTTTGCATTTTTTCTAATGCTTTTTGTTTTTTTAAAGTCTGATTAATTTGTTTAGCAGCATAGTTATAAGTGTAAACAAGATGGTTAATTTCTTCACTACTATTATCAGGTATATTTACCTTTTCAACCTCACCTTCAACACTTTTTAAAGCTGCTTCTTTAATTCTATCGATTGGTTTTGTAATTTTTTTCGAAAAGGAAATACTTAAAAATAAGGCAGCAATAAAAGCAACAATAAAAGAGTAGAGAATAAATTTCATGATATTATTAATGGTTGTTCCGATATTTCCCAAGGGTGTTTGAATTAAGACTGCTCCAACTACCTGTTTAGAATCTACCATTTGTTGTGGACTCATGATACTAATTGTCTCATTGTCATTTTCAATTAAGGGTATAACCATTAAAAGATATCTATAATTAGGTCCTATAATCCTTTTTGAAAAAGTATTTCCGGATAATACGTGGTTTAATTCTTCTGTTTCCAATGAAAGATCAGCCTTGATGGAAGGCACATTTAATACCATTTCACCGTTTTTGTCTATTAATCCGATATCCATATTAGTTGATCGAGCTATAGTATATATTTTTGATCTTGTATTACCGATCTCTATATCATCAGTCATAAAAATATTACCTTCACTAATATTTTCACTAACAAGTGAAGCCACTCTTCGACTATTATTTGTAGCTTCCCATTCTTTAAGACCATAATAGTAATTTTGAACCAAATAACCGAACATGACTCCTATTACAGTAAGGGATATCAAAATTATTACAAGATGTGATAACATTAATTTACCCAATATGCTGTTAAAATTAAATAATTTACGAATCATTTTTATCTTCCTTTGAAGAAAACTTATATCCTACACCCCAGATAGTTTTAATAGGTTGGTATTTTATATTACTATCTGATATTTTTTTTCTTAATCTTTTAATATGTTCATCGATTGTTCTAGTTTCTGACAGATATTTAAAACCCCATATATTTTCTAAAAGTTGTCCTCTTGTAAAAACTTGTTCTTCGTTTTCTGCTAAAAATGATAAAAGCTGAAATTCTTTTGGAGTTAATTCTAGTTCATTTTTATCTATTTTAACAAGATATTTTTCTTTATCAATTAATAAATTTAGATTATCAAATTCAATTATTTTATCTTCTTTATTTTCAGTATTATCATACCTTCTTAAAACTGCTTTTATTCGAGCTGTGAGTTCTCTTGGACTAAAGGGTTTAGTTACATAATCATCTGCTCCAATTTCTAGTCCAAGCACTTTATCGGTTTCTTCACTCTTAGCTGTTAGCATTATAATGGGAAGATTACTCTTTTTTTCTTTTATGGTTCGACAGATTTCCCAACCATCTTTTTTAGGTAACATTATATCTAGTAAAATTAAATCATATTCATTTTCTAAGGCTTCTTCAAGACCGCTTTTACCATCAGTTTTTAATGTCAATTTATTTCCATCATAAGGTTTAAACATAGCTTTAATCAATGCAAAAATATGTTCATCATCTTCAATCACAAGTATTTTTTTATTATATAGGTCCATGATATCTCCTTTCAAAAGTAGTTCTATATTAATATTTCAATATATGATACAACTTACCTCTAAAATTTACATTAATTTTACAAACTGTTGATAGGGATTTTATAAAATTGTAATTTAATTAAAGTAAGGATAAAAAAAGAAAGGAGGAGAGGATGTGAATATTTTTGGTTCTAAGTATGATGACGATAGATTAAAAAAGATAGCAAAAAGCGTATTTGAAGAAAGTCCAATTTTAAGAAGGAATCCAAATATCAATATCGTAAGCGAAAATGGTAGGATAACAATCTTTGGATCTGTTAAGTCACAAAAAATTAAAGAGGATATAAAAGAAGCTGTCCAAGAAAAATTAAATACAAAGAATTTAAATTATGATGTAATTATAAATGAACTTAGCACAAAATGAAATTAAGGGCATCAAAGCTGATGCCCTATAGTTTAGTTTGTTTCTTTTTTTAAATCTTCTTCACTTAAGTTTCTAAAGTGTTTTGTTGGCAACCATTTTTTATTGTCCAAGGTAAATAATGCATAATAAAGTATGAGAATCCAACTATACATAAATACTGGAAATAATAGTACATATTTAAAAGATTTAAATGAAATATCATCAATAAAGTAAACAGAGGAGGGAATAAGAAAAGGTGTTAAAGGTAACACAAACCCTAATGTTTTAATATTTGAAAGTGCAAGATTAAATAACGGACTATGAAATGTTTCAGGGAATAATAATCTGAGTATAGTTACAACAAAATAAGTCATTAAAAAGGGTTGTTGAATTAATCTCATTGCTGAGTCAATTTTAACTATATTCAGTTCTTTTATTCCATCCCAAAGCATTCTCGGTATATATTTAAAGAGTACAGAAAGCTGACCTCTACCCCAGCGTAACCTCTGTCTTACACTGGCAAAAAAGGAAAGAGGCTTTTCATCAAATATTTTTGTCTCTCTTGCAAATGTAGTTTTTGTATCTTTGAGAAGGGCTTGTATAGAGTACTCAAGGTCTTCAGTTAATGTAACCGTATCCCAACCTATTTTATTAAGAGAATCACTTGAGATACACATTCCAGTACCCATTAATACACTTGAAAGTCCAACATTATATCTTGATAAAAGATTATATCTATCATTTATCCAAAACATCATTGAAAAAGTAGCAGTAACCCAATTGTCAGAAGGATTCTTAGAATCGATATAGGATTGTATTATCTTTTCACCATTTAATACTCTTGTGTTCATCGCTTTTAAAAAATTATCTTTAACGAGATTATCAGCATCAAATACTACTGCTGCATCATAGTTAGAACTACCGTTTAAAAAACCAAGTCTCTGAAAACCATATTTTAAAGCATAACCTTTCCCTTTTTTATTATCATTGAATCTTTCAAATACATTTACTCCTAAATTTCTAACCTTTTGAGCAGTATTATCACTACAGTTATCTGCTATAACATAAATATCATATAATTTTTTTGGATAATCAATATTTTTTATACTTTCAATTAATTTATCAATCACCTTTTCTTCATTATGAGCTGGGATAACAACTGCAAATTTACTTTCTGGATCTTTGAATTCAGTGTTCTTTTTTGTTTTGAGCCCTAATAAAACAAATAAGAGGAAATATAAAGTATAACCAATTAGAAAAACATCTATTACAATATTTATTGTTTTAATCATATGTCTCAACTCCCTTACA
>JBNJDV010000121.1:0-3907 GCA_051745185.1 Bacillota bacterium
ATATTACCAGGTACTGGTGGTATTTCTTATAATGTAAGAATTGGTGACCCGGCATTTGGCTGGGCTGGTGACCATATTGAACCTGGAGTAAGTATGAAAATAAGTGATAAAAATAAATCCAATGACAACTATGGATTAGGGCTATTAGCCTGTATAGGAAATAAAGCGAAGTTAATAAGTGGTGAAGCTCAGGGAACATTTGGTTATGTAACAGGTACACATGGGGGAATTGACCATGTGATTGTAGACTTTGAGCCTGAGGTATTAGAGAACTTAAAGATTGGTGATGAAATACTAATTAAAGCTTATGGGCAGGGCCTAGAACTGTTAGATTACCCTGAAATTAGTACTTTCAATTTAGATCCAAACCTTTTGGATAAGATGAATATTACAGAAAATGACGGTTTCATTGAAGTTGGGGTAACAACAGAAATTCCAGCTCATCTAATGGGTTCAGGAATTGGTTCTTCATCAGTTGCTTTGGGTGATTATGATATTACTACTGGTGATGAAGAAGAGATAAAAAAATTAGGAATTGATAAACTAAAATTTGGTGATTTTGTTTATCTAAAAGACAGTGACAATACTTATGGACGTGAATTTAAAAAAGGAGCTGGAAGTATTGGGGTTGTAGTACACAGCGACTGTATTAAAATGGGTCATGGCCCAGGTGTAACAACTGTTATGACAGCAAAGAATAATATAATTAGACCAAAAATTGATCAGGATGCTAATTTAATTAATTATCTATATGATTAATCATTAAATGTATAAAAATGGAATCTTGACATCAAGTGTATATAATGCTATAATCATTAGCAGTAACGATTACTGATAATGACCAATTTAAAGGAGGAATAAAAATGGTAAAAAATGATATGACAGCACAAAACTTAAGATCAGCATATGGTGGAGAAAGTCAAGCTTTTCAAAGGTATATGGTGTGGAGTGATAAAGCAAAAGAGGATGGTTATCCAAATGTAGGCTTATTATTTAAAGCAATTGCTCATGCCGAACATGTACATGCAAGCAATCACTTTACAGCACTAGATAACTGCCAGGGAGACTTTTTAGTTACTTCAGGTGCAATATTTGGTTTAGGACCTACAGCAGAAAACTTAGAAGGAGCTAAAGCTGGTGAGGATTTTGAGATCGACCAAATGTATCCTACATACAATCTTGTAGCAAAAGAACAGCAGGAAAATGAAGCAGTTCGTTCTTTCCATTATGCTTTAGAAGCAGAAAAGATCCACTCAAAACTATTTGGTGAAGCAAGAGAATCTGTTTTAGATGGCCAGGATATTGAATTAGAGTCTGTAAGTATCTGTGAAGTATGTGGACATACTGTTGTAGATGGTACTCCTGATGAATGTCCAATCTGTGGTGCTAAAAAGGAAGAATTTAAAGTATTTGATAAATAATTAAAAATTTAATATAATGATATTAGAACGAAAAAAAGGGGGAGTTTCAATGTCAAAATATGAAGTTCAAACTTTAAAAGATCCAAATGACAAAACTGTATTGGAGAAAAAACACATACCTTTTATTACAGCTCCTGACAGTGTTGAAAAAGGTGAACCTTTTAAAGTAACAGTTAAGATGGGTAAAGAAATTGACCATCCGATGGAAGAAGGACACTTTATTGAGTTTTTTGATGTTTATGCTGGTGATATGAAAGTTGCCAATGTGACATTTACTCCTGAATGTGAAGCAGAAGCTACCTTAACATTAAAATTAGACGAAACAGTAACTTTAAAAGTTGAAGAATACTGTAATTTACATGGTTACTGGAAAAACGAGAAAAAGATTGAAGTTAAGTAAAACATAACAAAGTCTTAAATATTATCCCCTCTTCGGAACGTACGGAGATGGGGGTATTTTTTATTTTACTACATAATTATTAGAAACAATCTAAATATATATGATAAAATTGTTATTAGACGGGAATGACAATGACTTGAAATTAAGTGTATAAGTGGTATACTTTTTATAAATGGTTACAAAAATATTTATAAAAGTTAGATAAAAGAGGGAGGATAAACGATGAGCAATAGATATGAAGATAATCAATGGAAAGAGAAGATGAGAGTTAAAGTAGATGTTAATAATATGTTTGATGAGTTTATTGGTGAAAAACATGGTATAAATCCTAAAGAAGTAGATAAAATGGTTGAAGAAATAAATAAGGCAGATCAAAATATTAAAAAGCAGTACAAGGAAGGTAAACTAGGGTTTATTGACCTTCCTGATAAACAAGATGAAGTAATTGAGGAAATAAAAGAATATGCTGATAATAATAAAGATAAGTTTGATAATTTTGTCATTTTAGGTATTGGTGGTTCTGCATTAGGAAGTATAGCACTACAAACTGCCTTAAATGATGGTTATCATAATGAAAAGAAAAGTTTGCCAAATATTTATGTTCCAGATAATGTTGATCCTGATAATTTTAGATCTTTATTGGAAACTTTAAACATAGAAAAAACTGTATTTAATGTGATTTCAAAATCCGGAACAACTCCGGAAACAATGAGCCTATTTATGATTGCAAAAAAAGCTGTAGAAAATGTTGTTAGCAGTAAAAATATTAGTAAACACTTTATTGCCACAACCAGTAAGGATTCAGGATATTTAAGAGAAATAGCAAAAAAAGAGAATTTTAAAATGTTTTATATACCGGATAATGTTGGAGGCAGATTTTCAGTACTTACTCCAGTGGGATTAGTATTTGCTGCCTTTGCTGGAATTGATATTGACGAACTTTTAGCTGGTGCAGCATATATGAAAGAAATTTGTTCTACATCTAATGTATGGGAAAACCCTGCTTATTTAAACGGTGTTTTACAGTATTTAGCATATAAAAAGGGAAAGGTAATGTCTGTAATGATGCCTTATTCTAATGCATTAAAAGATATGGCTGATTGGTATAGACAGCTTTGGGCAGAATCCCTTGGCAAAGAAAAAAATAGAGATGGTGAAGTTGTAAATGTGGGCCCAACACCTATAAAAGCTTTAGGAGCAACTGATCAGCATTCACAGGCACAATTATATATGGAAGGTCCTTTCGATAAAGTAATTAACTTTATTGAAGTTCTTGAGTTTAATAATGATCTTAAAATACCTGATATTTATGAAGAGATTAAAGGAGTAGCATACTTAAGAGGTAAAAGTTTATCTGAACTAATAAATACTGAAAAAAGAGCAACTGAACTTGCTTTGATAAAAAGAGAAAGATTAAATAATACAATAATTCTGCCAAAGGTAAATGAATTTACTATTGGTCAGCTTTTTTATCTTCTTGAACTCCAAACTGCATTAGTGGGTGAACTCTTAAATATAAATGCATATAATCAACCTGGAGTTGAACTAGGCAAAAACTACACTTACGGAGTTTTTGGAAGAGAAGGATATGAAGAGATGAAAGAAGAATATAGTTTACGTCCTGATAAAAATAACGAGTATATTATATAAAAAGGAGCAAAAACAACCTTATGGATGATAATTATATTAAAGTCAATGAAAATAATAAAAGATTAGCTGCTGAAAAGATATTTCAAAATAAACAGCCCCGCTCCCGGGTTATGTTGTCTACAGTAAAAGATGTTGAAAAAGTTTTAGATAAATATAAAATACAAAACGACGATTTTTTAAACTTTATTGAGGTTAAAAAAATAGAGGGAGAGTACTATATCATTAGTGATAAAAGGGATTATATGCCTACTTTGTTAGACAGAATAAAACAAGGAGATTATGATATAAAAAAAGCTGTAAACTGGGTAAAAAAAGGTTTAGAGATTTGGAATAACTTTGAATATAAAGAAGAATTTAATTCTGAGTTGAAGTTAAATTACTTTAGAGTTGATAATAATAATGAAGTTAAAATTGTTAATCCTTTTGTAAATAAGGT
>JBNJDV010000122.1:0-3898 GCA_051745185.1 Bacillota bacterium
AAAAGACAAATCTGTTAGATATGTCAGCTAAATTAAAAGGAGGAAAAAATGAAGAAGTATTATAGTTTAGTATTAGTATTAGTATTAATTTTAGGTTTGAGTGTTAGTGTTTTTGCTTCTGATGGTAAATATGGTGGTACATTAATTGTTGGAAGAGGTTCAGATTCTGTTGGACTTGATGCTGCAAATGTTACTGATGGAGAATCTCAAAAAGTAATGAGACAAATATATGATACTCTCACAAGATATAAGCCTGGTACTACAGAGGTTATTCCTGGAATTGCAAAAAGTTGGGAAGTATCTGATGATGCAAAAACCTGGATATTTAAACTTAGAGAAGGTGTTAAATTTCATGACGGCACACCATTAAATGCTGAAGCTGTTAAATTTAACTTTGAGCGCTGGCAATATACTGATCATCCTGCTCATAAAGGAACTTTCGGTTATTACACATATATGTTTGGTGGCTATGATGATGAATCGGTAATAAAAGATATTATAGCTGTTGATGAACATACTGTTAAGTTCATATTAAGAAAACCAATGGGACCTTTTTTAAGTAATTTAGCAATGACAATATTCCCTATAGCAAGTCCGACCGCAATCGAAAAATGGGGAGAAGATTTCTTTAAAAATCCAGTTGGAAGTGGACCATTTGAATTTGTTGAATGGAAAGAGGGAGAGAGAATAGTATTGAAAGCCAACGAAGATTATTGGGATGGAAGACCTTATGTAGATAAATTAGTTTATAGGTCTATTCCTGATAATAGTGCTAGATATATGGAGTTACAAACGGGAGCAATAGATGTTATGACAGGTTTATCGCCTGAAGATGTAGAAGGAGCAAAAAATAAAGAGGAAATAGAAGTTATATTGAGACCGAGCTTTAACATAGGTTATTTTGCTATGAATTTTGCTATAGAACCTTTTGATGATATAAAAGTTAGAAAGGCATTTGCTCATGCAATTAATAAAGAAGAAATAATTAATGCCTTTTATGCAGGATTAGCAGAACCTGCTAAGAATCCTATGCCACCTTCTCTATGGGGTTATAATGATGAAATAGAAGATTATGAATATAATCCAGAAAAAGCAAAAGAATTGTTAGCTGAAGCAGGTTATCCTGATGGGTTTGAATTTGATTTATGGTATATGCCAGTTCCGAGGCCATATATGCCTAAAGGGAAATTAATAGGTCAGGCTATTCAGAAATATTTAAGAGATATTAACGTAGATGGCAAATTAATTACTTATGATTGGAGTACTTATTTAGAAAAAATTGTTGAATCTGAAGATAATGAAGCTGAAACTTACTTACAAGGTTGGACTGGAGATAATGGGGATCCAGATAATTTCTTATATGCTCTGTGGGACAAAAACACTAGTAATAATAATTATAAAAGCGAAGAATTACATGAGGTTTTAATAGAAGCACAACAAATAACTGATAGAGACGAAAGAATAGAATTATATAAAAAGGCACAAGAGATAATTCATAAAGATATACCTGCAATATGGTTGGTTCATTCTACTCCTCCAATTGCAGCAAAAGAAATTGTTAAAAATTATATACCAAGTCCTACTACAGCTGAAGTTCTAGATGAAGTTTGGTTAGATGAGTAGTTAATATTTATGAGATTGCGGTATTATACCGCAATCTCATTTCTAAAAACGCAGTAAAGTTTTTTATTAAATTATACATATTTTTAAACTCTCTTATTGTAAATAGAAAATAATTATTATTGATAAGCATCTAAGAAAGATGAATTTTAAAGTTAACCATAAAAATTTTAATAATAAAAATGTTTTCTAATTTTTTTTTAAAATAATTTAATTTGAAGCGTTTTTAAATTACAATTTAATAAGACAGGAGGTAGTATTAATTGTTAAATTACATTATTAAGAGATTATTTGCTTTAATACCGGTACTAATTGGAGTATTAATTATAATATTTTTATTAATACATTTTATACCTGGTGATCCAGCAATTTCAATTTTAGGAGAAAAAGCTACTAAAGAACAAGTGGCAGAAGTAAGAGAAAGTTTAGGGTTGAATGAAGCATTACATGTACAGTTTTATAAATATGTAAACCGATTATTCCATCTTGATATGGGTCGTTCAATAAATACTAATAATCCAGTACTGTATGAGATTTCTGCAAGATTTCCTGCAACAGTGGAACTTACTGTTTTTGCAATGATTTTTGCTGTAGGTATAGGTGTTCCGATTGGTATTTTAGCAGCAACTAATCATAACTCTTGGTTTGATAGTTTGTGTATGGTTGGTGCCTTAATAGGGGTATCTATGCCAATATTTTGGTTGGGGCTCATGTTGATCTGGTTATTTGCAGTGACCTTAGGAATGTTACCCTCTTCCTCTAGATTAACTATAGGTATAGAGTTGAACAATATTACTAATTTATATATTGTAGATAGTATCATACAGGGTAATTTTAAGGCGTTAATAGATTCTTTAAAACATTTGATTCTGCCTTCAATAGCTTTAGGAAGCATTCCATTGTCTATGATTGCAAGGATGACTCGTTCAAGTATGTTAGAAGTCATTAAAAAAGATTATATAAGAACTGCTTATGCAAAGGGTTTAAAAAATAGAATTGTTATTTATAAACATGCGTTAAAAAATGCTCTTATACCAATAATTACAGTTATAGGTCTACAAGTTGGTATACTTTTAGGAGGGGCAATTTTAACTGAAACAATTTTCTCATGGCCGGGTTTGGGTAAGTTTTTAATAGATGCAATTTATAAAAGAGATTACCCAACAGTACAAGGAGTTATTTTGTTTTTTTCATTGGTCTTTGTATTAGTTAATTTATTGGTAGATTTATTATATGTAACAATTGATCCCAGAATTGAATATAATTAAGGAGGATTTATATGGCTAAAAATGTTAAGCAAACAAGTAATCTCTGGGTTGATACCTGGTTTAAATTAGTAAAAAATAGAGTTGGAAGAACCGGTTTGATATTTCTTTGTATATTATTATTTATTGCGATATTTGCTCCTTTTATAGCACCTTATGGTCCTTTGGATGGTAGCATAATGGATCGTTATGAAGCGCCATCCAAAAAGCACTGGATGGGAACAGATGGAATGGGCAGAGATATATTAAGCCGAATTATTTATGGTTCAAGAATATCTTTAAAAGTAGGTCTATTATCAATAAGTATGGCTTTAGTTTTTGGGACTTTGTTGGGAATATTAGCTGGTTATTATGGAGGAATGATTGATATGCTAATAATGCGAGTTATGGATATTATGCTTGCATTTCCTAGTATACTTTTAGCTATTACGATAGTTACTATTCTTGGGCCTCAATTAAAGAATGCCATATTAGCCATTGGAATTATAAATATACCTCGTTTCTCCAGAGTAATAAGATCTTCTGTAATATCTATTAGAGAGTCCGAATATATAGATGCTGCTAGAGCTTTAGGAGCAAATGATATTAGAATAATTTTTTTTCATTTATTACCTAATTCATTAGCACCTTTAATTGTACAATCAACATTAAGTATAGCTGAGGCTATTTTAGAAGCAGCCGCTTTAAGTTTCCTTGGTCTTGGAGCACAACCACCACAGCCAGAATGGGGTGCAATGTTAAGTGATGCGAGAGATGCATTGCAGAGAGCACCTTGGGCAGCTACTTTCCCGGGATTAGCAATAATTTTCGGAGTGTTTGGATTTAATTTATTAGGAGATGGATTAAGAGATGCATTAGATCCCAAAATGTAAGAATTTTAAAAACAAAGATAGGTGAATATAATGAATAGTAACAAACTTATAGATGTTAATGATTTAGCAACATATTTTCATACCGAAGAAGGAACAGTAAAAGCGGTAGATGGAATAAGCTTTGAGATCTACCCTGGAGAG
>JBNJDV010000123.1:0-3792 GCA_051745185.1 Bacillota bacterium
TTAAAATTATCAGATAACATTCCCCAAACTGGTAAAACAAACAATGCTACACCTCTCGCAATTGAATTTATTAAACCAATTTGAGCTGATGTATATCCTAATTCTCTAAAGTATATATTAAAAAAAGATTTTGCAGCCATTGTCATATAGTATATAAAGTTAAAAACCTTAAACGACATATTGTATACCTCCCTTCAAGTTGTTTTCAATATAAAAAACATATCATAAAATATAACAAATATCAATAAAGCCCCTTTGATATCAAAGGGGCCTTTGAAAGTCATCTATTTTTTATAACTTTATTAACTGCTCGTTCAATTCCTTCATAACCTGTACACCGGCATAAATTACTGCTCAACCATTCTTTAACTGTTTTATCATCAGGTTTTTTATGTTCCTGTAGTAAAGCATAAGCATTTACTATAAAACCTGAAGTGCAGTATCCGCATTGATAACCTTCCTTATCAATAAAAGCATTTTGAATATCAGTATCTTTTAATCCTTCTATTGTGGTTATTTCTTTACCCTGCATTTCAACAGCAAGTGTCATACAGGACTTAATGGGTTCTCCATCTATTAACACTGTACATGCTCCACAGTCTCCATTTTCACATCCTGGTTTAGGACCGGTTAATTCAACTTTTTCTCTTATTACATCAAGTAATGTTTCATTCGGCTTAACTACAAGATTAAATGTTTCTTGGTTAACTTTTAGTTTGATTTCTTGATGATTTTTGTATTCTTTCATTTATTATCACCACCCAGTGTTTTCAAACATTTTTTTAAAGAGTTTCTAAATAACATTTCTTTATATTCTTTACCACCTCTTTGATTAGAACTAATAGGCACTGGTAAATTATCAATTGTTTGATCAATTTTATTATCCATACTTAAAGAATTATCATTAACAATTTGTTCTATTTTTTCATCTCTAAATGGAAAAGCACAAAGTGAACTTATTGCAATATTTATTTTATCATCTTCTTTTAGAGCTGCAATATGTAGTATGGGATAATCTATTTCACTTTGTTTTACTTTTCTAGTTTGGAAATAAGGTAGTTTAGTTTTTTCTTTATCTATTATTATCTGTAATAAGATTTCTTCTTTATCTAAAACCATTCTTTTATCAAATACTTCTGTAATTGGTCTTGTTCTAAAACCATCCTTATTTATAGTAGTAACCTCAGCTTCTGCAACTAAAAGAGGTAAAAGAGCTTCTTTAAAAGGTAATCTTCCGGTTAAGTTACCACCAAGAGTGATCTGATTTCTGGTTGTGTGATCAGCTATTACTTTTGATGATTCACTTAAAAGTGGAAACACATTTCCTTTAACTACTTTATTTAAGGGAAGTGATGCACCCAATACGATTTTATCATCATCATTTTCAAAACTTTTACATGCAGGTATATTTTTTAAATCAATTAGAGCATCAAAGTTCATTTGATCTTTTCTAGCATATGTTACTATTTCAGTACCACCATTGTAATAAGAGGCATTTTTATTTTTGTTTTTTAGTTCCAGATATTTTTCCACAGCTTCTTCGGCATTTTCTGCTTGGTAATAGTCAAAATCAAAACTAATCATTACTATCACCTTCCTTTACTTTTTTATATATCAATTCTGGTGTTAATGGCAGTTCATTTATTTCTTTTCCAACTGCCCTTGAAATAGCGTTTGCCAATGCACCCGGCATACCTATAACACCTTGTTCACCTAACCCACGTGCTCCAAATGGTCCATCACCCTGTGGGGTTTCAACAAAGTCCACAAAATATTCAGGGTGTTCACCATATCTGAGAATTTTATAGTCTCTAAGCACATCATTGTCAACCTGTTCTTGACTATTAAAAATAAAGCCTTCACTTCTTGCAAAACCTAATCCCATTGCCATTGCACCAACTACTTGACCGCGTGCAAGATCGGGATTAATCACCTTACCAACATCCATTGTAGAAGCCGCTTTAGTAACTTGATATGAATAGTCTTGTAAATCAAGTTCAATTTCAATGGCTTCTGCACCTAAAGTCCATTCTAAGGCTGGTCTACCTTCCCCTGTTTCAGGGTCCATATTGCTTAATCTACGTGCAATATAATTTCCGCGTCCAATAACCTGGCCGCCGACCGCATTTCCATTTTCATAGACATAACCTAGACAAACATCTTTTACATCTAATGAAATTTCAGGTTCATCAGTTATAAAAACTTTTTCATCAGCTACAGTTAAGTCCTCTGCAGGACATCTTAATACCCTTGCAGCCGTTTCTTTCATTTGGTTCATTGCATCTTCACAAGCAGCTATTGCAGCTCTACCTGCCATCATAAGGCTTCTGCTGGCTGCTGTAGCCCAATCATGTGGTGAAGTCTGTGTATTCACATCAGAAGTCACATGTACTTTATCTATGGGCATCTGAAGCTTGTCAGCAACTATTTGAGCTAATCCTGTTTTAGTACCCTGACCAATTTCAACTATAGAATTGTGTAAGTTAACACTGCCATCATTGTTAAAGGTTATAATTGCTCCTGCATCTGTATTAGTAGGCATTGCGGGTGACTTCCAAAGTAAGCCCATACCTTTAGCAACAACTTTATTATCATCCTTTTTAATATATGATCCTTTATCCCAGTCGATCATATCTGCAGTCTTATTGATACATGCTTTAAGATCACCTGTATTACTATCCATTAAACTTTGGGTAGGTGTTGTATCTCCTTCTTGAATAGCATTGTTTAATCTTAATTGAACAGGATCTATATTCATTTTTTTAGCTAATACATCAAGACTTCTTTCAATTACATAAGCGAGTTCAATATGTCCAAATCCTCTATATGCGGTTGCAAATGGATGGTTTGTATACATACAGTATGAATTACATCTTAGGTTTTCTATATTATAAGGGCCGGTACATGAAATAGCTGCAGCTCTACTTACATTAACAGCATAGTCAGCATAAGCACCTGCATCAAAGTAGTAATCTAAATCCATACCCATTATTTTTCCATCTTTATTACCAGCGATTTTAACAGTAGCTTCCATTCCAATATGGCCAGGAGAAGAGACCATATCATCTTCTCTTGAATTTAGAACTTTAACTGGTTTTCCATCAACTGCTTTGGATAATATATATGCCAAGCTTTCTAATTGTAGTCCTGCTTTACCTCCAAAACCTCCACCTATAGGTGGGGCAATAACATTTATTTTACCTGCAGGAATATCGAAGTTAAATGAAAGGAGTTCTTTTACAACAAATGGAGCCTGTGTTGTGGAATGAATTACAACATCACCATTTGTTTTAATTTCAGCAATTGAAGCTCTTGGTTCCATTGCAATATGATCTCCCGGAGGAAAGTTAAATTCCTCTTTGATAACAAAATCAGCTTCTTCAAATGCTTTTTTAAAATCTCCCTTTCTGATCTTAGTAAGGTTAGCTATATTAGTCCCTGGTTCAGGAATAACATCAGGAATATGATTATAGTCTCCAAGGTTTTCATGTAGTACTGGAGTATCTTCTTTTATTGATTCTTTTGGTGAAGTTATGGCATCTAGTTTTTCATACTCTACTTTTATTTTTTTAAGCGCAATTTGTGCATCTCTTTTATTTTTTGCTATAACTGCTGCAACTGGTTCACCATAATATCTAACTTTATCAACAGCTAAAGGAGGTTTATCACCTAAATACAGTCCCATACTATTAGGATAGTGATTTCCTGTAACAACTTTTTTAACACCTTTTGAATTTTGTGCTTCTTTAATATCAATATCTTTTATTTTAGCATGAGCATGTGGACTGGTCA
>JBNJDV010000124.1:0-3765 GCA_051745185.1 Bacillota bacterium
GGGAGCAATAGATAATATATCAAATTTAATATTTAAACATTTAAGCTGAGGTGGTTAGGTGAAGAAATTTTCACAAATTTGGGAACGAATAATGGGAATTACTATGAATATAAATCCTGCTTTTAATATTTTGAGTTTAATAGTACTTTCATCAACTAGAGGGAAAAGGTTAAAAAAAGTAAAGTGGAATAAAATCAACTTATATTTTTGGGCAGGTTTATTTATATCAGGTGTTATAAGTGTAATTACAGCTTATGACACAACAAAAGCAATTCCAAGTTTTTTAATTCCTTTTATTTTTATCTGGTTTTATATTATGGGTAAGTATTTTATAGATAATCCGGTTATATTTTTAAAAGATATGATAAAAGGTACAGTTTTTTTAGCAGTAATTGCTTTGTTGGCAAACTATTTTTCATGGAAAATCGTTTATAAAGGTTTTGAAATAATAAATGGCAGTGGTAGAGCAAATATTTTAGGAATTGGTGATAATGGATTAGGAATAATAATCCAGGCAGGAATAATAGGTTCATTAGGATTATTAATAATTGTGAAAAATAAAAAAGAAAAACTCACCTATTTTTTATTTTTAATAATTACTTTAGGGGCATTAATAATAACAAGTTCAAGGGGAGCTATGGTTGGAACTGCTGCGGGAAGTTTTATATTATCATTACTAATTTCCTGGAAAGTAATTGCTGTTTTAACAACTATAGTTATAGCTGCATTAGCAGCTAATAAAAATTTTTATAGAAGGGCGCTTTCTATATTTTCTTTTGAAAATAGAAGTAATTTTATGAGATTAAAAATTTATGAGGGTACCTTGGCACTAATAAAAGATCATTTCTTTTTTGGAGTAGGTCCCGGAAATTTCGGGATAGTATACCCTGATTATCAAGTTTCAGGGGAAACAATTAATGCTATGACTCCCCATAATAATTATCTTAATATTATTACTGGTTGGGGTATTATTGGGGGATTATTCTTTTTTGGTTGGATCTTTTATACAATTCTAAAAAATATTTTTAATTCTAATAATAAATATAAAAAAATTATAGCGGCAATTTTAATTGGATTTTGGGTCCATGTTTTGGTTAATGATCTTGCAACAGTTTATTCTGCAGTTCTGATGGGACTACTGGATAATGAAAACTTAAAGTAATCAGATAAATAAATAAAAACTTTCAAAACCAGCTTATAAGCTGGTTTTTTAATTTGATGTAAATACTTAACAGAATAAAAAATATTACTCTGATAAGATGACATATGATTAAAACTAAGGAGGGACCTAAAATTACAGCAAATAATAAGAAGGTGTATTTTATATTTTTGTGGCATGGAGCATTTTTAGCTCTAACAATGGCTATGATAGATCTTAATACAGTTTTACCTTCCTTAATATCTGAGCTGACTAGCTCTAAAATAATTTTCGGATTGCTTTATTCTATGATTTTGGGAGTTCCAAGAATATTCAATATTATTTTCAGTCATTATCTAAGTTATATAAAATACAAAAAAAAGATACTGATTTCCGGAATTTATCTTAGAGCTATTTCTTTTTTAGGGATGGCAGCTACAACTTTATATTTTGGTAAAGACAATCCCTCTATAGTAGTTTTTTCTTTTTTCATCTGGATATTTCTATTTTCAATTAGCGGTGGTTTTGCGTCTTTATCATACAATGAAATAATCGGAAAACTAACTACAAAGGGAGATCGTGAAAAGATATTTGCTGCAAAGCAGTTTGTAGCCAGTGTAATGGCTTTTTCAGGTGGTATGATCGTTAAGTATATATTTTCCCCTGGGAATTATGAATTCCCTAAAAACTACAGCATACTATTATTTATAGGTTTTATAGGTCTAATTATTGCTGCCTTTTCTTTTTGGACTATTCAGGAAGAACCATCTATAGTTAATGAAAAAAAGATGAGGTTAACTCAGTTTATAAAAAAAGTGCCTGCAATTTTAAAAAACGACCCTAGATTTTTAAAGTTTGTCTTAATTGAGAATCTTTCCAGTTTCAGTTTAATGGTGCTACCTTTTTATATGGTTTTTGCAAATGACACCTTTAACCTATCAAGTGAGTATGTAGGTACCTTCCTATTATTTCAAATAACAGGTATGGTGCTTTCAAATCTATTCTGGGGATATATTGGTAATAAAAGGAGTGCGAAGTATGTAGTTAGGATTTGTATTTTAATTGGTGCTGCAATTCCTATATTAGCTTTAATTGCTGGTAGATTAAGTCCTGAAATATATAAATATTTATTCTTATTAGTCGGCTTTGTAATAAGTGGAAGAAAGATTGGTTTTACACCCTACCTACTTGATATTACACCTACAGAGAATAGAACAGTATATCTAGGAATCCGTGACAGTTTAAATATATTAGTAATCATTCTACCATTAATGGGTGGAGTACTGATAAATCTATTAGGCTATTCAATAACATTCATATTAGTGTCTATTGTAATGTTAACTGCCTTTTTCACAGAGAAAAGCAATAAATGTATTTTATTGCACTAAGTGGAGTTGTATGTTAATATATATTTAGATGTATAATGAGAATGAATATCAATATATTAGGAGATGGTCTAACTATGGGTGGTAAAATAGTATCTTTATCCTTTCTTAAAGAAGGAGAGAGTGGAGTTGTATATAGTTTTAAAGGTGGAGAAAACTTTAAAAAAAAGCTGGATTCATTAGGAATTAGAAAAGATAAAAGAATAAAAAAGGTAAGTGATATGGTCTTAAGGGGACCCATCACAATACAGATTGAAAACAGTTCTCGGATAGCAATAGGCAGAGGTATGGCTGAAAAAATTATGGTTAAGGTAGATAACCGATGAAAAAAGTGCTTTTAATGGGAAATCCAAATGTTGGGAAAAGTGTTGTTTTTTCTCGTTTAACCGGAACTAGTGTAACTTCTTCAAATTATTCTGGAACTACTGTTGAATTTAAAAAGGGTCTGTTTAAACATAATGATGAAAATATTGAATTAATAGATGTGCCCGGGACTTATACCTTAGATCCTACAAACAAGGCTGAAGAAGTTGCTGTTGAAATGCTTAAAGAAGGGGATCTTGTTTTTAATGTTATTGATGCAACTAACTTAGAAAGAAACCTTAATTTAACTTTACAACTATTAGAAAAAGATATACCTGTTGTAGTACTCTTAAATATGTGGGATGAGACTAAACATAAAGGAATAAATATTAACCTAGAAAAGATTAAAAAAGAATTAAAAGTGCCAGTTATTCCAACTGTAGCTACAACGGGTAATGGGCTTAAAGAAGCATTGGATCATCTTGATTATGATAAATTAAAGGACTTTGAAGAGTTATCTGTAGACCAAAGGTGGAAAAAAATAGGTCGTATAATTAATGAAGTACAAAATATTGAACACAAACACCATTCTAAAAAAGAATTAATGGAAGAGTATACCTTAAAACCTTTAACAGGGATTCCAATAGCTGCATTTGTACTATATCTTACCTTTGTTGTAATAAGATTTATAGGTGAGGGATTAATAGGATATATAGCAGAACCCTTTTTTGAAGGACCTTATCGTTCTTTTTTGGTCATTATAAGTAACTTTTTAAGTGAAGGTAGTTTTTTACATGATTTATTTATAGGTCAGTTGGTTAATGGCCAAATTGATTTCGAACAGTCCTTTGGACTTTTAACAACTGGAATATTTATACCTTTTGCAGCTGTATTACCTTATATTATTTCTTTTTATTTTGTTTTAAGTATTTTAGAAGA
>JBNJDV010000125.1:0-3733 GCA_051745185.1 Bacillota bacterium
GCTAAAAATGGACTTTTAATAAGAAACAGGACTGCTTTTGAAAATGCAAGAAAGATTACAAAAATAGTTTTTGATAAAACCGGTACACTAACAGAAGGTGTATTTGGAGTAAATGAAATAAATATTTTTGATCAAAATTTCAGTGAAAATGAACTACTACAGATTGCAGCATCATTAGAGAAAAATTCTGAACATCCAATAGCAAGAGGTATTGAAAAAAAAGCTAAAGATAATGATCTTGAACTTCTTGAAATTAAAGAATTTGAAGCCATAAAAGGTAAAGGAGTTACGGGAACAATAGATGGCACAAATTATATGATAGTAAGCCCAGGTTATTTAAAAGAAAATGATATAGAAATACCGAATGAGTATATAGAAAATGACAATCCATATACTGTAACTTTTGTATTAAAAGATAACGAGATTATTGGATCGATTGCTTTATCTGATCAAATTAGAGAATCTTCAAAAGAAGCAGTCGATAGACTAAAAGAGATGGGTATAAAAGTTTGGATGTTAACAGGAGATAATGAAAAAACAGCAAAATATGTAAGCGATAAGTTAGGACTTGATGGATATATCTCAGGTGTTCTTCCACATGAAAAACAGGAAAAGATTAAAGAGTTTAAGGGTAAGAAAGAATTTATTGCTATGACAGGTGATGGTATTAATGATGCACCAGCCTTGGCTAATGCTGATATAGGGATAGCAATTGGTTCAGGAACAGATGTAGCTGCTGAAACAGCTGATATAATCTTAGTTGACAGTGATCCTAAAGATGTATTGAACTTAATAAATTTTGGAAAGAAAACTTATCAAAAAATAGTTCAAAATCTCTTCTGGGCAACTGGATATAATGTAATTGCAATTCCTCTTGCTGCTGGAGTATTGGCTGGTTATGGTTTTATGATATCTCCTGCAGTTGGTGCAGTTTTAATGTCTTTAAGTACTGTGATTGTTGCTATTAATGCTAAACTTTTAAAGATGACTTAAAACAAAACGAGGTGACTATGATGAATAATAATGGTGTACCTACAAGATTGTTAGGAAAAACAAAACAAGAGGTTTCTATATTAGGACTTGGTGGTTACCATATAGGTAAATTGGAAAAGGATAAATCTATAAAATTAATTAGAAGAGCAATAGATGAAGGAATTACTTTTATGGATAATGCCTGGTGTTATCATAACGGTCAAAGTGAAAAAATTATGGGAGAAGCCCTAAAAGATGGTTATAGAGAAAAAGTGTTTTTAATGACTAAAAATCACGGTCGTACTAAAAAGTTATTTAAAAAACAGTTAGATGAAAGTTTAAAAAGATTAAATACAGACCATATCGACCTATTACAGCTTCATGAGATAATAAACCATGGTGTTCCAGAAAAGATTAATGAAGAAGGAGTATTAGATGCAGTATTAGAGGCAAAGAAAAAAGGAAAGATTAGATTCATAGGATTTACAGGACATCGATATCCTTCACTACATCAAGAGATGTTAAATCTTAATTTTGATTGGGATACGGTTCAAATGCCGATAAATGTCTTAGATTATCATTATCGTAGCTTTCAAAATCAAATTATGCCTCAGGCAAAAGAAAAAAATATGGGAGTTATAGGAATGAAAAGTCTAGCTGCTGGACGCATATTTAAAACTGATATTTCTGTTCAAGAAGCTATGAGATATACACTTTCTTTACCGATTAGCACTTTAGTAAGTGGAATTGATTCTTTTGAAGTTTTAGAACAAAACTTAAAAATAGTAAGAGAGTTTAAAAAGATGGATGAAAACGAATTAAATGAATTACAAAATAGATATAGAAATGAAGCTTTTAAAGGACAGCATGAGTATTATAAAACAGATTAATTTAAAAATCAGGAGGGCTAATTATGGTCATTAAAAAAGGTAAAAACCCAAACGCTTTTACTCTTAAAGATCAAGATGGAAATGATATAACTACCAGTGATTATAATGACAGCTATAAGTTATTATCATTTCATCCATTAGCATGGACAAGTGTTTGTGCTAAACAGATGAAATCAATTGAGAATAACTATGATGAATTTGAAAAGTTAAATACAGTTCCATTTGGTATTAGTGTTGATCCATTACCTTCTAAAAAAGCATGGGCTGAACATTTAGGCCTAAAGAAATTAAAAATATTGTCAGATTTTAATCCATTAGGATTTGTAGCTAGATTAATGGATGTATTTATTGAATCAAAAGGAACTTCCGGTAGAGTAAATATTATATTAAATCCAAAAGGTGAAGCTGTTTGGATAAAAGAATATGAATTATCAGAGGTACCTGATATAAATGAAGTATTAGAAGCTTTAAAAGAAGTTCAAAAATAAAAAAAGCTATCAATTTGAGCCGTCGAAAGGCGGCTTAAATCATTTATAAATAATATTATTACTTTACCTAATTATTTGAATGGGAAACAAAGTGATTAAATAGCCTATATAATTTGATAAAAACTATTCGTTTAATATATAATGTAGTTGTGCAAAAAACTATATATATTCTAAAATTATTACTAGGGGATGGTATGTGTGAAAAGTATTAAGGTTTTATTTTTTTCTGTTTTGTTAATATCTTCACTAATTATATTTAGTCTTGGTAGTCCAATTTTAGCTCAAGATAATGTACCTTTAAAAGTTGGAATCATGCCTGCAGTTGACTCTGCTCCAATCCTATTAGCTCAAAAAAAAGGGTATTTTAAAGATGAAGGTATTGATATAGAAATCGATGTTTATACAAATGCGGTTAATAGGCAAAGTGCTTTACAAACTGGAGAATTAGATGGAGCAATGACTGACTATATTGCTTTAGTGAACAATATAAATAATGGTTTTCCTGTAAAGTTAACACTGGGTACAGATGGCGTATTTCCCTTTCTAGTTAAAAAAGGCTTTGAAGAAAAAGAAGAAATTGATATTGGAATGATGGAAGTTAGTGTGTCAAACTTTTTATCTGAACAGTTTTTATCTGGTAAATATAAGATGAACAAAGTATTTATAGCTGCTATTCCAGCACGTCTTGAAATGATTAAATCTGGCAAATTAGATATGGCAATAATTCCGGAGCCGATGGCTTCAATGGGTGAGTTAGCTGGTCTAGAAAAAAGAGTTTATGAAAATGAGTATAACTACATGCCAGAAGGGATGATTTTTACTAAAAAAGCTCTTGCTGACAAAGAAGGAGCTATTTTAGGCTTTCATAAAGCATATAATAGAGCTATTAAAGATGTAATTGAAGATGATGAATTAGCAAGAGATATTCTTATTGAAAAGTTAAAATTAAACCCGGAAGTAAAAGATTTGATTACTTTACCTAACTACCGTCTAGGAACCGTACCTTCTGAGTCGTATATTAATAGAGTTATTGAATTTGTTGAAGAAAAGCAGAATGAAAGTATTGATTTAACTTATCAAGATATAGTTGAGGAGAAATTTGTAACCAATGATTAATGTCAAAAATTTAGATTTTTCATATCAAAATAAAAAAGTAGTAAAAAACATAAATTTTTCTTTAAAAGAAGGAAAAAGCTGTGCGATAATTGGGCCTTCGGGATGTGGAAAAACTACATTAATATATCTTTTAGCTGGACTAATAAAACCCGATCAGGGTCAAATAATGATAAATAGTAATTTAATTAAAGATATTAGAGAAGAGACCGGAGTTATTTTACAAAACTACGGTCTCTTTCCATGGAAAACAGTTTATGATAATGTAGC
>JBNJDV010000126.1:0-3691 GCA_051745185.1 Bacillota bacterium
ATTAACTTTTTTACCTTTTCAGGGTTATCAGCTGTATATTTCATTGCTATACAGCCACCGGTTGACCAGCCCATTAGAACAAAGTTATCAAGATCTAATTTTTCAATAAACAGTTTCAAATCTTGAACGAAATCTGCTATAGATGATATTTTTTTATTATAGGTTGATATTCCAAATCCTCTCATATCAGGTGCAATTAATTTATAGTTTTCATTAAAGTTTTCCATAAAGACATCCCAGTGTTTTGATGAGGTCATATTTCCGTGCAGCAATAATAAAACATCTTTTCCACCAAGTGTTTCCCTATAACCTAAGGTTTCACCATTTGTTAATTTAACTTTTTTTAATTTAATATCCATACATATCACCCTTGACTCAAATATATTATATTTTTAAAAATCCCAATCAATTTTTGGAGTTGGAATCACACTGAAAACATCATCCAAATTATCAATTAAACTTTTAGGAGCTATAAAATGATTTGTAAAGGGAAGAAGAGATGGTCTAATGGCTCCAATCCACATCCTAGTAAAAGTATTTATATCAGTTTCTAATGTAGGAAGATTATTTTTAAATCCATTATCAATAGATGAATGTTTACCTAAAGTCAAACTATAATCACCTGTTAATCCCTGCCATGGTGAACTGTTGTCTAAGTACTTTTCAATAGGATCATATAGTTTTAAATTAAATTCCACAGATTTATTTGATAAAGTTGTTTTTTTAATACAGTCTTTAAGGTTTAGTATTCTAATTTGCCAGAAGGCTGTTGCTCTATTATTTACTTCATATTTACTATTTTTTGTTACCTGTGAATCTTTATATGGTTTTTTAATTAAGTTTTGAAACTGTATACCTGCAGGTTCCCATAATTTAACTAAATGTACTTGATCTCCAAGATTCCTAATTATATTCATTAAATCTAAAAACTGTTCTCGATTGTTAAATGTCATCCAACTAACATAATATGGTCCATGCAAACTTTTTTCGGGTTTAAAAAAGATATGATGACTTATATTACCATCTTTATCTCTAAAACCCAAACCAAATGGATCACTTTCTCCAAACAATATATCAGCATGTGTTATATCTTCAGGCAGTAATGTACAGTAGCCATGCCTTTTTTTTCTTGTGATTTTTGCCTGGTGTATATCACTGAAATCATCAACCGATATACGTTCAGGTATTTTTGTTCTTGTTTCAATATTTAAATGGTCTGGATCAAAACTGATTAAGTGTTCATAGCTGCCAGTACCATAACCTAATTTATTGTAAAAACCCTGTTCAAACATTCCTAATCCAGAGACATGAACTCCCTGAGAGGCGGATTCTGCAATAACCTCTGCAGTACTTTTAGTAGCTAAGCGTTGTTTACGTGCAACTCTACTAATTGTAACTGAAGTAACAGCTTGTAGTGATAGTTCTTGATCTAAGTATTGATATTTACCTGGTGTAGAATTTACATATCCTTCAACACTTTCATTAAGTAAAGCTACAGTGCCTTTTCCACCTTTTGTAAAGTGTTTTAAAGCCTTTTTTTGTCTTTCATCGTCTTTTATCCAACCAACTTCCTGCCAAATCTTATAGACCTTTTCAAAATCTCTTTCAATGTCATAATTTCTTAGTTTCATAATCATCACCCTTTATATTTACTTATCATTAATATTCTCATTAAAATTAAAATCACCTTCTTTAATTATTTATACAATTGCAGGTCTTTTTAACTTAAAACAGAATTTATATAACAGTACAAACGAATTTGGGAGGGATTCTTATGAAGGATGAAGAGAAGTATAAAAAGGCTCAGGAGAAGGTAAAAGATATAAAAGACTTTTATTCTCATCTTCTAGTCTATCTTGTAGTTAATCTTGGAATATTTATTATAAATTATATTGTTTCACCTGGGTCTTACTGGTTTTATTGGCCGTTAATAGGCTGGGGAATTGGTCTTGCCGTTCACTGGACTCAAGTATTTGGAGTTAATAAAATATTAGGGGAAAATTGGGAGAAACGAAAGCTTAAAGAAATAATGAACGAAATGGAAGAAGAAGAAAAATAAAAAGAGAAAGAAGGAGCAAAAATGTATGTAAAATCTTTACGTATATTTCTAGTGTTATTGTTATTAGTTGTTATTGTTCCAGAAGTAACTGCAATTAAAATTGATGGGAATTATCCTATTGAAATAAATGATGAGTATTGGCAGAGAGTATTAACCGAACAAGAGTATCATATTTTAAAAGAGATGGGAACAGAACCGGCTTTTAATAATGAATATAACTTAAATAAAGAAAAAGGTCTCTATGTATGTGCAGCCTGTGGGAATTTTCTTTTTGATTCAGAACATAAATACAGTTCTGGAAGTGGCTGGCCAAGTTTTTATGATGTTATTAATGAAGACTCAGTTATAACAAGACCAGACAACAGTATGGGAATGAACAGAACTGAAGTTATATGTTCAAGGTGTGGTGGACATTTAGGTCATCTATTTAGTGATGGACCTGAACCTACTGGATTAAGATACTGTATAAACTCAGCATCATTGAACTTTTATAACTATGCTTACTTTGCTTTTGGCTGATTTTGGGGGAATGAGGCCCTGTATGGTGCCTTAGACGGTGTTGTTCATACTTATGTTGGTTATGCAGGAGGTAGTAGTGAAGATCCTACTTACAACAGTATTGGAGATCATGCTGAAACTGTGATGGTAATATATGATCCAAAGATAATTAGTTATGAAGAGTTAGTTGATTACTATATTGAAAATACTGTAGCAAATGTAAGGCCTTCTTCAGGGCAGTACAGATATATAGTATTTTATGAAAATGAAAAACAAGAGGAATATATTAAAGGTTTACAAGAAAAAAGAATTGAAAATGAAGAACAGTATTTCACAGTAAAACAGTTAACAGAGTTTTATCAAGCAGAAGACTATCATCAAAAATATCAATTAAGGTTAAATAAAAGACTGTTTAATCAAACCTTAAGTTTATTTAATAATGAAAAAGAACTAATTAACTCCCATCTTGCAACAAAACTTAATTCACATTATTCCAATTTGATTACAGATGAAGTAATCATAGATATAATTGAAAAGTCATATCTAAGTCCTATTTATCCTGATGAAATAAATAATTTAATAGAGTTAATTGAATAAAAAGTTTATGCTTTATGATTTACAAACTTATACAAAAGTTGACAACAATAGTCATAATTGATAAATTTAAAATAGGAACATCTAACTAAGAGGTGTTTTATAAATGGAAAACAATCAAGATCATCATAAGAAAATGGTTGAAGACTTCAAAAAAAGATTCTATATTTCATTAGTTGTAACCTTACCTATTTTACTATTTTCACCAATGATACAAACCTTTTTCAATTTTAATATTACATTTACAGGTATTAACTATGTATTATTTGTACTCTCTACTTTCATTTTTTTCTATGGAGGTTGGCCCTTTTTAACCGGTCTCATTGATGAACTAAAAGACAAAACTCCAGGAATGATGACACTGATTGCACTTGCAATTTCAGTAGCATATATTTATAGTGCTGCAGTGGTATTTGGACTTGAAGGTAAGTACTTTTTCTGGGAGTTGGCTACTTTAATAGTAATTATGCTGCTAGGCCACTGGATTGAAATGAGATCAGTAATGGGTGCTTCAAGAGCTCTAAAAGAACTTGCTAAGTT
>JBNJDV010000127.1:0-3597 GCA_051745185.1 Bacillota bacterium
AGGTAAGTTTATAAATGAGATAAACAAGGTTAAAGCTGAATATCCTATACCTGCTTATAATTCCCTTTTAAATTTGATTGACAGCCATGATACAGAACGGTTTTTAAATTCTGTAGAAAACAATAAAGAGAAGTTAAAAATTGCTGCTTTTTTGCAGTTTATTATGCCGGGAGCACCTATGGTTTATTATGGAGATGAAGTAGGTATAAAAGGTACTAATGATCCTGATAATAGGAGAACCATGTTATGGGAAGAATCTAATAATCCCTATAAGTTGGATAAAGGAATGCTGGAATTTTATAAGAAACTTATAAAAAATAGAAGAGAAAATGAGATATTAATTAAGGGAAATTTAGATATTAAATCAGGAGGGGAAAACGATAATATATTAATAATTAATAGAGAGCTGGATGGAGAAGAGATTATTGGAATCATCAATACAGCTAAAGAAAAAAGTAATATTAAAATTCAGTTAAATAAAGAGCGGGTAGTTGATTTAATAAGCAGCCAGACTTTTAATATTCAAAATAATGAACTGTCAGTTATGGTCGATGGTTATGGATTATATTTATTTAAATAAAAACAGTTGTGAATTTAAATAATTTTAAAAATCATATAGCTGGACAAAATGCCTTATAATTGTTATAATATAAAAAATGAAAGAAAGCCGTATAAAGATTCCCCGATAGCTCAGTTGGTAGAGCAGGTGACTGTTAATCATCTTGTCGTAGGTTCGAGTCCTACTCGGGGAGCCATTTTTTTGATGATACGGCAACTATGTAGTCAAAGGAAAGAGTAATAAAAACTCATGAGGAGAGTGAATTAATTTTATGCAATTAAAAAGAGTCTTATCAATAGTTATGATATTAACCTTACTAGTAGCATTTCCAGTAGCTGCTCAAGAAGGAGAAACAACTGAGTCAGAGCAACCTGAAGTAGCTGCAGTTGTAAATGGAGAAGATATTACAATGCAGGAACTTGACCAATATTCTGGAACACAAAACTTAATTATGTCATTATATAGATCTAATCCTGAATTTACACAGGTATTATTACAAACAGAAGCTGGACAAAATGTAATTGAAGAATTTCAAAAGGTTAAGTTAGACCAGTTAATTACTGAAAAGTTATTGGCTCAAGAAGCTGAAAGTAGAGGAATTGAACTTTCAGAAGAAGAACAAACTGAAATATTCAATCAACAGCTTGAAGGTATAAAAGAACAAAATAATTTGGATGATGAACAACTAGAACAAACTTTACAACAACAGGGTATTGAATCCATTGACGCTTATAAACAGAGATTTTTTGAAGCAAATAAAGACAGATTAATTATTAATAAACTTCAAGAAACTGTTATGGGTGATGTTGAAGTAACTGAAGAAGAAATGGAAAGTTATTATGAAGAAAATACATCAGAATTTGAAGTACAAGAGCAAGTTGAGGCAAGCCATATTCTTCTAGAAGATGAAGAAACAGCTCAAGAAGTATTGACTGAATTAAATAATGGTGCTGATTTTGCTGAACTAGCAAAAGAGTATTCAACAGGTCCTTCTGCTGAAGATGGTGGATCATTAGGTTATGTAAGCAAAGATCAAAATATTGCTGAAGGATTTAAAGATGCTCTATTTGAATTAGAAGTAGGTACTGTAAGTGATGTTGTAGAAACTCAATATGGATTTCATATCATTAAAGTTTCTGATAAAAGAGAAGCTGGAACAAGAACTTATGATGAAGTTAAAGATCAAATTAAAGAACAGCTTACAAACCAAAAAGGTCAAAATATTTGGGACCAATTTGTAAGAGAACTTAGAGATGAAGCTCAAATAGAAAATAATCTGTAAATTAAGATAAAAAATTAAATAATAAAAACAATGGGAAGGTGGATATTCACCTTCCCTCATTTATTTTTGGAGGAATTACATTTTTGATAGAGAAATAATATATTTAGAGGAGGAGGATATTTAATTGAAAAGTAGAGACCAATTAATATACAATAATTTAGATAAAATATTGGATAATATCAATGAAGGGATTCATGTTGTAAATGAAGTAGGGAAAACTGTTATTTATAATAAAAAGATGTCAGAATTAGAAAGTATGGATAAGGATATTGTATTAGGTAAAAAAATTACAGATGTTTTTCCTTCTCTAAATGAAAATAATAGTACTTTAATGTTAACATTGAAAAATAAAAAGGAAATTAAGAATAATCAGCAGGAGTATCTTAATAAATACGGACAAAAAATTATTACTATAAATAGCACAATACCAATTTTTTTAGAAAATGGTAGTGTATGGGCTTTAGAGATTGCTAGGGATATTACTGAAACCAAGAAACTATATAATAAGATTGTTTCATTACAGGAAAAACTATATACAGATGAAAACTTAGATGATGATCAAAATAGATACTTTACATTTACTGATATCAAGGGTGAAAATAAAAAGTTAAAACAGGTTATAAACTATGCTAGACAGGCAGCAAGAACTGATTCTTCAATTTTAATTGTTGGTGATACAGGTACAGGAAAAGAACTTTTTGCACAAAGCATACATAGTGGAAGTAGAAGACAAAATAAACCATTTATTGCCCAAAACTGTGCGGCTTTACCGGAAAATCTCTTAGAGGGCATTCTATTTGGAACCAGAAAAGGCGGTTTTACCGGAGCTATAAACAGAAAAGGTTTATTTGAACAAGCAAATGGTGGGACTTTGCTTTTAGATGAAATTAATTCAATGTCAAAAGCTCTTCAGGCAAAGTTACTTAGAGTGCTACAAGAAGGATTGGTTCGGCCTGTAGGTGGTAAAGAAGATATTAAAGTAAATGTCAGAATTATTGCTACAAGTAATAAATCTCCTGTTGAATCAATAAGAGAGGGTAATTTAAGAGAAGATCTGTATTACAGACTCGCAGTTGTTTTATTACAGCTGCCCTTATTATCTGAAAGACAGGATGATATAATATTATTAGCCAACTATTTTATTGATAGAATTAATAGAAAGTTCAATAAAAGAATTATGGGATTAAATGATGAAGTTAAAGAGATCTTCTATAATTATAGTTGGCCGGGTAATGTAAGACAGCTAGAACATGTTATTGAAGGGGCAATTAATATAATAAGTGATGGCAATCATATTAAAAAAGAACATGTTAAACCATTTTTAATTGATATAAGTTCTAATCAAGAAGAACAAAAAATAGATGAGAAAAAGACTCTACCGGAAAAAATGGAAAAGCTAGAAAGAGAGTATATAATTGAAGCTCTCAAAAAGAATGCCAAAAATATTACTTCAACCGCAAAATATCTTGGCATTAAAAGACAGAGTCTTCAGTATAGGATGAATAAATATGATATTAATTTAGATAAACTCTAAATATTAATAAATGTATAAAAACTTTGATTGTGGTGCTGATAACAGTTAGTTATTGGTATCACAATATTTTTTTGTTTATATAGATTTTTTGGCACATGATATGCATTTATATAAGGGTGGAAAATAATTATGATATCATAATGCAAAATAATTTTATAAGGGTGTGGTATATTTGAATAATGATATAGATATAATAAACAGAGGGAAAAAGATTTTAGAATT
>JBNJDV010000128.1:0-3584 GCA_051745185.1 Bacillota bacterium
AACCTAAATGTTAATATTAGTAGAATAAATAATAATAGGTTAAAAACTAAAATAGAATATAGGTATTTTTTCCAATTAACTTCTTTATCAGTATCTAAATTCAAAAATTTATAGATCATATTCTCAATTTTACTGAAAGGTTTTTCGAGTTTTTCAACCCATTTTAACCAATTTGGTAATTTGCTTTTGCTTTTTGCTTCATCTTTGTAAATCCATGCTATGTATTCTCCTAAAACATAAACTAAAACAGCTAGTAATATAAAAAATACTATTAAACTAAATACTATTAACATATTATCATCACCTTCTTAAAACTTAGTTGGAAAAAACAAGACATATATTAAATAAATAAAAACAAACACTGTTACCACTGCTAAAATTATATTACCTATATCCATAAATTATCACCTCAATAATTTAGTATATATATAAAAAACCACAACAGGCTAACTGTAGTGGTCTGATTTTACAGTTATCTGCCCTTTATTAAGCCTATGAGGTTAGCTGACGGGTTAAGAGTAAAAGGTCTCTTTCCATAAAGGATTCACCCCAAATATTGGATCCCCCACTTTCATCGATAGTGAAATTAAGCTTCAGATATTTTCATATTTACTTTTTATTTTAATACTTATCTTATTTTTCTAATTTTTTCTAAACTCTCATTACTACCCATAACAATTATAGAATCATTTTCAAATATCTTATCTTCAGCACCAGGATTCATGTTTAACTTCTCATTCCTTTTTATTGCCATAACATTTAAATTATATTTTTTCCTGAACTCTAACTCCTTTAGTGACTTTCCAACCATAGATGGTACAACTAATACTTCTGCAATACTATGGTCTCTTGTAAATTCAAAGTAGTCTAAGATATTTGTGGAAACTATATTTTTTGCAAGTCTTTCCCCCATATCTTTTTCAGGGTTTACAACGCGATCTGCTCCCGCTTTAATTAAGACCTTGGCATGAATATTATCTTGAGCTTTTACTATAACATAAGAAACACCAAGTTCTTTTAATATTAAAGTACTTAAAATATTTGAATGTAGGTTATCTCCAATACTGATAATAGCTGCATCAAAATTTCTAACCCCTAATGTTTTTAATGTACTTTCATCAGTGGCATCAGCTACAACTGCATGAGTAACTTCTTTAGATATATCATGTACTTTTTTTTGATCTTTATCTATAGCTAATACATCATGACCATGTTGGGCTAAAGTTCTGGCTATACTAAACCCAAACCTTCCTAGGCCTATTATGAGAAACTGCTTCATGTTTTTACCTCCACATAACAAATAATAACAAAGTGATACGAATAAATTTTATGAAACTATTTATTTGAATTTGAATAACTATATTTAATATCCTTAAATATTTTAATAATAGCAAAAAAGATTACAAAAAATTCTAATCTTCCTAAAAACATTCCGATTGTTTCTGTCCATAATATTAATGAAGGTGCTTCAGCTGATGTAATTCCAATTGATAAGCCAACTGTACCTAAAGCCGATGCAAACTCAAACATGGAATCTGATAAGCTATAACCATGAGCAATAAAAATTAATACTCCTATAAAATATGTGAAAATATATAACACTACATAATTTGCCGCTTCCATAACATAGTTTGATTTAATTTCTAGTCTCTTTTCTCCACGCCATATGTAATTTTTTCTTACTGCATCTTCAGGTAGAAAATATCCTTTTATTTCCCAGTAAATTGATTTAAAGATTAAATGTATCCTGTATAGTTTTATACCACCAGCAGTTGAACCTGTTCCACCACCAATTAACATTAATATAATAATACTTAAGATACCAAATGCATTCCAGGTAGTAAAAGTATCTAAAGAAAAACCTGTAGTAGAAATTGCTGTAATAGTTTCAAAAATAGACCTTCTTAACATTTCTGGCATATTATCATACAAGCTATTTACTGAAAAAAACATAATTAAAGGAATAAATACAGCATTTAGTAATAATAAGAGCCGTATTTCTCCATTTTTGAAAAATACTTTAAATCTTCCCTTTAATAAGGCAAAATGAGTAGCAAAGTTTGTTGTACCAATTAACATTAAAACCCAGGTTACAATTTCAATCGGCATACTATTATAATACCCAATAGAGTCAACGCGAGTTGAAAATCCACCAGTAGATAGTGCAGCTAAGGAATGATTAAAAGCATCAAATATACTCATTCCTGCTAAGATATATAAAATTATACCTCCAAACGTATAACTAGTATAAATAATCATAATTGCCTTAGTAGATCTTTTAACATGTGGAAGTAATTGATCACTTCTTCCTTCTGCATTATATAAACCAAAACCATATGGATGTAATACAGATGATAGCATAACAACTACAAGCCCTGCCCCACCAAAAAACTGCATGATAGAACGCCATAAAAGGATCAATTTAGGAGCTGTTGTAACATCAACAACTGATAGGCCGGTTGTCGTCCAACCACTCATAGATTCAAAAATTGCCTGTGTAAAGTTTAACATACCTATTAAAATAAAGGGTAGTGCAGAAGATACAACTGCAACTATCCAGGATATCAGTACAATAATTCCTCCCTCTTTTAAAGAAAGAGATACACTTTCTTCATTATGTTTTGTATATTTCCAGGCACCAAAGCCTAAAACAAATAATATTAATGAAGGTATTAAAAAAGCATAACTATATTTTATTTCTTCTGGAAAAAATGGCAGACTTAATAATGGTAATAATAAAAATACTGCTGAAGCCATTATTAAAATTCCTATATATTTAACTATCAGTTGATAACGTTGTTTTAATATCTGTAAATATCTCATTATTTCACCTACTTATTCACCAAGTAAAACTTTAAATGCTTCTGCTTGTTTTTCTGGTAAAGTTATTATTAATGTTTTATCTCCTGCTTTTAGTTGGGTATCTCCTTTAGGTATCAATATTTTATCTTCTCTAATGATACATCCAAAGACAATATCATGAGGCAAGTTAATTTCTTTTAAAGTCTTTCCTATTATTGGAGAGTCCTGTTGAAGGACAATTTGTGATATATTAAGCCTTCCTTCTTCAATAGATATAAGATTACTTACATTGGAAACTTCCACTCGCTGTTCAATAAGAATAGATATTAATTTTGTTGTATTAAATACTGTTTCTACTCCAAGATTTTTAAATATCTCTTCATTATCAGGATTATTAATAACAGAAAATGTTTTTGGAATTTCAAAGTAATCTTTGGCTGCCTGACAGATAAACAAATTATCAGGATCATTATCTGTTAGAGCTAATATGATATCAGCTTTATTTGCACTAGCTTGATTTAAATAGTAAGGATTTGTGCCATCACCTTTAACTACTAAGGCATTTGTCTTAGTAGCAATATAGTCACAGTATTCATCATCATCATTAATAACTGATACTTCATATCCTTTTGCTATAAACTTTTTTATTAAGTGATAAGTAACTTTACCGTCTCCAACTATTATTATTCTCATAGCAAACTCTCCTCATTTACAACATCACTGCTTGATAGTCTATTTCTTAGTTTATCAATAAATAAATCAGTTGGGCTTAATGTTATAAT
>JBNJDV010000129.1:0-3499 GCA_051745185.1 Bacillota bacterium
AATAATTAGTTAGATTGTATTCTTTTTGAAAATCAGCAACACTGGGAAAAATTACAATTTCAATCTTTCTGCTTATATTAACATCATATCTGTTTAATATCTTATTATAGTTTGCTTCTAAAATGTTATCAATGTCATCTATTGGCTCACTATTTTTATAATAAGTGTATATGAAATGATCCATTTCTTTCGTTATTTTATTATTACTTAAAGCTTGAGTTGTTACTGTAAAACAAAACATAAAAATCAAACTTAAACATAATACTCTTTTTTTCTTTTGGAACATTAAAATCTTCCTTTCTACATATTATTCTTCATTGATTTCTAATTTTAGTATTTTATCATCTCCTGGTTGAGGATTTCCTCTTCCATCAAGATTACTGGTAATTAGATATAGATTATTATCAGGGCCGACAATAATATCTCTTAACCTACCATATTTACCATCATAATTTCCAGTGGCAAACAGCCTCTCTATTTTTTGAACTTCATAATTATAATCATCTTTGTGTTCTAATTTAATGCGTATTAATGACTCACTTCCTAATGTTGCAACATAAAGATCGTTGTTATAAAAAACAATTCCGGACGGTGGAGTAGCTTCTTCCCACATAATAAGTGGGTTTTCATATTCATTATTCTCAAAGTAACCAATACTGTTCGGCCAACCATAGTTGCCACCTGGTTTAATAACCATTATTCTGTCTCTACCTCTAAGACCTTCTTCACCGGAAGGACCATGTTCACTTATGAAAAGCTGTTTTGTTTCAGGATGCCAGTCTAATCCCTGAGGATTTCTATGACCTAAGCTGTATATATATGAATTTTCATAAGGATTGTCTGTAGGAATACTTCCATCTGGATTTAGTCTTAAAATTTTTCCACCTAAGTTATCCATATCCTGAGCAATACTTCTGTTCCAGGTATCTCCTGTAGATATATACAGTTTATTATCTGGTCCAAATGCTATTCTTCCTCCATCATGAACCCTACCACCAGGAATTTGAGGTATTATTTCCTCTTCATTATTAGCATAACTTCCATTATCGGTTATTCTAGTAACTTTATTATAGACCATTCCGTTTTGTCCTTGATAAGTATACATAATATAGATATATGGTTTTTCTGGAAATTCTGGGTGATGTGCCATTCCCATAAGTCCACCTTCACCGGGAGCAAACAGATCTGGTTCAAAATATGGCTCTGACTGTAAGTTACCATTTTCAATTAATCTGACTACACCCTTTCTTTCGGTAACTAAAGCTCTATTAGATTCCGGTAAAAAAACTAGCTGCCAGGGAATCTCTAAGTCTGTAACCCATTCACTTACTTGTATATTTTCAGGATTTTCTACATATTTATCAGCAACATCTTGCGGTACTTGTCCAACTTCTATTTCTGCAAAACTTGAAAAAGAAAACAATAATAGTAGCAATGCTGTTAAATAGACAATGATTTTCTTTTTCATAACTTATCCCACCTTCATTTTTTATTTTTAAACATTTTAATAGATACTTAAAGATAATAACTATTAAAATACTTAAAAAGAAATTAAATATAGTGGTTTATTTTGTTTGTAATTTAATTATACTAAATTTTAAAATATTTTTAAAATATAAAAAGCCCCTTTTATTTTTTTCTTAAAAAAGGGACTTTAAAAATTTAAATCTATTTTTTTAACATAAGGATCATCTTTGCTAATCATCTTATTTTCACCACCTTATAATATTATATATATTATCCTTATGCTCATTTATAGCTGTTTATCAATTAACCCTTTAAATACAATCATAATCTCATTCCTCCTATAATATTATATTTATTACATTCCCATTATTTTATAAGTTTCTAATCTTGTATTTTCTCTTCTGCTTTCTTTGTACTGGTTATTGTAGCTGATATCTTCAATTCTTAAAAATCTTTTTATGTTACTCATTTTTAAACCTCCTTATTTTTATTAAAGTTTTTTTAATTATAGTAAACCATTTCTGTATTCTTCTAAATGTGTGTTTTCTTGTAAACGTTTTTTTTGTCTTTTCTTAAAACTTTTATCTTCTATAGAAAAGAACTCATTTAATTTATTATTAAACATTTTTTCACCTCCAGATAATTATTTTTGTTTTTTAAAAATACTGATTAATATACTCATCAGTAAGTCTTTTGTTTCTCTTGTTGAGCTTTATTTCTTTTCTCAAATTCTTATCTTCTATCATTTGAAATTTTTCGTTTCCAAACATTTTTCTCTCCTCCTTTTCTTTTGTATTGATTCTATGGCTATTATATTTCATTTTTTTAATTTTGTCAAGTGTTTTATTAATATTTTTAATTTTTTTATTAATATTTTTAATCTTTTACTTATTTTTTCTTAATTTCAAGCCAATAATTGGCTTTTTTAACCCTTAATACATATTATTTTAATTGTTTTATTAATTTTTTTAATAATATTTTTAATTTTATTAGACTTATTTAAAATATTTTAATATTTATTTAATATGACAATAAAAAAAGTTCCACCCTTAAAGAGTGGAACCTAAAGTATTATTTATTATCTTTATTTTTAAGAAGATCTTTTATGTTTTCTTTTCTGTCTGTACATCATAGCATCTGCTCTTTTAAATACTTCTTCTAAGTTTTCATCTTTTGATTTTTTTACTGCATATCCAATGGAAATACCAATTGGATTTTCAGATTCCTTATTATAAAAATCAATCTGAGATGAAATTCTTTCAATAACTTTACATACATCTTTTTCATTTGTTTGAGGAAGTAATACTGCATATTCATCTCCCCCAATTCGTGCCACTATATCTTCACTTCTAGTAACATCTTTAATAATGTCTGCGGTATGTTTTATATATTCGTCACCTGCTCTATGCCCGTAATTATCATTTACATCCTTTAATCCATCTAAATCTCCAACAATTATACTGATAGGGGTTTTTCTTGAATTGTCTAATCTTTCCATTTCGTTTTCAAAGTACCTTCTATTATATAGTTCAGTTAGTTGATCATGAAATGAAAGAAATCTTCTTTTTTCTTCTTGCTTTTTCCTTTCAGTTATATCATTATATATACCATAGATTCCAATCTGACCTTCATCTAGCTTAATAGGAAAAGCGTGGATAGATACATTAATCGTTTTACCTGATTTAGTTTTTCTTATAGATTCTTCAATAATATCTTTGCCATCCATTACTTCTTCAGTATAGTATACTCCCTCATCTCTTTTATCTTCTGGGGTAATTAGTTCATCAATATTTTCTCCTAAAACTTCATCTCTATTATATCCAAATATATTTAAAAAGAAATTATTGACCTTTAGTACTGTTCCTTTATTATTTAAAAGTACTATACCTTCAGTTGATTCATTAAACAGCTGTTCAAAGTATGCTTTCTGCTTTTTAAGCCTGTTTTCCATTTTCACCCTTCTGTCAATATCTTCTACAAACCCTAAAAACTTGTTTTCCCCTATCATAATTCCATTTACTTTGGCATAAAA
>JBNJDV010000130.1:0-3443 GCA_051745185.1 Bacillota bacterium
AGGTGTTATAAAATGAAATATCAACCAAAATTACAGTTTGAAGACAAGTATAATATAAAAAATAAAACTATTGAAAAACTACGTAAATTGATCAAGAATGTAGAAATTGATAGGGACTTGATAGATTCTCTGTATGCAGACAGTAGAAAAACCACTTCCAAACTCGCACATGAATGTGAGAAAAAATATAATGAAGAAATGATTAAAAAAGAAAAAGTACAGGACTATAAAAATATAGAAAATCAGATCTATAATAAAGGTTTTGATTATATTTATGGTTTTTTTGTAACCGGTCTATATGCAGCTGCAGGTCCCCTGACATTTTGTTTAGTAAGATTAAACAGGTTTTCTGAAATAAAAGATATAAGGTATTCAAATGAACATACTGAAAATAATAGAAAAAAGATATATAATGAAATTAGTAAAGATATAGAGTATATAGATACTTTGGATATAAGTTCTTCTGAAGTTGATAAAAAAGGATTGAAGGTCTGTATAATCGGAGGTTATAATAAATTGAAAGAAAATCTGGATCAATATCTAGAAAAAAATGAAGGTGTTTTCTTTATATATTACAAGTATGGACTAGACCATGAAAACAAAAAGATAATAAAAAGTACTAATAAGAAAATTTATCTTCTTGCTGCAGCTTCAATAATTACTAAGGTTCATAGAGAACAAAATATGAAAAAATTACATGAAAAATACCCTGAATATTATTTTAATCAAAACTTTGGTTATATTACCGAAAAACACAAAGAGGCGGTTCGAGAACATGGATTTAGTAAAGTCCACAGGAAATCATTTAACTTTGAAAAAAAGTTGGAGTTAAATTTCTAAATATGGGAGGGATATTGATATGTTTAAGAGTTCTATTCAAATAGGTAAAATTTCTGATATTCCTATCAAACTCCATATAAGTTTTATCATAGCCCTGCCATTTATAGCTTGGGCAGTATCAACTAATATTGAAATGTTAACAGGGATAATGAATATTCCTTATCAAAATATAGTTTTACCAGATTATTTTTTAGGTTTATTAATAACTATATTTCTATTTGCAAGTGTTGCTTTACATGAATTAGGACACTCTTTTGTTGCAAGATCTAAGGGGCAGCAAATTAATAGTATTACATTGATGCTTTTAGGCGGAATTGCTGAAATCAAAGAAATGACTGAAAATCCTGATGATGAATTGAAGATTTCTCTTATTGGACCAATGGTTAGTCTAGCAATTGGATTAACTTTTATATTAATTGCCCAGCTTATATCAAGTATACTTATTGCTGATTTAAGATTTTTAATACTATATTTAGGACAACTTAATGTGTTTTTAGCTATCTTCAATATGTTACCGGCGTTTCCCAATGATGGGGGTAGAGTACTAAGGTCATTAATTGCAAAAAGAAAAGATTTTCTACAGGCAACTCAAATAGCCGTGACGGTAAGCAAAGTAATTGTATTTTTATTTGGCGTTATCGGATTTATATATGGTAACTTCATCTTAATTTTAATTGCTTTTTTCATATATATGAGGGCAAATCAAGAATTTCAATACAGTATGTTAAAAGATACCTTATCTGATTTAAGGGTAAAAGATTTAATGAGTACTGAAGTTTCATATATTTCCAGTGACTTAACTGTTAAAGAACTACTTGAAATGATGCTTCATAAAAGCCATAGTGGTTATCCAGTAATCGATGAAGGCAAATTAATCGGCTGTGTTACTATGGAGGATATTAGAAATATAAAATCAGATAAGCATCATGAAAAATATGTTGAGGATATAATGTCAACAGATATCAAAAAGATATCACCTGATCAAGATGTGAATAAAGCCTTACAAATTTTATTAGAAGAAGATATTGGAAGATTAATGGTAATGGAAGAAGATAAACTAGTGGGAATAATAACTAGAACAGATATCTTTAATGCCTTTAAAATAAAGCAAGTAGAGAAAAATCTATAGGAGAATAAATATGGAAAACAAAATGGATTTTTATAATGAATTAAGAAATAAAATTAAAAATAATATGGGTAAAATCTCTGAAAATGATAAATTACCAGAAGTACTGCTTTTTGCTCCAGATATATTTTATTTACTGATTAACCTGCTGAAAGACCCTGAAGTTCCAAAAGCTAAGAAAGTGAAGTTAGGAGTTGTTGTAGCCTATTTTATAACCCCCTTTGACTTGTTACCAGAAGCATTAATAGGTTTTTTTGGATATATTGATGATATAGCCTTATCTGCTTTTGTATTAAATGATCTAGTCAATGGTATTAATCCGGAAATAATAAAAAGACATTGGCCTGGTGAAGATAATATTTTAGATGTTATTCAAAAAATATTAAATGATTATGATAAATTTATAAATAAGAATGTAATAAACAGACTCAAAAAATTAATTGATAAATAAAATAATATAAATTACGGGAGTCTATAGATTATGAATGAAAATTATTTGGAATTAAATAGATTATTTAATAAAAAGCGAAGGAAAAAAGCAGCTGATTACAACAACAACAAAACAAAGATAAAAATAATAAATAACTTAATAAAAATTTTAATAGTAGTTGTATTTTTTTATAATAGATATGAACTTAAATTATTTAATATGATACCAGAAAGTTATTTAACTATTATTAAACTATTTATCTATCTATTTATAATCTTTGTATCATTTTTCATTATTGATACCTTAATAAAATATTTCACAATCCACAAATTAAACTTACGTTTTAATCTAAGCAAACAAAATTTTAAAGAATGGATTTTTGATAAGATTAAAGCTTTTATATTGTCCTTTGTATTTGTATATTTGTTCTCTTATTTATTTTTATATTTATATAGCCAACTTCCTAACTATTGGTGGCTTATCTTTACAGTAATTCTTTCTCTATTTATTATACTGCTTAACTATTTACTTCCTATTGTAATTTTACCACTTTTTTATACTTTAAAAACTTATCCTGAAAGTGAATTAAAAGATAAACTGATGAGTAAGTTCAAAAAATTAGATATTAAAATTGAAGATATATATGAAATAAATTTAAGTTCTAAAATATCATCGGCTAATGCAGCTGTTATGGGGATGGGTAAAACACGCAAGATAGTATTAAGTGATAATTTGGCTGGCCGGTTTAGTGATCAAGAAATTGAAGCTGTTTTGTGCCATGAAATAGGTCATCATGTAAATAATGATATTTATAAAAATTTAATTCTTTCTCCCATTCTTATAGCATTAACAACCTATATAACTTATATATTTTTACCTAATATTATTTCTATACTTGAATATCAGAGCTTAAATATAACAATAGCTATCCCAATCTTATTAATCCTATGGAGTTTAATATACGGCATTTTTACCCCATTACAGCTCTTTTTAAGTAGAAAATATGAAAAGAAAGCTGACTTGTATGCTTTCAAAGTTATTGATAAT
>JBNJDV010000131.1:0-3431 GCA_051745185.1 Bacillota bacterium
TATAACTAAGCAACTGCATTGAGCAGTTGCTTTAATATAATCTATTCTAATAATCTTCAAGATGATACCATTCAGCGTCTTCAAGCCAGGTATTAGGTCTATTAACTAATTCAATTATACTTCTTATAATATCCTCATGTTTTTTCTCTTCTTTTGATAATCTTAAAAGTACTTCTTTTGCATTATTATCGTCTATTTCTTCAGCTTTTTCAGAATAAAAATCTTTACTCTTTTCTTCCATATCTAAAGCAGTTCTATAGACGTCTACCTGATCTGTCGGCATTACTTTATCTGGAATTTCTTCTTTTATTTCTGAAAACACCTTATTTACTTTTGAGATAATATCAAAGTCAAGGTCATCTACATTCTCTTTATCTCTTAATTTCTTAACAATTCTTTCATGTTTTGCTTCTTCAGCAGATAATTCAAGAAAAACACTTTTTATACTCTCGTCTTCAACATTTTCAGCACATTCCTCATAGTATTTGCGATTTTCTCTTTCAAAATCGATAGCAAATTGATAAATATCCATACTCTCAACCCCTTTTTAAAAGTTTTTGGCTTCTAATTCTTTAAGTTTCTCATAAAGCCTTTTTTCCTTTTCTTCTAAAACAATACTGCTGTGCTTTTGAGATCTCTGATCTGTTTCAATTAAAGAAACATCAATATTTAAACCAATGCTTTTAAATAGATTTTTTACCCTATCTTTTTGGGTAAGCAGAGTTTCATAACTTAATAGTATGCTGTCTTCTATATTTTCATATGCTGCAATTAATGCATTATTGTTTGTAAACCAATCAGGTTCAAATCCCGAGATACCCCTTCTTAACATACTAGCTTTTACGTCAGCAGGATTTCTAAAGATAAATACTGCTTTTAAATTTTGAGCAACATGTTTATAGAAAAAAATTGCAGGGACTCTAACTAATTTAAGTCCAGAAATTCCCTCGCTGTCATTTAATTTTTCAATAACATGATTCATCTTAATTGTATTTTTTATTGTCATCGCTTTTTGGATTAATTTCTTTGATAGGTCTTTACTAATTTCAAGTTCATAATACCCTGACTGATTATATTCATCTCCTTCATAATCTGAAGGAAAATGAACTCCAGCACTTTCTACTAACTGACAAGTTATTGAGGTTCCACTTCTTGGATGACCACTAACTATTACAGAATTTTTTAGTACTTTTGCTTTAATATTCTCTGACAAATTTATTTCCTCCTTTTACCAGGCTTGTTCTCCAACTAGCGGAACAAACCTAACATGTCCTAAGCTTTGTTTATTAAAATTATTATCAGATCTTTTTTCTACTTTATATAAGTTTTGTAAAGCACGGCTGCCGACAGGAATTACAATATAACCTCCAGTTTCTAATTGCTTTTTATAGCTTTCTGGAATCGATGGTGCTGCTGCACTGACAATAATGCCTGCAAATTTCTTATCGCTATTAGGCCAGCCTAAACTACCATCTCCTAATTTAATTGTAATATTTTTATAATTTAATTCATCTAATAACTTTTTTGCTTTATCGGCTAAAGATTCTATTCTTTCTACAGAATAAACATGTTTTGCAATTTGTGCAAGGATTGCAGTTTCATATCCTGAACCAGTTCCAATCTCTAATACTACATCTGTTTGATCTAATTCTAAAGCCTCAACCATTTCAGCCACAATATAAGGTTGGCTTATTGTCTGCTCTTTACCAATCGGAAGTGGTCCATCTTGATATGAATATTCTTTAACATTTTCTGGAACAAACTTTTCTCTAGGAACCTCTCGGAAGGCTGCAAGTACTCTTTTATCCTTGATTCCCCTCCGAATAAGTTGCTTTTTGACCATTTTTTCTCTTTGGTTTTTATAGTCATCTTCTTTTGTTGCCATATTAGCCAACCTGAAAAACTTCAGGTTTATCCCCCTCAAAGTTATATTTATCTAAAATATAATCAGTGATCCTCTTGGAAGCTTTCCCATCTCCATAAGGATTAACTGCTTCAGACATCTTATTGTATTCTCCTTTGTTATTAATTAATTGATCCGCTTCTTTAAAAATATCTTCCCTATTAACTCCTACTTTTTTTACAGTACCTGCAGTAATTGCTTCTTGTCTTTCAGTGGTATCTCTTAATACCAATACGGGTTTACCTAAGCCCGGGGCTTCTTCTTGAATACCTCCTGAGTCAGTCATAATGAAGTAGGATTTGTTCATTAAGTTAGCAAACTCTAAATAACCAAGGGGTTCAATTAAATGTACATTTTTATTGTCTTTTAAATGCTTGTATGCTAAATTTTTCACTGCTGGATTTAAATGAACTGGAAAAACAACTTCTACTTGAGGGTTACTTTTTATTATATCATTTACTGCTCTAAAAATTCTAGTAAGTCCTTCACCCAAATTCTCTCTACGGTGAGCTGTTAAAAGTATTATTTTTTTATTTTTAAAATCAATGCTTTTTAATACTTCATTTTTGAATTCATAATTATCCTTTACAATTTCTTGGATAGCATCGATTACAGTATTGCCGGTTACAAAAATCTTATCTTCGGAAACATTTTCATTTAACAAATTATTCTTATTATTTATTGTTGGTGCAAAGTTTATATCAGCTAAAACACCGGTTAAATGTCTGTTTATCTCTTCAGGGTATGGTGAATACTTATTATAGGTTCTTAGACCGGCTTCAACATGTCCAATATCAATTTGATTATAAAATGAAGACAAAGCCCCTATGAAAGTTGTTGTCGTATCTCCATGTACTAATATGAGTTCTGGGTTTTCCTTTTTTAAAACCTTGTCCAAATTTTTTAAAACCTTTACAGTTATATCAGTTAAGGTTTGTTTGTCAGACATAATATCTAGATCATAATCAGCTGTTATATTAAACAAGTCTAAAACTTGATCTAGCATTTCTCTATGCTGTGCAGTAACTGATACAACACATTTTATTTGTTTTCTTTTTTTAAGTTCTTTAACTAATGGAGCCATTTTAATTGCTTCCGGTCTAGTTCCAAATATCGTCATTACTTTTAATTCTTTCATTTTATCATCCTTTAATATATAATAGTATATATACTATATATACATTTCACTATTTAAACAATAAATCCTGCTCATATAATCTTTAAATTTAATTGTAGTATAGTTACTATTATCATTTATATAGTAAAGAATATAATAATAGTAAAGAGAAACAAATTTAAAGGAGGGTTGATTATGTCAACTAAACAATGTGCAGCTTGTGGAGCAACCTACCATAAAGATGATAAATTTTATAAATGTGAAAAATGTGGTGATATTTACTGTCACAACTGCGCTAGTCATTACTCTAAAAAGGAAAAAGAAATCTCTGATAGTGTAAAAAAAGGAGACCGTGAGGGCTATGTTAATGCTGTCTGTCCTTCATGTAGAACAAATATGTTCCCTTATTAA
>JBNJDV010000132.1:0-3430 GCA_051745185.1 Bacillota bacterium
ATCACTCCCAATAAAATATTTTATTCATATATTTATATTTTCTTTTAAATTATAAAAATCCTTTATTTATTAACCAATTAATGATAAATTAATAGATAAGAAATTAAGATAATAAAGAGGAGTGAAAACTATGGAAAACAACTGTCTTGTAGCACAGTCTGGTGGACCAACCCCAGTTATAAATGCTAGTTTACAGGGAGTAATTGAAGCAGGTAAAAGTATAGAAAAAATAGATAAAGTTTATGGTGCAAGATTTGGTATAAGGGGTTTAATGGATAATATGATTTTTGATTTAACAAAAGAAGATGATAAAGAGATTGGTTTACTAAAACATACCCCAGGTTCAATACTAGGTAGCTGTAGATATAAGCTATCAACAAAAGAAGATAAAGAAAAAATATTTAAAATATTTAAAAAGTACAACATTAAATATTTCTTTTATATCGGTGGAAATGATTCAATGGATACAGTTGATCAGTTAAGCAAATATGCTGAAGAGAACAATGAGGATACAGTAATATTGGGAATACCTAAAACAATTGATAATGATTTAATGGTTACTGATCATTCTCCAGGTTTTGGAAGTGCAGCAAAATACATAGCCACAAGTGTTATGGAAACAACACTAGACAGCAGAGTTTATCAGAGAAAGAATGTTCATCTTATAGAAGTTATGGGTAGACATGCCGGCTGGCTTGCGGCAGCATCAGCTTTAGCTGGTGAAACTGGTTTAGATACTCCAGATCTTATTTACTTCCCAGAAGTAACTTTCAGTACTGATAAGTTTATTAATGATTTAAAAGAAGTTGCAAAAACCAAAGATAATATTATTGTTGTTATATCTGAAGGAATAAAAGATAAAAACGGTGACTATATTAGTGCTTCTGAATCTTCTCAACATGATCAGTTTGGTCATAAACAGATGGGGGGAGCTGCAAAGGCTTTAGTTCCATATATTAAAGAATATGTATATAGCAGAGTTAAAGTTATTGAATTTAATGTCTTACAGAGGGCAGCTAACCATATTGCTTCAAAAGTTGATGCCAATGAAGCATATCAATGTGGTAAAAAGGCTGTTGAGTATGCAGTGTCTGGAAACAATACAGGAAAGGCTGTTGTCATAAAACGCATTTCAAATAATCCATATAAAGCAGAAATCAAACTGGCTAAAGTAAGTGAAATAGCAAACAAAGAAAAAAATCTACCCAATGAATTTATTAATAAACAGGGCAATCATGTAACAAAAAAAGCTTTAGAGTACTTAAGTCCTTTAATTAAAGGAGAATTAGAACCAAAAAGAGAAAAAGGTTTGCCGAGGTATGCAGATCTTAAAGGGGCTGTGACTACAAAACCTAAACATGAAATACTATAAGTTCTTGACAAACAGAATATAAAAAAGTATAATAATATACAAATATTTATAAAATTTAAAGACATTGAAGGAGAGGAGTAGTTTTAGTTAAGCTATAGAGAGAGAAGCTCACCGGCTGAAAGGCTTCTTAGCTGATAACTAAAATGAAGGTCGCTCTGGAGTTGTTTGTCTAAAATTATTAGGACAAACCGGTTTAAACCGTTATATATTATCAAGGGTCTGAATAGATTTAATTTATTCAGGAACTAAGGTGGTAACGCGAAAAAGATCCTTTTTCGTCCTTAACTGGATGGGGAAGGATTTTTTATATTTATAAAACAAAAAATAGGAGGTAATGACAATGGAAAACTTACCAAAAAATTATGATCCAAATAAAGTGGAAGATAAATGGTATGAATATTGGATGGAAAATGATCTTTTCAAAGCAAAAGTTAATCAAGATAAAGAGCCTTTTTCAATAGTGATGCCACCACCAAATGTTACAGGACAACTGCATATGGGTCATGCTTTAGACAACACCTTACAGGATATAATCACAAGATGGAAAAGGATGAAAGGATTTTCTGCCCTCTGGCTTCCCGGTACAGACCATGCTAGTATTGCTACTGAGGTAAAAGTAGTTGATAAACTTCGTAATGAAGGATTTGATAAAGATGAAATAGGTAGAGACGGATTTTTAGAAAAAGCCTGGGAGTGGAAAGATGAATATGGTGGAAGAATCACTAACCAATTAAAGAAAATGGGTTCATCATGTGATTGGTCTAGAGAAAGGTTTACCATGGATGAAGGCTGTTCTGAAGCGGTAAAAGAAGTATTTATACAGCTTTATGATAAGGGATTAATTTATCAGGGAGACTATATTGTTAACTGGTGTCCGAGCTGTCATACTACCTTATCTGATGTTGAAGTTGAACACAAAGAACATGAAGGCAAGTTGTATTATATAAAGTACCCTATAAAAGATAGTGATGATTTTATAACTGTTGCAACAACTAGGCCAGAAACAATGTTGGGTGATACAGCTATTGCAGTTGACCCTTCTGATGATAGATATAAAGATCTAGTTGGTAAAACAGTAATTTTACCATTAATGGATAGAGAGATTCCTATTGTTGCTGATAGATTTGTAGACAGTGAATTTGGTACAGGTATGGTTAAGGTTACACCTGCACATGATCCTAATGACTTTGAAATAGGAGAAAGAAATGATCTTGATCTAATAAAAGTTATTGATGAAGATGCTAATATGACTGAAGTTACCGGCAAATATGCTGGAATGGATCGTTATGAATGCAGAGAAAAAGTAATTGAAGACCTAAAAGAAGAGGGCTTGTTTATAAAAACAGAAGAACATATACATTCGGTAGGACAGTGTTACCGCTGTGATACCGTTATAGAACCATTAGTATCAAAACAGTGGTTTGTAAAGATGGAACCACTTGCCAAACCGGCAATTGAAGCTGTAAAAAACGGTGATATTAAATTTATTCCTAAAAGATTTAGTAAAGTTTACTTAAACTGGATGGAAAATATTAAAGACTGGTGTATATCAAGACAGCTCTGGTGGGGACATAGAATACCGGTATGGTACTGTGAAGACTGTGGTGAAGTTATTGTAAGCCGTACAGAACCTAAACAGTGTCCCAAATGTAAAAGCAGTGCCTTAAAACAGGATGAAGATGTTTTAGATACCTGGTTTTCTTCTGCATTATGGCCGTTTTCAACCTTAGGCTGGCCTAATGATACCGATGATTTAAATTACTTTTATCCAACTGATGTATTAGTTACAGGACGAGATATAATATTCTTCTGGGTTGCAAGAATGATCTTTATGGGACTAGAGTTTATGGATGAACCGCCATTTAACGATGTATATGTACATGGATTAATTAGGGATGCTCAAGGTAGGAAGATGAGTAAATCTTTAGGTAATGGAATTGATCCATTAGAAGTAATTGAAGAATTTGGAGCAGATGCACTTAGGTTTACTTTAATTACAGGTAATACACCTGGTAATGATATGCGTTTTAGAGAAGAAAGATTAGAAGCAAGCAGAAA
>JBNJDV010000133.1:0-3363 GCA_051745185.1 Bacillota bacterium
ATTTATAACTCTGGCATCCAAAGAAAGCCAGATCTCTCCATCATCTTTTTTATGAGCTTTAAAGATGAAATCAGTAATTTCATCATTTTCTCTTAAATAGTTGAAAAGCTCTTTGCGTCTTTCAGGATGAATATATACATTATGCAGGTTGCCGAAGTAATCCACACATTCTTCTAAGGAATTACACCCTAAAATATTTAATAGTCTTGGATTGGCTAATTCTAATTCCCCTTTTATATTTGATTTAAATACTCCAACCGGTGCTTTTTCAAATAAACCTCTATACTTTTTTTCACTTTCTTTTAGTTTTTGTTCTGACTTTATTTTTAGTTTTTCATTTTTAATTGATTCAATTGCAAAAGCTAAATCATTTGTTAATTCTTTTAACAATCTGATTTCTTGGGTATCGAAATAAAAGTTCTCATCAATACATAATGTGAAAATTCCCCAAAGCTTATTAAAAACTATAATTGGAAAAACTGCCATTGATCTATTATTATTATAGAAAGTTAGTTCTTCCCACCCAGAATCCGAACTTCTATCTTTTGATATATAATTAAGCAGTGTATTAGAATCAAGATTATAGATATTTCTCATTTTTTCATTAGCAGATAAATCTGTTAGATCTATATCTATCTCATCAATTAAATCACTATGTTCTCCAGCAGAACCTAAAATAGATAAAACATTTTTATCATCATTTACTTTCCCTATCCAGGTTGATTTATAGTCACCATTTTTTATTATTATATTACAGATCTCTGATATTAAAGTATCCATATTTCTGTTTCTAACAATCACCTGATTTGCATCACTTAATATTGAATACAGTCTATTTAATTTATTAATACTTTCCATCATTTCTTTTCTTTCAGTTACATCAACAGCCATACTTAAGATCAGTCTTTTATTATTCTCATCTACACCAATTGGTACAGAACTAAAGTCCCAGGTTCTTTTTTCACCATTTTTTGTATTTATTACAAACTCTCCATCGTGTTTTTTTACATTTTTATCAAAAAGATCATCCACAAAGCCCTTTACAAAATCTTTTCTTTCTCCATATGCTTTTTCAAACCAGGCTTCAATATTTGGTAAGTCTTCAAGTCCATATCCAGAGATTTCCTGCCATGATTTATTTACTCTTTTTATTTCACCATCTTCATTATGGATCATAAGGGGATAAGGAGCATCTTCAATTACATTAGAAAATAAGTTCTCTCTTCTTTTTATTTCCTCATCCATTTTATATTGGCTTGTAAAGTCTCTAAATACCATAACAGTACCGTAAATATTATCATTTTCATCTTTAATCGGTGCTGCACTATCTGCAATATGGTATTCTGTACCGTCTTTTGAAATCAGCTTAGTATGATTTGCTAAACCAACAGTTTTTCCCTGTTCAAAAACTTTTTCTACAGGGTTTTTTACTGGTTCTCCAGTTTTAGCATTTATTATATGAAATACTTCCTTAATATCTTGTCCCTCTGCTTCTTCATATTCCCATCCAGTCAACTCCTCAGCGATAGGATTCATCTTGTTAACCTGTCCCTCTTCATCTGTTACAATTACTGCATCTCCAATTGAGTTTAATGTTATTGATAAAAATTTATTGTTTTCTCTAATCTCTTCTTCTTGATTTATACTTTTTATAATATTTGAAACCCTATTTGATATATCATCTAGTAACTGAAATTCTTCCTTTAAAAAGGGTGTATCATTGTATTCTTTTTGATGTGGGGTTAAATAACATACCTCAACTTCACCTTGTTTTTTACCGTCTATAATAATATCGCTTTTTTGAGACCACTGTGTCTTTTTATAATTATCTGTTTGAAAAACATAATCCATATAACTAATTTTTGCACAGGTGTCTTCAGGATACTGCCATGAGTTAGGAATAATATCAACAATTTCTTTAAGAGATTCTTCTAATTTTATTTTTTTTCTTTCTAATATTTTAGAAATACTAAATAGTCCTCTTAATTCCTTAACTCTTTCTTTTAAGTCTTCATTCATTTCTTTTAATTTGGATGAACTTTTAATTATATAATATGCAGTAATAATAACTGTTGCTACTTCAATTAAATAACGTTCTATGTCAATATGAAGATTGTACAAATCCTGAGCAGTTAGTATTATTATCGCAAAAATAGCTGAATAGATAGCACCTTTCTTACTGTATCGTATACTTGAATATATTACAAAAAGGATAATAAACGGCTCTATTATTTCTGTTTGAACAGAAATTGACAAAAACAAAAGAATTAACCCATAAACAAAAACCATATATCTTGTAGACATAATATTTTTTGCTTTTTGTATAAAATCTCTTATTGTCATGGATGCCACCTCGTTTAATTTATAGATAAATTAAAAATTCGCCATTATAATAAATATTATATATATTTATTGATATTCCTCTATTTATATGCATTAATAGATACTGTTATTGTTTACTTTCTTTAAAATATTAACTAAAAAAACCCCATTAATGCTTATTAAAGCACCAATGAGGTTCCATTTAAGGCAATATTTGTCATAATTTTTTTATTTTAACTTCTATGTTGTTTTATTTTTTCATATGCAGTTTGTATTTCTTTAAATTTCTTTTGAGCAAACTCTCTATAATCTTCCGGTAGACCTTTCCCTATAATATTATCAGGATGAAAGTCTTTAGCCTTCTTTTTATACTTTCTTTTAATTTCACTCATACTTGCTTCTGGTGAAACTTCAAGAATTTTATAGTATTTTTCTATATTTGTATCATTTTGGTCATATTGAGCCAAGATGCTTTCATACTCACTGTCACTTATATTAAAAATATTCTTAGCTTTTCTAATATATTGTTTTTCATTACGGTGAAATTCATTATCTGCTAAAGCAACTCTCATCAATAAATCTATCATGCTGACCAGTACTTCTCTTTTATTTTTGAAGTTATCATAAAACTGTCTCGCAAACTCTTCAAAACTGCTATTGTTTTTCTTGGCTTCATCAAATATTTCAATAGCTAGTTTTCTCGCTCTACTATCTAGTTGAAGATCATATTTTACAAAGTTATCAATTACATTTATTTCTGACTTTGTGACTGCTCCATCTGCCTGAGCAAATTTTGCTAACATTGAAAAGGTTGTTGTGAAAAAGATCATGTTAAGTCTTTCCTGTTCATTGATATTAGCATTGCTTCCACTTTTATCAAAACTATTACCTACAACTGCTCCTATAACTGCACCAATAGGGCCTCCAATGAAAAAGCCTAATCCGCCCCCTAATAATTTACCTGTCCAACCCATTAAAATCCTCCTTTATAATATCTCTTGCTGTAATTTTTACTCTCTATTATATTTTCTAGATTTTATA
>JBNJDV010000134.1:0-3354 GCA_051745185.1 Bacillota bacterium
TTTTTCACCTCTGTTGATTAACCTCTTAGAAGACCTTGAATAATAATATCAGAAGCTTCTTCTTCATCAAGTCCCCTAGCCATTAACGTCTGTAATTGATCACTGTCAACACTACCTATAGCAGCCTCGTGAGTTACCTTTGCTTCTGGGTGTCTAACCTCTACAATCGGAACTGCTCTTGCTACCGCATTATCCTTTATAATTTCTGTGCAGTCTACATGCCCCTTAGCATCTGGAGCACTTGCAGTAAGTTCATTAAACACTTCTGCTCTGGCATTTTCTTTCATTGCTATTTTTGAATCAAGTAATCCCCTTGCATTAGAGCCATTAAGGTGTGCTGCTTCTCTAATACTCACTAGATCATCACCATATCCACTGATCCTTGCAAGCATTTCTATTTTTGCATCTTCTGCTACTTCTGCTTCATAATCAAATTCAATTTTACCAACTCTGCCTTTTCTTAGGGTAAATAAGGTGAGTAATTCACTGTTTTTATCCATTATTATATCAGATTTTGCAATTACTTCTACTCCACCCGTATCACCATGGAAATGATTTTCCTCATACTCATATATGGCATTTTCAGCTAAATGAATCTCTGCTTCCATTACATGTCTAACTTTAGTAGCATTAGGAAAAACACAGTCTGACATTACTTTTATTTGAGCATCTTTTTCTACTTCTACATCCATGACAATTTTCTGCAAACCTTCCTTGGGAAGAACTCCGAAACACATATGAAGCGGTTTTTCAATCTTGTATCCTTCTTGTACAACTAACTTCACATCAACAGTACTCTCATCTATTTTTTTTGCATCCATTTTGATACCTTCTACCTCATGTTTTCCTAAAACACGATCCTGTTCTAGGACCATATGAGGAGTATCACTGTCAGAGAATATATCTTCTCCACCTGCATCTTTATATGCATCAACCATCATTTCATAATCATTCATTGAACAACACCTCCTGATGTTCCTCTGGATTTTCATCTTCACAGGGCATACATTCAAACTTAAAGTATTCACTAACCTGTTTAGGATCTCCAACGTTAAATACTTCTCCTCCACAGATTAATGCTGCCCTATCAGCAACATCCAGCATTTCATCAGAGTGTGTGATTAACAATACTCCAATATTATCTTTTTTAAAATCTTCTATTACAGTTCTTATATTATTTAATGCTACAACATCTACACCTGAATCTGGTTCATCTAATATTACTAAATCAGGTTTCATTAGTAGTATTGAAGCAATTTCAATTCTTTTTCTTTCTCCACCACTTAAGGTATCATCAACTTTTCTGTTCAAATATTTTTTTGGTATTATTGCTACTTCGTTTAATGCCCAACTAAGGTCTTGTTCAGTAATATCTATATTTCTAGCTTTTGCACCTAATGACAAAAACTCTTTAACAGTCACACCTTCAAAACGAGCTGGTTCTTGCCATGCTAGGGTTATACCCTTTTTAGCTCGATCAGTTACAGAAAATTCGCTTATATCTTCACCTTTAAAAATAATATTCCCATTTTTTTGATTATAACCTTTCAATCCCATCAAGGTATATGCAAGAGATGACTTACCACAACCGTTTGGGCCTATAACTGCAAAAACTTCACCACTATTTATAGTTAGATTAATATTCCTAAGAATCTGTTCTTTATCCAGTGTTAAATCCAAATTTTTTATTTCTAATAATTCCTGCATCTTTGTATTTACCTCCTTTGTTCACTAAAACTAATTATATTACAAAGTGAAAAAAAGTGCAATTAATATCAAAAAGCCGGATTTTACTCCGGCTTAGTTTTATAAGTTAATTTTCACATGTATTTCTAAACATTTCTAATAGTTTATCAAGTCTATATACTTCGTTTTTATCCAATTCTTGATTATCTATTTTATTTTTGATCATATCTATTAAAGGATTACTTTTTTCACTATGAATTTGATTTTTATTTTTATACATTTTATAATCTGCTTCTTCAATTAAAGTATCAATTGGGGTTTTTATATCTTTATTTTTAGTTGCACTACCTAGTGACATAGATATAGGTCGTATAGAATCGTAAGTCTTTTTTACCTCACTATTTATTCTTTCAATAATTTTTTCTGCATTTTTAGTAGCAGTATTGGGAAGTAGTATTAAAAATTCATCTCCACCCCATCTGCCCAGTATATCTTCTTTTCTCATACATTTTTTTAATAAATTTGCAGTTTTTATAATATATTGATCCCCTTCATCATGACCAAAAACATCATTTACTAACTTTAGTCCATTTAAATCACATATTATTACACTGATCGGCTGCTGTCTCTTAGTATCAAGTCGATTTATTTCTTCATGTAAGTAGTTTCTATTATATAAGCCTGTCAAACTATCATGAAATCCTAAGTATGTTATTTTTTTTTCATAATCTATTCTCTTTAAAGCAGAATTGGTGTGAGCAATTAGTAATTCTACTAGTTCTAGGTCTTCTCTGGTAAATTCATTAATTTTGGTTGATACAGCCTGGAAAATACCTAATTCACCGATTGGTATTGTGATTGCTGAATGATATTTATCACTTGTCGGTTTAGCAAAATCTATTTTTTGAATATCAGGAGCTAAATGTGAATTTTTGTTATTGTAAACATGGGTGGCCAGGTTCTCTGATTTCAAATCAGTTGATATAGAATTTCCTTTTTGGAGACTTCGAGAAGTAGCCTTTACTACCAATTTGTTTCCCTCAACAATATCTAGAGTACATAGATCAAAGTCTAATATGTTTTCAGCAGCTTTAATAGTTAGATTATATACCTCTTTTTTTGTTTTAACCTCTTTCATCTTTAAAGCTGTTTTATGAAGGTCTTTGATCTTCCGCCTGCTTTTTCTAAGCATTGTTGATATATTTAATTCATCTAAATCAACTTCAGCAAAAATAAGGTGTCTACCAATTAAATTTCCTTTTTTTCCAATCGGAAGATCAATTAATTTATACTTTTTTACTTCTAAGTTATTTATTGATATCTCAAGCTCACCTTTAAATGATTTTCCAGATTCACTTTTCTTTTTTAAATACTCAGTTTTACTTTCGGGTTCATTAATTACTATAATTTTATCTAAATTTTTATTTAAAACATCTTCTAAACCTAAATCAAATTCATCTAAAAAAGCTCTATTAATTTTTTTGATCTTATTTTTTTGGTCAACTATTACCATTGGATAGGTAAATTTGTCAAATAACTCTTCGTAATTAATCTTATTGTCTGTACTTTCAACTTTTTTCTTTTCCTCTTTATATCTGTTTTTTAACCAATAGAACAGATATATAATTACGACTACTAATATTATGTTAACTAAAATATTTACCATCT
>JBNJDV010000135.1:0-3340 GCA_051745185.1 Bacillota bacterium
TATTGCGATCTTTACCGGCCAAATTATATCTTCAGTAATTTTAGTTCCAATCTTTTTAAATATGTTATTTGAAGTTCCTATAAAAGTATCTATGATTCCAAAAGTTGTTGGTGAACCGGTTAATGTTGCACTCTATACCTATTTCATAAAACTATTATCAAAAAAAGATCTAATTAAACTAGATATTATTAACAGCAGCCTATAGTATTAATATTATATAAGTCAGGGGGATAAAGATGTCACATACTGTTAAAGTTACAACAGAAGGCAGAGTTGAAAAGATTAAATGTGAAGACAATGAAAATCTTCTTAAAGTGTTACTAAACAACGGATATGATATCAATGCTTACTGTGGAGGAGAAGGTATTTGTGGTAAGTGTAAGTTAAAGTTAAAAGGAAGTATTAATTCTCCTACTAAATCTGAAAAAGAATTTTTAGAGCCAGAAGAACTTAAAGAAGGATACCGTTTAAGCTGTATGTATAAAATAAAAGGCGATATCGAAGTAATCTATGATCAAAAACAGGATATTACAGTAATGACCGATGGTACCCTGACTGAACTGGATAAAGACCTTGATTTAATAAAACACGATATCAAGTTTGAAGATGTAAATATTAATAACCAAAAAGACTTTTTAAAAAGAATCTTTGAAAAAACAGATACAGACCAAATAGATTATGATAGTATTGAAAAGATAGCACATTTAAATAAGAGAAAGGTATTTTCTGTATTTACTCATGAAAATAAGATTGTTGATATAACTAAAGATACGAAAAAAGATTACTATGGTTTAGCAGTAGATATTGGAACAACAACAATCGTTATCTATCTTATAAACTTAAATACCGGGGAAGAAATAGGTGTTAATTCTTTTTATAATCCACAAAAAAAATATGGTGCAGATGTCATTTCAAGAATTAACTATACCAATAATAATAAAAAGGGTATTGAAGAGATGCAGGATGCTGTAATTAATGCTTTAAATCAAGGAATCGATCAATTAGTTAAACAATTCAAGATTAGTAATGATGATATATATAAGATGACTATTGTAGGTAATACAATAATGCTGCACTTATTAGCTGGTATTGATGCTCTATCAATTGCTATGTCACCATATATACCAACCTTTACTGATGAAATAAAACTTAAAGCTGATGACCTTAACTTAAATATAAATCAAAAAGGGTTAATCTTTTTATTACCATCAATATCTGGCTATGTAGGTGCAGATATTACCGGAGATATGTTAACAATTAATATTGATAAATTAAGTGGAAATAACTTAATGATCGATATCGGTACAAATGGAGAAATTGTCTTAAATAAAAAGGACAAAATTGTATCATGTTCTGCAGCAGCAGGACCTGCATTTGAAGGAGCTAATATTACCTTTGGATCTGCAGGAATATCTGGTGCAATATCTAAGTTTGAAATTAAAAATGAAAAGTTTAATTTTAAAACTATTAATGAACAACCACCGATTGGAATCTGTGGTTCAGGGCTTTTAGATATGATAGCAGAGTTTTTCAAACATGACTTTATCCAATCTTCAGGAAAAATTACAAACAAAGAGAAGTTAGCTGATTGGAAAAAGAAATTTGTTGGTAAGTATAAAGACCAAAATGCAATTAGAATTACAGAAAACAAAAATAATAGTCAAATAATATATTTGACTCAAAAAGATATTAGAGAAGTACAGTTAGCCAAGGGAGCAATTGCAGCAGGTATTGAAATACTTTTACAAAAAACAGATTTAAAGGCAGAAGAACTAGATAGAGTATTTTTGGCTGGAGGATTTGGAAACTATATCAATCCCGATAATGCCTGTTTTATTAAAATGATCCCAGATTGTTTAAAAGAAAAAATAATACAAATTGGAAATGGAGCAGGAACAGGTGCCAAGATATATCTTTTAAATAAAAAGGCTAAAAAAAGAGCTTTAGCTATTAAAGAAAAAGTAAAGTATATAGAGCTTTCTGTTAATGAACAGTTTCAAACCGAGTATATTAATTCTATGAACTTTTAAAAAGGACTGATAATTTATGGATAGTATTATAAAGAAAAATATTCCCTTTAATATTGAATTAGATAGTTTTTTAAAGACAATAAAGCTAGATAAAGAATATAAAGAAGTAGATAAGATTAAAAATTATATAAAAGAAGCTAATCAGATAGGAAACCCTAAAGCAATATACAGACAGGTCTTTATTGATGAAATAAGTGATGATAATATAAAAATAGAAGACCAAGAGTTTAAAAGCAAGATAATGAGTGTGAACTTAAAAGATGTTCATAAAGTAATCCTATATATTGTAACCTGTGGAGAAGAACTAAATGATTGGGCTAAAGAAAATGAAGGTGATATGTTAGAAAACTACTGGTTATCTATGATCCAGGAAGAAGCCTTAAGAAAAGCCTTAGAATATGTTTTAGAAGAAATAGATAATAATTACTTACCAGGTTTATCTTCACGAATGAATCCTGGTTCTTTAATTGACTGGTCAATCACAGAACAAAAAAAGCTGTTTAATCTTTTAGGAAATCCAAAAAAAGAAATAGGTGTACAGTTAACCGAAAGTTCTCTAATGCTGCCTCAAAAATCTGTATCAGGATTAGTATACCCGACTGAAACAAACTTTGAAAACTGTCAGGTTTGTCCTAGAAAGAACTGTCCCAGCAGAAGTGCTCCATATGATCCAAACTTACTTGAAGGGAAATATGATATTTAAAAATAATTAAGTTTGTATTAACAATAATAATCTAATACAATGTATTTAGTAATTCAACTCAATAATATATTTTTCTTAGAGGTGAAACCGATAATGCAAGATAATAGATATTTAATAACATTTAAAATAACAGCTATGGCATTTAAGTTTGAAAACTACTGCAAAAAAGAAGGTATAGATACTAAGATGGTACCTGTACCTTCTAAATTAAGTGATTCTTGTGGATATGCCTGTAGGATATTTAAAAATCAATTACAAGAGGTAAGAAAGTTGTGTGAAAATAAAAATATAAAGTATGGTGAGATCTATCAGATAACTGAAGATAATATTCCAAAAAAACTTAAATATGAAGATAGTTAATATTTTTTTTAATTTTTAAAATACATGGATAAAAAGATATTTATTATGATTTAACATTAATTTGTTTTAAATTTTAAAAAACTCACTTCCTAATTAGTTAGACTTTTCTCTATTTTTAAAATAGTTGTAAATCCTTCCAAAGTTGAAGTTCCTTTCTTGTTTTAACCCTATATATCTGTTATAATTAACAAAAATAGTAAGGATATATAATATACATCTGTGGAGGTGTAATAACTCATGGATGATA
>JBNJDV010000136.1:0-3335 GCA_051745185.1 Bacillota bacterium
CATAAATTCTAATGCAGTAGAATGCAATTGCTCGATAATTTCACGTTGTCTTTTAATAATTTTTTCTTGTTTTTTTCTTTCTGTAATATCTAATTGCATAGAAAGTATCCCTTTTTCTCCATTAGGCAGTAGAATACTTGATTCTTTTAAATGAATATATATTTTTTCATTATCTCTTGTAATACTTGTTGTATCAAATTCTAACTCTTTACCATCTAATATTTCTTCCATATTCTTTTTTGAATTTTCAATTTGATCCTGGGCGACAAGTTTATCGATTACTTTATATCCCTCTAACTCTTCACATTTATAACCTAAACTATCACATAGAGTTTTATTTGCCTCTATAATAATTCCTTCTCTGTCCTGTAGCATTATACCAAAAGGAGCAGTGTTGAAAATAGTCCTATATCTTTGTTCACTAGTTTGTAGAGTTTGAACAGTCTTATAGTTTTGATTACTGATATAATATGTTAAACCAGCAATAACTAAGTAACCAATAAGAAAACCAAGAGGAGATTGATGAGGACTATCAACAAAGTACAGTGAAAGCATCACCAAAAAAACAAGTAATATATTTGTATATAGAGCAAATTTATCTCCCTTAAAAATTAAATTAACTATAGCTAAAATAATTAAAATATTGATTCCTATTAAAAATTCATATTTCAATAAATAACTAACATAAATTAACTGAATTATTGCAAATACAGAAGTTAAATAGGTGATTCGATCAATACGTTGTTCAAACCATTTATTTCTTTGGCTTAATATATAAGCCCCTAAAAATATTAAAGCAGTCAAGAAACGGTGTTCTATCGGTAAAGGATCTTCAATTATTGTTGAGTAATTATAAACAATAGCAAAGAAAAAATAGATTGAAGAAGAAAGTAATAGGTAAAACTTATAAAATTTTCTAGACCTATACGTTTTATCTTTCATCATACTATTTATAGAGTTATAATTATAGCTCTATAAATTTTCCTCCCTTCACTTTATATTCGGTAGTTTTTAAATTAATTCCTAAAAATCCCCAAATATTTAAAGCATTATCTGTTTTAAATATTCTGGATTATCTAATTAAAACCTTCAAAGGAAAGTTAATAAATATACTTTTTTTATATATTTATAATTTTATTACTACTTGCTATAATGTAAGAAATATATAATATATTACTTGACTGCAGATTGAAATTGATAAGAGAATAAACTTATTGTTAAGTGAGTATTCATAATTTTTTAAAATCTTTTGCTATATAAACAAATTTCATAAAAATGAGCCTTGATTTAACAGTAATTAAAACAATATAAAAAAGGCTTCACCCCATTTTTTGTAGAATATAATTAATAGGCAAATCAAAAATAAACACAAAAAAGAGGTGAAACCTATTAATAATAATATTCTACAAATGAGTTTGTTTTCCTTGAAAGAATTGTTTGAACTTGAAGAAAAAACTAAATTAGAGCTAATATTTAAAAATTTAGATTTAACATCAGTCGTTAAGAATTTAAGAACCGACTCTAAAAAAGGACCAAAAGGATATAACATTAAACCAATCATCAGAGCATTTTTAGCTCAAAGACTTGAGAACATTCCCACTAGAGCAGCCTTGGTTCGTAGACTTAATAGTGATCCTGTTTTCAACTACATTTGTGGCTTTGGCTTTTATAAGAGAGTCCCTAGTGAAGCTACTTTAAGTAGATATTTTAAAAAATTATCTGAAGCTAATGAATTAGACTTACTTGACTTAGAATCAATTGCTATTGATGCTTCAAAATTAAAGTCCTATGAACGAGCTAAACCAAAATCACAAATTGATAAAGAAAACCTTGACACCCCAGATTGGGGAGCTAAGTTAGATAGCTTTAAAAACAAGACAACTTGGTATGGATGGAAAGTACACTTAGCTGTAGATACTGAAAGTGAACTCCCTCTCGCTATTACTGTTACACCAGCTAATGAAGCCGATAGTAATCAGGCTCTTAGCTTGGTACAAATGGTTAGTGAAGTAATAACAGGTATCAACTGTGGACAAACAAAATATTGGGTTATGGACTCTGGTTATGATTTTACTTATATTTATGAAAGCATTCTTTTTGATTATAATAGTCAAGCTATCATACCAATAAACAAAAGAAACGCTAAACAACCACCAGCTGGATATTATGACTTTGACAGCACTCCTGAATGTAGTGCAGGTCATAAAATGGTTTACTGGGGTCATTACAAAGGTGATAATAAATTTAGATGCCCTGATGTTTGCGGCAAAGTAGATTGTGTACATGGTTCTGCCTGGTGTTCTGAATCCAACTATGGTCATGTAACTAAAACCAGACCAAAAGAGGATTCAAGATATGTTTCAACACCACATCGCGGATCAAAAACCTAGCAGAAGATCTACAATAAAAGGACCAGTGTTGAGAGAACCTTTGGTAGATTAAAAAAATCTTGGTTTAAAAAATGCTTAAATTAAGCTGCTAGTTCTTTTTCTTGGTCTTTTAATTTTTCTACCGTAATTTTAGCAGCTATTAAACCTATACAGCTTAATTAAATGTGAGCTTTTACTTTCTTTTTACCCATAACTCTAACATTTTTTAAAGACTATAAAACAATTCCTAGGATAAGTAGACCCTAATTTAGCTGGAATAAAATGTAAATAAGTAAATTAAACTATTAACTCGATAAATTGTAGTTAACTTCGACAATAATTTTTTAAACAGTTTGAAAAGGCAATTATGAAAGACCCTTGTTTATATTATTTCTTAAACATTTTTTCTATTCTAAATAAATATTTTATTATTTTAATTTAAATATTTTTCATAAAAATTATGATAGAAATCTGATATTTAAATAAAAAATTCCTGTAACCTGAGTTATTTTATCAGATTAACTATTTCATATTATTATAAGAAATTAAAAATAAAATTAAAATAAGAAAGTACTATTTAACAATCAAAGATATTTCTAATTTAGGTATTTATAAATTCTTTTTCAACTTTTTTTAGATAATTGTTTTAACTTGAATAATTTATTAAATTATGGTTCATTATTGATTGTAACTGCTTTACAGTACTATATAAAGTTCAAAATATGTATGAATTATCTTACTCTTACAATATATTTTTTTTTCAAATAAACTAATTAACTAAAACATATAATTATTCATATTTATTTCAAAAACAAATATAAGTAGTTAAAAAAAATAGCCAGACTATTAATCCGGCTACTGTAAAACATATATGATATTTACAATAAATCATTTTTTCTTTCCAAATATTCTTCTCTACTGATATTACCTTTAGCATATTCATCATTCAATGTATCTAATGCATTA
>JBNJDV010000137.1:0-3310 GCA_051745185.1 Bacillota bacterium
ACCCTCTTCTCTATTATATGAAAGAGTGTCACTTTCTACTAAAATCTCTTCAGTATTTAAAACAACATTACCATCCATCTCCATATTATTACTTTCCATATTAAAAACTAAGTTATCTCCACTCAGTGTTCTTTCACCGGTCTTTATATTAACATTATCACGGAAAGTTATTAATTGATTTGTCTGTTCAAATTCAGCATACTCACCTGTAATTATACTTTCCTTATAATTCATCTTTACATTACCGGTAGCTTCTATAATATTTGTTCCATCTTCACTTTGTTCAAAGACTAATTTATCAGCAGTTAAATCATTTTGAGCAAATATAGGTATACTAAAAATTAATATCAATATAAATGTTATTATTAAAATATTATTTATCTTTATATTATTCATAAGAAACTACCTCCACTCCACTTTCGCCTGGTTGTTTTCAGTTCCAAAAAACTCTATTCTTTCTAAAGAAAGAGGACCTTGAAAGGTCTCTGAGCTAATAACAAATTTAGGTGAAGTTAACTTAACACCACCTTCACCTCTTATTATATCATCTTTTTGATTCCAGGCAATTGTTTGGGTCTCTAAAAACATGTCATCCTTATTAATTTCAATTTCTCCGCTTAAACTCATTAGTTCTTGATTGCTATTATATACTGCATTTTTACCTTCACCCGTATAGATCAAATCATCATTTTCATATGCTTTAAAATAAGGCAGGTCCATATTGTAAATATTTCCTTCTTCTCGGCTTTGAAGCTTTTCACTGTTTAGATTCCATCTTATTGTCTTATCATTGTTATACAACTCTAAATCTATTTCAGTTAAATACTCTTCTTCAGTTTCAGTTTCTATATTTTGATTATCATCACTATCATCTATCAGTTCATCATAAATTGAAAAACCAATTCCAAAAGCAATAATTATAATTATAATAATACCAAATATTATTTTTTTTCTATCTCTGAAGTACATCAATATTTCCTTCCCTTAAGACCAATTTGGCTGTCTTTTCAACAGCTCCCTTTGAACCTAACTTTTCGGCAATTGATACTAACTTTATCTTTATATCTGTTATCAAATAAGGTTTAGAAAGTATATAATGAGCCTTTTCATAAATTTTTTCAGGAGTTACATCTTCCTGTACAATCTCCGGTACAACCATTTTGTCAGCCAAAATATTGGGCATACCGAAAAAATCTTTTTTATATAGAAATTTAGCTATTTTATATGTTAAGTCATTTATCTGATAAACAATCACCATTGGTGTATTCATTATAGCTGTTTCTAAGGTTGCAGTACCAGAAGTAACAATTGCAAAATGTGCAGCTTTAAGCAGTTCATGCATATGATTGTTTATTATCTTGGCCTGAATAGGATACTCAACTAAGATATCTTCAATTAATTTATTGTACTTTTTACCAGCTGAAGGTATTAAAAATACATAGTTTTCATTATCCTGTTTTAACTTAACAGCTGCTTTAGCCATTACTGGAAGGAGCTTTTCAATCTCTTCTTTTCTGCTTCCGGGTACTAAAGCAATCGGTATTTCTTCCTCTTTTATTTCAAATAACTTTTCAAGTTCTTTTTTCTCTAATTCAACATCTATCTCATCAATTAAGGGATGGCCGACAAATTCAGTTCTAGCTCCGTGTTTTCTATATATATCGCGTTCCATGGGAAAATTAGCAGCTATAACCGCATTATACTTAGCCATTTTTTTTGCTCTCCATTCCCCCCATAACCAGGCAGAAGGTGGAAAGTAATCTACAACAGGAATGTTTAACTTTGAACCAAGTTTTGCCATTCTCATGTTAAAACCAGAGTAGTCAGTTAAAAAAAAGACATCCGGTTTTCTTTTTTCAGCTGCATCTTTTAAAATGTCCAAATGTTTTTTATGTACTTTATAGTTTTTTAATGCTTCAATAAAACCAATTGAGTTCATCTCAGTTGGGTCGATTAATATTTCAACACCTTCATCTTCTAATTTTGTAGAACCCATACCAAAAACTTCTACATGAGGATTGAAATATTTTATTTTTTTTATAACTGCAGCAGCTCGTTCATCCCCGGAAATTTCACCGGCAACTACCATTATTTTACCGGTCATGTTAGACCTCCTTGCCAGAAATTGAATAAATTGAAAGTTCATGCTTATCAGCAAGCTTAATTATTTCATCTTTTTCCAAGATCAATATTCTTTTTGTCTCTAAAACCAAAGCACTTGCATTAATTGAAATTAAGTTATTAATTGTATCTAATCCGATAGTTGGTAAATCAAACCGAAGATCCTGATCTTTTTTACTTACTTTAGCCATAACTGTTCCACTATTTATAATATTACCTGCTCTTTTAATTGTTAAATCAGTTCCTTCTATAGCTTCAACTGCAACAACTGCTTTATCTTTAGTCAGTATAGTCTGTCCAATATCTAAGTTTGCAATTCCTTTTGCTTTACTGAAAGCATACTTCATTTCTTCAAGTAATTCTTGTTTTGGTTTAACATTATTAATTAAACCGTTTTCTGTTAAAAGATGTTCAAAAAAGGTAGTCTGTTTTAATACTTCGATACCTTCATTTTCAAACTCATTTACAATCATCTTTAAAATACTATGATCATCTAAATTATTACACATGTTTAATAACTTCATAAATCTCTGATCAAAATCATTTTTTTCATAAAGGTGTTTTTTATTTACCTTGCCCAGCATGATAACCTTATTTATATCATAACTTTTTAACTTTTTTATTAACTTATCAAATTGTGTAAAGCTTAAATAATCAGTACTGTATACTTTATTATCTAAGTCTTTACTATATTCTTCTGAGATTAAAAAGGCATATACATTAACATTATTATTTTTAGCTTCTTTTGCCCAGATATAGGGCAGTTTACCGTAACCTGCTATCAATCCTATTTTATCCATATTAAAAAAACACCTTTCTATCTACAGATACCGCGTTTTACATTTCTTAAAAATCTTAAGAAATGTTCAATTTCCTGATCCGCATTTAGTTTGTTATCCATCTCTAAGATGGCTTCATTAATCTCTAAATTAGACCTGTAAAGTATTTTATATGCTCTTTTTATTTCTTTTCTGACAGCTGGTTTTACTTCATTACGCCTAAGACCAATTATATTGATACCTGAAACCTTTGCTGGATGTCCATCCACAATAACAAAAGGAGGAATATCCTTTAATACATTTGAATGGGCACCTATCATAGCAACTCTGCCGATTCTAACATACTTACTCACATTAGTCATTCCTGCTATCACAGCATGGTCTTCTACCATAACTTCTTCACCTAATGA
>JBNJDV010000138.1:0-3304 GCA_051745185.1 Bacillota bacterium
CTTGTAATTTCAGGAATAAAGTTAATAAAAAAGAAGGAAATTTATAACTTTTGTATAAATTAAATACAATAAGAATAAAACTTTAATTAAGGGGTTGAGTATTGATGACAAAAACAGATTTAATTGACAAGGTTGCTGAGGAAACTGGTTTAACTAAAAAGGATTCTGGCGAAGCTATCAACGCTACTATTGACACAATCATGAACTATCTTAAAAAGGAAGCTAAGAAGAAAGAGGAAAAAAGAGACAAAGTTCAACTTATTGGTTTCGGATCTTTTGAAGTAAGAGACAGAAGTTCTCGTAAGGGCAGAAATCCTCAAACTGGTGAAGAAATTACTATCCCAGCAAGAAAAGTGCCTGTATTTAGAGTAGGAAAAACATTTAAAGAAGTTGTGGAAGGTAAGTAAGGAGTTTAGAATTTAAAAATATGGAGATATTATTCTTTTAAATATTTAAAGGAGGACATATCTCCTCTGCTTATAATTTTTTCACTTAAGATATAATTATAATAACAAAGTATTTTATAATACAAAGAAATTATTATCTTATTTTCTAAGTTAAGTATAAATGTAATATTCATAACTTTGTTAAGGAATAATTAAATTGTTATTATAATATATATCGAAAGATATGATTTTATTTTTGAATGATATCTTAAGGTAATAATTATAGGTTGGAGAAAAAACAGTATATTTGATTTTAGGGGAGGAGGCTATTTAGTCTCCTTCTTTTAAAATTGGAGGTGTATTTTTGGATAATTTAGATAAAGCAGTTAATATTTTAAAACAAAAGAAGCATATAACAGTATTTACTGGAGCAGGTATTTCTGTCGAAAGCGGTATTCCGCCATTTCGGGGCAAGGATGGCTTATGGGAAAAGTATGATCCTTATTTTTTACATATTAATTATTTTTTAAATAATCCCAAAAAGTCATGGGAGTTAAATAAAAAATTATTCTACAGTATGTTTAGTGAATGCAAACCAAATAGAGCACATCAAGTAGTTGCTGATTTGGAAAAGAAAGGCTTTGTGGATGCTGTAATAACTCAAAACATAGATAACCTGCATCAAGAGGCAGGTAGTAAAAATGTCTATGAGTTTCACGGAACATATAAAAAACTAGTTTGTACTGAATGTGAAGAAAAAGTTGCTTTTAAAGAGGAATATCTAAAAGACTTACCACCAAGATGTGATAAGTGTGATGGACTTTTAAAGCCGGACTATATCTTTTTTGGGGAAGGCATACCTCAAAAGGCTTATCAAGCATCGATTAAAGAATCTGAAACAGCAGATGTATTTTTAGTAATAGGTACTACTGGTGAAGTAACACCTGCTTCACTAATACCAAATTTTGCATCAAAAAATGGTGCAACTATCATTGAAGTTAATATAGAAAGATCTAACTTTACTAATAAGATTACTGATTTTTTTATACAAGGTAAAGCAACTGCTGTTATGGATAAACTTTATGAAAAATTAATTAAATAGATTAATTAGTTATTTTTTGATTAATAGTAGTCAAATTTGCGCTACATTTTTCACAGTATAATGTTCCTGTCCAGTTTGAGTTTCCACAATAAGGACAGATTATTTTTTTACTCATTTTATTGTTTCCTCCTAATTATTTTCAGTGCACTCTTATGTTTTTACCACATTTTTAGCAATTTGTAAAGGGGATGAATTAAATTGTTTAGTAATAAAAATAAAAAAAGGAAGATATATTATTCTGGTATAGGGAGCAGAAAGACTCCTAAAGAGATATTAGATATCATGGAAGAGATGGGATTTGAGTTAGGTAAAAGAAACTATATTCTGCGTTCGGGTGCTTCTCCAGGTGCTGATTCAGCTTTTGAGAGAGGTGCTTTAAAATCCAATACAGACTGTGAGATATATTTGCCGTGGGAAAATTTTCAGAACAGAAAAGGTAAAATATATATTAATGCAGTAAAGATGGACAATTATAAAAAAGCTAAAGAAATTGCAAGGGATTATCATTATTATTTTGAAGAATTATCTGAGGATTCTCAAAAACTAATTATAAGAGACACTTATCAAGTCTTAGGTAAAGATTTAGATACACCATCAGAATTTGTAATTTGTTGGACACCAGATGGATGTATAACTGATCGAGATAGAGGTATCAAAACCGGTGGTACAGGACAGGCAATTTCTATTGCAAGCAGATTTAAAATACCAATTTTTAATCTTAAATTAAAAGAACATAAAAAAAGAATTGAGGAATGGATAGCTAAACTATAAAAGCCATTTTTAAAAGAATGAAAATGGCAGACTGTTTATTATTAGATTTTATTTATATTATATGTCTAAAACATCTCCAGATAAAGTTGCAAAAGCATAAACAGATGGACCAACATGGCAACCTAAGGTTGGACTAATTCTTTCTGAGAATAATTTTTTATCAATATTTTCAGGTATTTTATTATTTATTTGATCTATTAATAAATCAGCTTTGTTTTTTCTGTCTCCATGCATGATTCCTATCCAAGCCTTTTTGTCATTTTCAATATTGCTAATAAGAACTTCTCCCATTTTTTTAAGGGTTCTTTCATTACCTCTTACTTGATCTAATGGATTTACTTTTCCAGTTTCTGTACTTATTTCTATAATAGGGTTTATGTTGAAAATTGTTCCTAAAAATGCCCTTGCTTTACCAATTCTTCCTCCTTCTTTCATGTAGGTTAAATCTTCTACTGTAAAAATACATTTCACTTTTTTCTTTGCTTTTTCTAATCTATCTATAATATTTTCTAAAGAGTAGTTACTTTCTATAAGTTTAGCGGCTAATAGTACTAAAAAACCTAAACCTAATGAAATTGATGATGAATCAAATACAGTAACTTTTTCACTATTTATATCATTGGCAGCTAATGCAGCAGAGTCATAAGTTCCACTTAAACCTTTGGAAACATGAATAGATAGTATGTGATCATATTCCTTTAAAAGTTTATTATATACATTTTCAAAGTCATATTTAGATGGTTTAGATGTTTTAGGCATGTTTTTATTACTCTCAATTAGTTTAAAAAATTCATCAGGATTAATATCAACGCCATCAACATATTCTTTTGTACCAAAATGTACTGTTAATGGAACAATTTTAATATTATATTCATTGATTATTTCTTTATTTAAATCACAAGTACTATCAGTTACTAAACCTATTTTCATTATACACACCCCTGATTATTTTTAATTAAATTATATCTATATTTTTAAAATATATCAAGCCAAATTAAAAGAGGTAAATAATTATTCTTCAAGAATATATAATTTAAAAGGTGGG
>JBNJDV010000139.1:0-3205 GCA_051745185.1 Bacillota bacterium
GGGCCGAAAGATGAAAAAAAAGATTATCCCTCTCATATTATTAATTACAGAAATATATGTGTTGTATAATAACTGGATAGTAAAAGGTATGTTTTGGAATTCTTTACAGATCAAGATTGCAACTGCTTTTTCTATTTTAGTTTTAATCCTTTTATTAGTAATTGTATTTAAACCAGATATCTTTTCTTACTTTAAAGAAAAAGAAATCTTATATAAATCATACCGGGAGTTTTTAAAAAACAAGGGTGGTGTAGCTGGAACAGTTATGATTTTTATCATAATTTATCTAGCCTTATGTGCTCCCTTTGTTGCACCCTTTGAACCGGATGAAATTGACTATGCTAATATGAGTGCTTCAGCTCCCAGCTTAACTCATCCGATGGGAACAGATGACTTTGGAAGAGATATACTATCAAGGGTTATCTATGGAAGCAGGGTTGCCCTGGGAGTTGCCTTTGCTTCGGTTTTTCTAAATGCAATTATCGGTATTTCATTAGGTTTAATTGCAGGTTTTTACGGTGGAAGGGTTGATAACCTTGTAATGAGATTAGTTGAAACCTGGAACTCTATTCCCTTTATCTTACTTGCTTTAGCAATTATTGCAGCTTTAGGTAAAGATATCATTAATGTTATTATTGCCGTTGGCCTAACCGGTTTAATTAACTTTGCAAGAATTACAAGGTCATCAGTACTTTCTGTAAAAGAAAAAGAGTATGTAAAGGCAGCTAAAGCATTGGGAAGCAGTGACTTTAGGATTATTAAAAGGCATATCTTACCTAATGTGGTCTCTCCTATTATTGTTATAGGGACATTAAGAATCGGACAGGCTATCCTTCTAGTGGCTAGTTTAAGCTTTTTAGGGTTAGGAGTACAGCCACCTTTATCAAGCTGGGGAACCATGCTTAAAAGAGGTCAAGAGTACTTAATACAGGCACCCTGGATATCAATGTTCTCTGGTTTGGCTATAATTATAACTGTAATGAGTTTTAACCTATTAGGTGATGCCCTAAGAGATGCATTAGACCCGAAACAAATTGATTGACTTGAAATAATAAAAGAAGTAAAATATATGTAGAGTGCGAAAGTGGCGGAACTGGCAGACGCGCATGGTTCAGGGTCATGTGTCGCAAGACATAGGGGTTCGAATCCCCTCTTTCGCACCATTTTTAAATATGATTTTATTCCACTTTTTAATCTTTTCTTTTATACTCATCACAAAGTAGTTAACCAGTAAAAGCCAACTTCCAGATTATATTTAGACAAAGATTATATTGCAGAATAATTATTCAAGTCTCTTTATAGGGACTTCTTTTTTTCAGGCAATAGGATAAATATATAGTCTCCCCCATTATATATCCAATAATTAAATCTATATAACACCTTATAAACTTTTTTACTTTTGCTGGATCACCGCGAATCTCTACCACTAAATCGGAGATAAGATTTTTAAAGGGGCTTCTAATACTTGATATATATCATAATGACAATATATTACTAAATAGATTTAAACGAAGTTTTGTTATTAAGTTTCCACCTGTTAGATAACATTTAATCGGTTTGGAGGATTCACAACCTCATTATCCCTGGCTTGTTTTACAAGTTCAGGAATACATTTATCTTTTAAATATTTTCATAATATATTAAGACTTCCGTTGATATCACTATTAATGGTGGTTTTTTTGTTTTTAAACAAACCCCATGAACCCTATGAGACTTATTATAATTAGACTTGTTGAATTTTTTTAATTCAACAGCACTACATCCACCTGTATATGCTTCATTTATTATAACAACATCAATCCCTCCTACTTGCTTTATACAGGTAATCAAGCAGATAGTTTTTTCTATCAACCCTAAGAGATTTAATCTTATTGGTGTTTTTAAATTTCTTACTACCTCCCTGTTTCATTCTAATAGAAGAGAACCTGGCTATTTCTTTATTATAAAAATATTTTTTAGATTTGAGAGGTTTACCATTGATTAAATAATTTTTATTAATATCTTAAAAAGTTAGAGCAGCTAAATTATCTAATCCTGGATTAATATCCATTACATTATCCCCATCATTATTATTTTTACATTTCCTATTATAGGCAACAATTAGATACCATCTGTTAGAAACAGATTCTTATTGATCTTTATCTGCTGAATAGAATCCATATTTATAAAGCTTTGACCTTTATCAAAAAAGCTCAAAATTAAGACTGTCCACTTAATACATAGATTTCATTTTCTTAGATAAAGACAGTAATTGTTATTATAGTCATTTAAACTTCTAAAAATTTTTTCTGATCAAGAAGTTACTGCATTATATCTACCGGTGGTGCAGGTATCGATGTTATTAAAGAATATATAGAAAATCAAGACGGTTAAAATTCATCTCCCCTAAATTAAAATTAAAATTTAGAGGGGGTTTTCTTTTAACATTTTTTGATAAATCTCTTGTATAATGTTATAACTTGTCTATTTTTTTGTTTTTAACCACAGAAGGTAGGTTTATCTGCGATAGCTTGACGATTTTTAATCAATTTAGAAGTATAGCCTCACTTTTGGCAGTAAAATCACAAATTAAAACTTCAAAAATATATCATATTTTTATAAAAGAATTATCACCAATAAATATATTGCTTTTGTTATACTTCTATTAAGTTAAAAGAAAGTGAATTAAAGGAGGTTTAATTGTGAAGAAAAAGTATTTTGCAATTTTAACAGCTTTGTTATTTAGTTTTGTGATGCTTCTGGGAATTGGTGGAACTGTTAATGCTCAAACTGAAGCAGAGGATGTTGAGTTGGCACTTGTTGATAGCACCGAGATCCACGAAGTTAATCCAGAATTTATACATGATAATATTCAAAAAATTACAAAGGATCTTGGTTATGAACTGACAGTGGATACTTTATTGGTCGATTGGTATATAACTAATGAAATTGATGTTGTAACTAATTTTATATCTGAAGATGTAACAGAAGAAGTAGATGAAATTATAGGAGATAGTGAAAGTATTGAAGAAGTTGAAGAACTAGATGGAGTTGAGGACATAACTGAAGAGGTCTTGGATGAAATATCAGGTTAATTTTTAAATATTAGTGTAGGGTATGGATAATCAATAAAGTTATTAAAGGAGGTTTTTAAGATGAAAAAAGCTGGAACAATTTTAATGGTTAGTTTTATTAGCTTGGTGATGGTATTTGCTATTAGTGGCAT
>JBNJDV010000140.1:0-3086 GCA_051745185.1 Bacillota bacterium
CTTTATTACTTCTTTTACTTCCTCTAAACCAGTTTCACTGACACAACTAGTGATAATATAAGGGGTATTAAAAGCAATCTTTTCAACCTCTTTTATATATTCACTTACATTTTCACATAAATCCGATTTATTTAAGATAATTATCGGTTTAGCTCCACTATCCCAGGCAATCGTTAAATATCTCTCTAATCTTCTTGGATTAAAATCATGATTTAACGAAGTTACAATAAATATAATATCTATATTTGCTGCTATTATCTGTTCTTCTTCTTTTTTTCCAGCTTGTTTTCTGGAAAGAACAGACTTGCGCTCATAAACCTTATTAATTATTCCATTACTGTCTTCATTGTATCTTTCATATTTAACCCAATCACCTACTACAGGAAATTCAGATTTATTTGAGTTATGATAACTACTACCGGATAGTGTTGCAATAATTTCGCCATCATTGGTATAGATTTTATAAAGGTCTCTATATTGTCCAACTACTCTGCCTAATGACTCTAAATCATCTATATTATCAATTTTGTTTATTCCTAATTTTTTAAACATTGTTAAATTTCTCCTTTCTAAAAATAACAAAACCACAGATATAATAAACCTGTGGTTTAAAACTCTTATATTTAATTTTAAAGAAACAAAAAGGACTACACACAGAGTTAATTAATCAATAGTTTTAATTCTCATACTTTAAGGGTATAGTTATCCCCGGGAATTAAAACCTGCCATCTTCAATTTGATGAGATTAAAAAACTGTCCTTTTCATTATACATCACTCACTTAAAATATTATTTTCACATTTAATATTATAACCAATAGATTAAATAATGTCAATGATAATTCCTAATTTTTTAATAATTATAATAATATCTTTCTATTTTTCAATCATATACTCATACTTTTTAATTATTCTATAATAGAAGTACTCCAATTTGATAGCCTTAACCAGATTAATCCCAGTGCTGATCCTCCTAGATGTGAAATAGCAACTGCCCACCATAGTGCATCTTGAGACATTGCAAATATATTTATAAATAAGTATGCCATTCCCAATCTGAATAACCATAGTGATGAAGAAGAAATAATCATTGGTGGCACTGTTTTTCCTGCACCTTTAAATACTCCATTACCAACATGCATTGCTCCTAAGAATCCAAAAGTTAATGCAACTATTCTTAAATACTTAGTACCGAAAAATATAACTTCTGGAGCATCATTAAAGATCCTAATTACAAACTCAGGTTGGATATAAAGCACTATACCTAATACTGACATTGTTACAAATATAATCACTATACTTACCAGTGCTGTTCTTTCAGCCCTACTTTTTTTATCAGCACCTATGTTTTGACCAACCATTGTTGTTGCCGCTGCTGCAATTCCAAAAGCTAAAATTGTTGGCAGACTGATTATTCTATTTACTATTCCATATGCTGCTAAGGTCATGGTTCCAAAGTTAGCAACTAAACTTGTCATAAGCAGTTGACCTACTGATATCATCGACTGTTCAACAGAGGAAGGAACTCCAATTTTTATAATCTTTTTAATTATTGATAAGTCCCATTTTAAATAGGAGAGTTTTAAATGTACATCATCAATACCTTTTTCAATCAAATACAGTGCATAAACAGCTACTATTGCTCTTGAAATTATAGTCGCTAAGGCAGCTCCTCCGACTCCCATTTCAGGGAATATTGATATTCCAAAGATTAATAATGGGTCTAATACAATATTTAAAACAACAGAGAAAAACATCATAATTGAAGGGGTTTTAGTATCTCCAACCCCCCTTAGGATTGAGGAAAAAATAAAAAAGACAAACATAAATGGAATACCTGAAAAGATTATCCGAAGATAACTAGTTGCAGGCCCAACAATTTGAGGTTCTGCACCCATTAATATAATAATTCTTTCCGCAAAAATCAATCCAATTATACCAATAATTATTGATAAAGTTACGATAAAAGAAAACAACTGCCCTATTATAATGTTTATTTTTATAATATTTCCCTTACCCTTATGTTGAGCAATTAAGGCAGTACCGGCAATTGTTAATCCTGCAGCAATCGAAATCATCATAAATACTATAGGAAAACTTATTGAAATAGCTGCAACTGCCTCTGCTCCAACTCTACCTAACCAGAGAGTATCTGCTAAGTTATAAAGGGTCTGCATAAGTTGGCTCAACATAATCGGCCAGGCTAATTTTATTAATGACTTTGTAATTGGACCTTCTATAATATAATCATACTTTAAAGATCCTTTTTTAATAGGTCTCATTTATTTCAACTCCGAAATTTCTATAAGCTTTTTTAAAACAAATTAAAAATCCCGTATAAAACGGGATTTAAATGTTCTTACTCATTATATTTATATTTTGATAAAAAGTCAAAATAAAAAATAATTAATGCAACTGCAATCAATATAATTTCAAATATTAATAAAATCATACTAATATTATTTGATAATATTTCGAACCATCCTGGTATATTTTCACTTACCTTATCTGCAGTTTTAACAAAGTGAGCCATAGCTATTTGTCCAGAAGCCGCTAAAGATGAAAGTGAAACTACTCCTAATGAAGCTATTGCTGATATACTGATACCTCCAAGAGATAATAGAAGTGCAAACGCTACAGCAGCAACACTAAAGACACCAACAGATAGAACTCCAAATGAAAGTATCCCAATACTTGCTGCACCAATAGCAACAACTCCAGTAGCCATTTTCCCCAAAGCAATTACACCTCTGGCATTTTTTCCTATTGCAACTACTCCTTTTGCTACATCATAATCACCTTTTTCTTTATTAATACCACTAGTAATATTAATCAGAGGTAAATTACCAAACTTCATCTTAGTTTTTAAATTTAAATGAGGTACTTTTGAAGAATATTTTATTGCATTTATAAAGCCGAGATCTTCTAAATATTCACAGTTTTCTTTTGTAAGTCTTAAAGCCCTATAGATCGCTGGTTCCATTTCTTCATCAAATGCAACTCTATCATCATCATATTTACTTAAAGTATTATCTACATCTTCACTTACTTCTTTAATTACTTTTTTGCTCTTTTCCTTGTTTAAAAA
>JBNJDV010000141.1:0-3080 GCA_051745185.1 Bacillota bacterium
CGCATTATATGGTAAGTAAAGTTATCGTTTAAACTTACACTTTCTTTTATCCAGTTCGGTTGATTGCTGTCTGTAAAGCATTCTTCACAGTAACAGATAAAACAAGCTTCTCGACAGGCATAACAGCGGGTACATCTTTCAAACTCACTTCTAAAGTACTCCATTCTTTCTTCTGGAGTCATCTTCTCTATTTTATCTTCTGTGTCTTTTAGTTCTTTTTGAATTTCTTCTTCAGTCATCTTCTCTCCAACATAATAATCAGCGATGACTGCATTTCTTATATCACATTCATTACAGGCAGTGTTACCTTCAATACCGGGACAGCCGTTTATCCCTATAATTTTAACTTCATCTCTGTTAATTAAGTTTTCAGATAAGTAAGAAGCAATTGCTCTACTGTCACAGGGTTTAGCAACAATTGCAACATTTCTACCTTTATAGTTTAAAAGATACTTTGCCAGTGAATTTTCAGCTTCTGGTGTAAATTCTAATCTTTCAACATCTTCTACTTTTGAGATAAATATCGGGGTTATTTCATCTAGTATTAACCCCTTACCAAAACCAATTACCTTTTCAACTTCGTTTTTTTCTAAAAGTTCTCTAGCAATTTCTCTGATTTCTTTTGTTATCTGTTCATACCTTTTCACCAGCAAGCTCACCTTCTTCCTTACTAAATCCCTGTCCATCAAATCCCTGCCAGGGACCTACTTCTTTGACTCTTTCAACTGTAGTTTTAACTACTTGAGCAAACCTTTTACCTTCAGAAGCAGAACACCAGGTAAAGTTAAGGCGGTTATCTTCAACTCCTGCATACTGCATAAGTTCATTTAACATAACAAACCTTCTTCTGGCATAGAGGTTACCATCTAAGTAATGGCAGTCTCCCGGATGACAGCCGGATACTAATATGCCGTCTGCACCCATGTTAAAGGCCTTAATGATTAAAAAGGGATCCATTCTACCAGTACAGGGAACTCTCACAACCCTGATATTGGGAGGATATTGAATTCTGCTGCTTCCTGCGAGATCAGCTGCTGCATAACTACACCAGGTACATAAAAAGGCTGCGATTTTTGGTTCAAATTCTTGTGTATCATTCATCTTTTATCCCTCCCATTTTTGTTAGGTTTGGTTTACGGTCTGAAAACAGTGCTGACATTTCATCTAATAACTGTTCATTGGTAAAGCCCTGTAGTTCAACTGCATGGGAACGACATACTGCAACACAGTTTCCACATCCTTTACATAAAACAGTATTAACTTCAGCAGTATTTCTTTCAAAATTCACTTCAATAGCTTTAAATGCACACACATCTTCACAGGTTCCACAGGCTGAACACAGATTTGAATTTACAGTAGTTACCATTGCTTCAGTTAAGAGATAGTCTTTAGCCAGTACTGAAGCTGCTCTACTGGCTGCTGCTCTGCTCTGTGAGATTGATTCTCCCAGGTTTTTAGGACCATGGGCTAAACCTGTTAAAAATACTCCATCTGTTGCAAAATCAACAGGTCTTAACTTAACATGTGCTTCTAAAAAGAACTTATCTTCATTTAAAGGAACCTTTAGAGCTTTAGATAGTTCCTTATTGCTATCACCATTAGTTATTGCTTTCGCTAGTACTACAAGGTCTGTTTCTTCAGTAATTTCAGACTTTGTGATCGGTTCTGTATAACTTATCGTTATTTTACCATTACTTTGTTTTAACTTAGGTTTATCTTCAACTTCAAATCTAATAAAGTCTATACCTAACTCTCTTGCTTTCTTATATCTATCTTCATACAGTCCGTATGTCCTTATTTCACGGTAGAATACCTTTATATCAATATCAGGATTTCTTTCTTTGATAAAGATAGCATTATTAACTGCCTGTGTACAGCACAGTCTTGAACAGTATTCTCTACCTTCTTCTCTGGAACCAACACATTGAATCATCGATATTTTTTCAATATCTGAATCTAGCTCATTATTTTTTAGTATTTCATCTAGGTCAAGTTGTGATATTACTTTAGAACTATCCTGGGCTAAGTATTCATCAGTTTCAAGTTCATTTGCCCCAGTAGCAACAACTACAACTCCACCTTCAAGATCTTTTTTATTATTATCCTTTTTGTCTGTTATATTAAATTGATAGTTACCTACATAACCCTTGATCTCATTTATTTTATGGTTTTTATATACTTTTAAATTTGGATGGTTTAATACCTTATCTTTTAAATCTTTGATATAGTTATCAACCGGTCTTCCATCCATAGTTAACATAACTTTATTGGCATTTCCACCCAGTTTATCTTGCTTTTCTATTAGATAGGTTTCAAATCCAAGGTCTGCCAGTTGAAGCGCAGATGTCATACCTGATACTCCACCACCGATAACAAAGGCATTATCTATTTTTTCGATCTTTTCTCTCTGTAGAGAATGAGCCATTCTTGCCTTAGCTGCTGCAGCTTTAACTAAATCAAATGCTTTTTCAGTAGCCTTTTCTTTTTCTTCCCTGTGTACCCAGGAATCCTGGTCACGAATATTGGTCATTACCATCAGATATGGGTTAAGACCAGCCCTTGCAACTGCCTTTTGAAAAAGCGGTTGGTGAGTTCTTGGAGTACAGGAAGCAACAACTATCCTATTTAAACCTTTTTCTTTAATTTGTTTTTCGATAGTATTTTGTCCATCTGAAGAACATAAGTATCTTACTTCTTCAGCATGTTCAACAAAGGGTAAGTCTTTGGCTTGTTCTGTAACTTTTTCTACATCAACTACTCCAGCTATGTTTGTACCACAGTCACAGACGAATACTCCGGTTTTTGTTCTTTCATTATCAACAAACCTATAATTATCTTCATTTGACTGCTTAGCTTTCTGTTGCGTCTCTCCCTTAGTTATCATTCCATATGAATCCTGGGCAGCAAGTACTGCTGAACCACTGGCCTGGATAACTGATTCAGGTATATCCTTAGGGCCTGTGATTACTCCACTTGCATAAACACCTTTTCTGCTGGTCTGTAGTGGATTGATTTCATCTACATCAGCAAATCCGAACTTATTTACCCTTATTTTTAACCTTTTCATCATTTCACTGACT
>JBNJDV010000142.1:0-3075 GCA_051745185.1 Bacillota bacterium
ATTTATGTATTTACACCTCCCTGTGTATTTTCCAGTGGTAATGAAGGAAAAGTGTTATCTAATATAGAGGGAGTTACAAATACATTTAGTAAAAAAGAATACCTTAAATATATTTTGTTAAATATTAAACCTGCAAACTTTAATTCATCTAAAAAAGGTTTTGTGCTATTTTTAGGTGGTGATTTAATGCATGCAGTATTTTTAGGTAAAAAATTAGGGTATCCAGTATATTCTTATACTGAAAATGGTTTTGGGTTTAAAAATAGTATTGATAAATTTTATCTTTCAGATAATAATTTATATAATAGATTAAAAGGGAAAGTTTCAAATGAGAGTAAATTAAAAGTCGTTGGGAATTTAATGTATGATTCTATTAAGCCTAAATTAACAAAAGAAGAAACAATTAAACTATTAAAAAAAGAGGATAATGAACTTTTAATTAACTTATTACCTGGTAGTAGACCTAAAGGGTTTAAGTATATTTTACCACTTTATATAAACTTTGTTGGTAAAATAAGTAAAAAGAATAAAAATTTAAAATTCATATTGAGCAAATCTCCATTTATAGTGGAGGATCACTTTGTAAACTTATTAGATGATAAAAGAATTAAAGAAAAAGTAGAATATTTTAAGGAAGAAAAGAAACTGTTAGTTAATAAGGATATAGAAATTAAAATATTTGATAGAAATTTGCATAGTATTATGAAAGAAACTGACCTGGCAATAACAATTCCTGGAACAAATAATTTAGAATTATCAGTTCTGGAGACTCCAATGTTAGTGATCTTTCCTTTAAACAAGCCAGAATTAGTTCCATTACAAGGATTGGTAGGTCTAATTGGTGAGATACCACTTTTAGGAAAATATCTTAAAAGAAAAGTTATTCCTAAAAAAGTAGAAGAAACAAGATATATTTCTTTAGTTAATAGAATTGCAGGAGATATGATTGTTCCAGAATTTATTGGTAAAATAGATAGTGATGATTTAGCAGAAAAAGTACTAAATATGATTAATAACAATGAAATCATAGCAATAAAAAATAGTCTAAAATCATTAAACCATAATAAGGGAGCTTCTAAAGTTATTATTAATGATATAATGAAAGAAGTTAATTATTCTTGAATATGCTGTTTTGAAAAATTATTGTAAGTATAACTAATGAACTATTAAGCGAAGTAATATATAATATAACATAATGATTTGTGGAGGTATTCAAATTGAAAATATATAAAAAAATGTTTAGATATATGCGGCCATATTTGGGAGAACTTATTGGTGGTCTAATATGTTTAATATTAGTAGGTATAATAGGATTATTAATTCCCTGGTTATTCAAATTTTTAATTGATGATGTTTTAATAGCTGGCAATGCAGTTATATTAAACTATATAGCAGGTGGGGCAATATTACTATATTTTTTAAAAGGTTTATTTAACTATGGTCAAAAATATTTAATTTCAGGGTTGAGTCAGCACGTAGTTGTAGATATGAGAAAACAGTTATACAAGCATTTACAAAAATTATCATTAAGTTTTTTTGAAAGACAAAGAACTGGTGACTTGATGTCAAGGATAACAAATGATGTTAATGTAATTCAAAACAGTTTAATTAATGGTTTATCTAATATAGTGCTTCAGCCAATTATGATAATAGGAATTGTAGGTTTTTTATTATATATTGATTGGAAGTTAGCATTGGTATCATTTATTATTATCCCAATTATTACATATGCGATTAACAAATTTGGTTTCAAGATGAAATCAATAAGTACTAAAATACAAAATGAGATGAGTAGTGTTACAAATATTTTACAAGAAACATTGTCTGCAGTAAGAATTGTAAAAGCATTCAATAATGAAGAAAAAGAAATAAAGAAATTTTCAGATGCTAATGATAGAACCTTAAAGGAAAACCTAAAAGGAGTACAAGTTGAAGCCACAATTACTCCGGTAGTTGAATTAATTATTTCATTTGGTGCAGCAGCATTTCTCTGGTATGGTGGTCATAAAGTACTTAGAGGTGAAATGACAACAGGTGAATTAATTACCTTTATAGGATATATTGGCTTATTAGTAAGTCCAATTAATATTTTAAGTAGAAGTTATAACTTAATGCAAAAAGCTATTGGAGCATCTGAACGGATCTTTAATTTATTAGAAGTGGATGAAATGGTAATAGAAAAAAAGGATGCAATAGATATGCCTTCTATTGAAGGTAATGTGGAGTTTAATGATGTTAGCTTTAGTTATAATGAAGGTGAAGAAGTTCTAAAAAATATAAATTTAAGCATAAACAAGGGAGAAATGATTGCTTTTGTTGGTCATAGTGGAGCCGGTAAATCAACACTAGTAAATCTTATACCAAGATTTTATGATGTGGATTCTGGTGTGATAAGAATTGACGGTATTGATATACAAGACGTTAAATTAGATACATTACGTAAACAAATTGGTATAGTACCTCAGGATACAATTCTTTTTAAAGGTACAATAGCTGAAAATATTGCATATGGTGCAGAACATAAATCAAGAGAAGAAATTATAGATGCAGCTAAAAAAGCTAATGCCCATCAATTTATTGTTGAGTTTGATAAAGGATATGAAACTGAAATTGGTGAAAGAGGGGTCTCCTTATCAGGGGGACAAAAACAGAGAATATCAATTGCGAGAGCTCTTTTAACAGATCATAAAATATTAATATTAGATGAGGCTACTTCTTCACTTGATTTGAAGTCGGAATCGCTAATTCAAGAAGCACTGGAAAGACTTATTAAAAATAGAACTACATTTGTAATAGCACATAGACTTTCAACAATAATAAATGCTGATAAAATAATTGTAATTGAACAAGGTGAAATTGTGGAAAAGGGAACTCATGAAGAATTAATTGATAATGAAGGATATTATTTTAAACTCTATAAATCACAATTTGAACAGGGATGATATAAATGAAAGAAAAAAATGATTTAATGATAATAAGTAATGGTCATGGTGAGGATTTAATTTCTTCTTACCTGATAAAATCTTTGACAGATAAAGATGAGAATATTAATATTTCTGTATTACCTATAGTAGG
>JBNJDV010000143.1:0-3034 GCA_051745185.1 Bacillota bacterium
ATTCTTTTTTTAGTTTTATAGAAGTATTAGGATAAAGTTTTCTTTTCTGAAAAACATATTCTTTTATAATATCACCATTATTTTTATTAATTAAAACCAGCTTATTAAAACTATCTACCAAATAGTTGTTATTATTTAAAACTGTCAATTCAAATTTATATCTATTACCATCTCCTTTTTTGATTTCAACATTTTTGTATCTTAGATTAAGTTTTTCATCTATAGAAAAGTTAGTAATTATCTGTATTCCATATCGGATACTTTGTTTAAATCCAATATTTTGATCTAAATTATTGATTCCAGTTCCAGAAACAGATCTATCTTTTTCCACCATAATCATACTCCAATAAGTACCAGAGTATTTTTTGTTATCAGGTACTTTTATCACATATTTTACGCTCTTTTCTTCAAAAGGTAATAGTGTAATCATTTTTTTATCTAAAAAGATCCACTCTGCATTTGATCTTTGATTTAAACCGGGTTTACTATAATAATTATTCCCATTAGCATTAAAACTATAGTCCCTTTTATATAACTTAACAAAGGTTTTTTGCTTTGATGTATTTTTAATTACAATTTTTCCTTCCCTGGTAATTCCTTCTTTCAACTTATACTCCTGAGTTAACTTCGACTTTATTACTATCTGAGCTTTAAGATTCACACTAAAAATAATTAAAACTAAAAGAGTGATTATAATAACTTTTTTTAACATATTGTTCCTCCACAAATATTTTTTTATGAACTCGTTATTGTATATGTTACAGTATAAGTAACACCTGGTGTTGGTTCAGCAAACATATTGGCACCAACAGTATATGTAACAGTTTGTCCACTTTCAGAAATATTACTTAATCCAGTTATAATATCTTGAGAAAACTCTTCTAAGACAACTTGTCCTTCAGAAGTTCCACTAGCGCTTGCTACCTCGACCATTAATGTAATACCTGTGGGTAAACCTCGATCCAGTTCTGCTGTAATCTTTTGGTTACTTTCATTTGTAGAATAACTCATTGTAGTAGATGAATCACTAACTTCTTCAGTCACCCCATCTTCAGTTGGTGAAGTAACTGAAAGATTTACTTCTGATTTAGAAAGAGTTATCTCATTTAAGGCATTAACTGCAATAATTACATCCTGTGAAGCTGAGTTTGCTTTCACACTATTACTAATAATTGGTAGAATTAGGATTAAGAAGACTATTAAATAGAGTTTTAGGTTTTTAAACAATAATTTTCCCTCCTGTTAGATTTGATTAATTTATATATATTTCTTTATATGGAATATTATACCATAATATATTTAATTTTACAAATATTTCCTTTAATATATCTTACTCATAAACAAAAAAAGCCCAGTTAAGGGCTTTAAGCTAATTATTTTTAATTATAATATTATCTTAATATTTAACTTCATACTTGTATCTAATAAAAGTAGCTATACCATTTAAGATAAAGAGCATTATTAGCAGTACTGTACTACCTGCAGCTGCTACATAGTGAAATTCTGTTTTTGGTAATGAAGTCCAGTTAAAGATCTGAATCGGCATTACCGTAAAACTGTCCATCATCCCCTGTGGTATAAACATAACAAATGTTAAGGCACCCATCATAATCAAAGGAGCTGTTTCACCGTTCGCTCTTGAAATTGCTAGTATAAATCCCGTAATTATAGATGGCAAAGCAGCTGGTAGTACTATCCTTGAAACTGTCTGCCAGTGGTTAGCTCCCATTCCATAAGAGGCTCTTCTTAATGAAGAAGGAACACTTTTTAAAGCTTCCTGAGCAGAAACTATAACTACGGGAAGAACAAGCAAACTTAAGGTTAATGCACCTGCAAGTACACTTCTACCTAAGGCAAGTGTCCTAACTAATATACCTAATCCTAACATACCGTATATTATTGAAGGTACACCTGCCAAATTTGCAACATTTAACCGAATTGTTTCTGTTACCCAGTTTATTGGTGCATACTCTTCTAAGTAAATTGCAGTAGCAGTACCTATCACAAAAGTAATCGGTATCATAAGACCTATTACATAAATTGTTCCAAAAAATCCAGCTTTTATTCCCGCCCTTTCAGGAAATCTCGAATCAAATCTTGTGAAAAAATCCCAGTCCATCATTTTAAATCCATCTCTAAAGACATCGAATAATAAAACAAACAAAACTAATATACCCACAAAGATAAAACCTAAAAATATATATTTAAAAATCTTATCTAATATTTTTCTTCTTTTTAACCTATTCATCATTCATACACCTCTCTGTACTTGCGAAGTATAATGTGACTAACTAAATTTAAAGATAAAGTCATTAGAAATAATAATAAACCTACTGCAAAGATCGTATAATAGTCCAGGGATCCAACCGGTGTATCACCTAGGCTAACCTGTACAATATAACTTGTCATAGTCTGAATAGGCTTTAAAAAACTGCTTGTCAGCTGTGGACGCATACCTGCTGCAATAGCAACAATCATTGTTTCACCGATTGCTCTTGAAATAGCCAGTATAAATAAAGATAAGATACTCGAAAGTGAAGCGGGCAGCATAACCCTTGTAGCAACTTCAAACCTGGTTGAACCTAGTCCATAAGCTCCTCCTTTTATCTGAGAGGGTACTGCACTTAAAGCATCTTCACTTAAAGATACAACCATCGGTAAAATCATAATCCCTACTGCTATACTTGCACTTAAAGCATTAAATGTACCGGCTTGAGGAAACAGCGGCTTTATTATATTCGGTGTAATAAAAGTTAAAGCAAAGTAGCCGTAAACTACGGTTGGAACACCGGCCAATATTTCTAATATAGGTTTAATAATCTTTCTAAACCTTGGTGATGCATATTCGGTTAAATAGATCGCACTTCCCAAACCTAAAGGTAAAGCAATTAAGGCAGCACCAAAAGTAATATATAAAGTACCCATTACTAAAGGGAGCACTCCATAAGATTTATCTGGTCCTATTAAAGGATTCCATACTCTACCAAACAAGAAATCTATTATTGAAATTTCTTTAAAAAACATTACTGAATCA
>JBNJDV010000144.1:0-3026 GCA_051745185.1 Bacillota bacterium
TTCTTAAATCAGCAGATATTTCATCTACTTCTTTTGCTTTTGCTTCAATATCAGATAACATGGTCTGTTGATTTTCAATAGAAGCAGTTACTTCCTGACTGTTTGCAGCAGTCTGTTGAGATATGGAAAGTATTTGGCCAAATGAATTTTGAGTTTCATCTATTATTTCTGCCACTTCTTCTGTATCTTCTTTTAGACCATCTATCTTTTTATAGTTTTCAGTTACAATATCATACAGTTCAGATATCTTATCTCCTAAGTTTTCTGTTCTTTTATCCTGTTCATCAATAATTTCAACGTTTTCATTCATTCTTTTTACAGTTGTTTCAATTTGGTTGTTTACATTTTCCATAACTTCATTAATATTATTTACAAGTTTATCTACATCCAAAGAAAAATCCCTTATTTCACGGGCTAATACCCCAAATCCTTTACCAGCATCCCCTGCTCTTGCAGCTTCAATAGAAGCATTGAGAGCTAAAAGAGCTGTTTGGTTAGATACCTTTTCAATTGATCCGGTGATCTCTGTCATCTCTTCGAAGTTAGCCTGTAGTTTATTCATCTCCTCTTTAGTTTCCTGGATGATCTTTTTGTTTTTATTAGATCTATCAACTAATTGATTAATAGAATTATTACCTTGTTGGGCTATTTGAGATGCTTCTTTTGATGTATCTGCAACTTCTTGTGTGTTCTCAAAAGTTTTGTTAACAAAGTTTAATATTTTTTCTATTTCCTGATTGGTTCTTTCTAAATTAATTGACTGTTTTTCCGCTCCCTGAGCTACTTCACTTACTGCAGAATTAATTTCTTCAGTTGTTTCATAAACAGATGTAATTTTTTTAGATAAATCATTAACATCCTCAGAAATTTCAACTGAAGTTTCTATCGAACTTTTAAAAAGTTTTCTTATTTCATACATTATCTTGTTAAAAACATTAACTATTGAATAAAAGCTGCTCTCTTTTGAAACTTCAATTTTCTGTCTGAAATCACCCTCTTGGATTAATTTTAATTTATCAACAATCTTTGTTTCTCCTCGGTCACTTTTTAAGTATGTATAAATACTGAAACCGATAATTAAAATCAGGCTGATTATTATTTCAACAATAAGGTTAGTTAAGTTTAAATAACCACTTATAAATCTTGCAAATAAAGGATTTAGGACTAAAAGAATAAAAAATAGAATTGTTACAGGTTGAAAAATCGACATAAATAATCTCTCCTCTTTTATTTATTATTTAAATTTTAATAATGAAAGTATTATTTAGATAATAATATGAAAAATAGCTAGTTTTACACCTATTTATATATTCGAAACTTAAGCTTATATATTAAGTTATTATATTCCCCATTAATGATGATTAACTCTCTATTTTATTATCATTCACCTGTATACTTCAAAATATGATAAAATATGATTTTTTTATTTTTTTCTTTATGATATTATTAAAACAAGGACATACTCGATAAATAAAGAATTATTTATTACGGAGGTTTGAAATGAAAAACTTTTTAATAAAAAACAAAAAACATTATATCTATATTTTGTTTTTGATTTTACTTACTTCTCTTTTAAGTTTTTACAGTTTAGAATTCTTTCATATCACTGTTGCAATCTACAGTATAGTTATATGTTTTATCATCTTTATAATAATATTAAATACTCATCAAATAATATCAAACAGTTATTACATCTTTTTGGGCCTCTCTTTTGCCTATATAGCTATTTTTGAAATTTTGCACGCTATAACTTGGATGGAATTAACATTCATACCTTACATTTCAGAATTAGACGCTAATACAATATGGCTTTCCGCACGTTCTACACATGCTTTTATTATTATTATTTCCTTTTATTTTATTAATAAAAAGATTAATATTAATAAAGTTCTTGCTGCACTTAGCATATATTTTTTCGGACTACTAAGTTTTTTAATTTATTTTAATATAGATTTTTTTGATTATTTACCAAGATTAAATTTATTAGGTTTTGAATTTAATAATAATTATTTGATAATTATAGTATTACTGCTTTCAATTATCATTTTTGAAGAAAATAGAATGTTATTTAGTGATTTTCATTATAATAATATGATGTCTTCGATTGTTTTTTTTATAATATCTGAACTATTTTTTGTTCTTCCGACTGAACTCAATATTTTTTCTAATGTTTTTGGACATATAACTCGTCTTCTTTCCTTTTATTTTATCTATAGATCTGTTGTATTAACCGGACTTAAAGAACCCTATAATACTATATTTTATAAATTAACTCAGTCAAACAAAAAATTAAATGAACTAAATCAGATTTTAAACATAGTTAAAGATATTCATGAAACTATTAATGCCAACTATGAACTTGATATTTTATTTGATAAAATTGTAAATGACCTAATCAAAAAAGAAGATTACCAAATGGCATTTATAGGAGAATATGATAAGGATAAGGGACAAATCGAAATTAAATCAGGTGTTGGGGTATCAAATGACTTTATTAAAAAGAAGACATTAAATATTAAAAAAGATATTAATGCAATTACTCAAGCTATTGAAAAGCGTAAAATTGTAAAAGATAGTAATCCACAATCAGTTTCAAATGTTTTTCATAAAACAGACCGTAATTTACATAATTCTCTTATAGCCTTACCAATCTGTTATGAAAATAATATTTATGGTGTTTTAGCAATTACCTCTTATCAAAATGATGCTTTTAACAGTAAAATTGTAGAACTTTTAAATAAAATAACTCAAAACCTTGGTATTGCTATAACAAGGTATTTAACTACTCAGAAAATTAGATATGTGTCTTTTCATGATCAACTAACAGGTTTATATAATAAAAACTTCTTTAATGAAGAGATTAAAAGGCTGGATACTACCCGTAAACTACCGATTACAATTATTATTAGTGATTTTAATGATCTAAAGTATATTAATGATAATTATGGACATAAAACAGGTGATAAGTTTATAAAAACATATGCTGAAATACTAAAGAAAAATTCAAGACAGGAAGATATTATCGC
>JBNJDV010000145.1:0-2991 GCA_051745185.1 Bacillota bacterium
AGGTATAAGTATAGTATTTTTTCTTTTAATGTTGCTATATTTAATAATGAAAGCTTTTGAGAAATTACCTTCAACAAGTAGTAAACCTGAAACAAAAATCAAAAGTCGAAAAGCAATGAAAAAGAAGTCGAAATCCTTAGATAATGAGATTCAAAATAGCAGTGAAGAAGCTAAAAATACAATAGATAATAATATTATTGCAATAATAACAGTAATTATGGCACAAAAGGGTATAAACAATAATAGAATTTCAATTAGAAAAGTAGGGGGTAAATAAATTGGAGAAATATTATGTAGAAATAAATAATGAAGAATATGAAGTTTTAGTAAGAAGTGAATCTGAAGCAAAGGCTAATAATACAGTACAAGCAGAACAGCAGCAAACCAATAATGAACAGTCAGTTAATAATGTTGAAAGCAATAATTATAATGTAAATAAAGATTCTCAGTCTACAAATAATTCGGTAGATGTATCTGAAGTAGATGGAAATCTTATTTCTATTGAATCTCCTATGTCAGGATCTGTCATATCAATTGAAGCATCAGAAGGAGATAATGTTACTAAAGATGATGTTGTTATAATAATTGAGGCTATGAAAATGGAAACAGAAATTTTTGCACCTGTTTCAGGTGAAATAGTAGATATTAAAGCAGTAATAGGTGATCATTGTAAACAAGGAGAAGAATTAGTACTTATTAAAGAAACAGGTGAAAATTAATATGCCATCATTTCTTGTAAATATAATTACAGATTCTGGTTTTTATAATATGAGTTTGCAACAGTTCACTATGTTTATAGTGGCAGGTGTACTGCTATATCTGGGAATTGAAAAAAAATATGAGCCATTATTATTAATACCTATAGCTGTTGGTATTATACTGACTAATCTTCCTATGGCAGACTTAATGAAAGAAGGAGGATTATTATACTATATTTATAAAGGTGTAGATTTTGGAATCTATCCTCCATTAATTTTTATGGGCGTAGGTGCAATGACAGATTTTGGTCCTTTAATAGCAAATCCTAAAAGTGTGTTTTTAGGAGCAAGTGCTCAGTTGGGAATATTTTTTACATTAATCTCGGCTAGATTATTAAACTTTACTCTGCCTGAAGCAGCTTCTACATCAATTATAGGTGGCGCTGATGGACCGACTGCGATTTTTTTAACTTCTAAGTTAGCACCACATTTACTTGGCGCTGTAGCAATAGCGGCTTATTCTTATATGGCTTTAGTCCCGATTATTCAGCCACCAATCATGAAATTTTTAACTACTAAAGAGGAAAGAGAAATAGAAATGGTGCAGCTGAGAGAAGTTAGTAAATTAGAGAAAGTTTTATTTGCTTTAGTAGTAATGTTGCTCGGAACTTTAATGATTCCATCTTCAGCTGCTCTTTTAGGTGCTTTAATGTTTGGTAACTTACTAAAAGAGAGTGGCGTAACAGAAAGATTAGCAGAAACTACAAGAAATTCATTAATAAATATAGTAACAATATTCTTAGGTTTAAGTGTAGGTGCAAAGGCTCAGGGAGAGTTATTTTTAACCTGGCAAACTATTTTCATAATTGTTTTAGGATTAGTAGCCTTTGCTATTGGAACAATTTCTGGATTATTATTTGCAAAACTTATGAATAAATTTAGTTCTTCAAAAATTAATCCATTAATAGGTTCAGCTGGAGTTTCTGCAGTACCCATGGCAGCTAGAGTAAGTCAACAGGTAGGTCAGGAAGCAAAACCAGGTAATTACTTATTAATGCATGCAATGGGCCCTAATGTTGCAGGAGTTTTAGGTTCTGCAATAGCTGCAGGAGTATTATTATCATTGGTTGGTTAAACAAATAAAAGGAGGAATAAAATGACAGTTAAAATAACTGAAACAGTATTAAGAGATGCCCAGCAGTCAATTTTGGCAACAAGAATGAAAACAAATGATATGCTGGATATCGTTGAAAAATTAGATAATGTTGGCTATCATTCACTAGAAGTCTGGGGTGGTGCTACTTTTGATTCAGCAATGCGTTATCTTGATGAAGATCCTTGGGAGAGATTAGAAAAAATCAAACTAAGAACTAAAAATACAAAGTTACAGATGTTGTTAAGAGCTCAAAATATCTTAGGATATAAACATTATCCGGATGATGTTTTGGAAAAGTTTATTGAAAAGGCTATAGCTAATGGTATTGATATAGTCAGAATATTTGATGCTTTAAATGATGTTAGAAATATGGAGAAGTCTATTGAATTTACTAAAAAATATGGTGGGCATGCCCAGGGGACAATTGTTTATACTACAAGCCCAATTCATGATATTGATCAATATGTTAAAAAAGCTAAACAGCTAGAAGACTTAGAGGTAGATTCAATGTGTATTAAAGATATGGCAGGCTTATTAACTCCATTTAGGGCTTATGATTTAGTTAAAAGGTTAAAAGAAGAAACGGAGTTGATGATCCAGCTTCATACTCATAATACTGCAGGGTTAGGTGCTATGGCATATTTAAAAGGGGCAGAAGCTAATGTAGATGTTATAGATACAGCTGTTTCAGCACTTGCATCTGGTACTTCTCAGCCTCCTACAGAATCAATGATTGCAACTTTTGAAGATACAAAATATGATACAAATCTGGATATCAATGAGGTTATTAAAATAACAGATTACTTTAGAAAAGTACGTGAAACTCATGAAGGTTATGAAGATTCATTCATTACCGATCCTAGAGTCATTAAAAATCAAATTCCAGGTGGAATGCTTTCAAACTTAAGAAAACAGCTTAAAGATAATGGAATCTATGAACATTATGATGCTGTTTTAGAAGAGGTTCCAAAGGTAAGAAAAGAGCTAGGATATCCACCACTTGTTACTCCAACAAGTCAGATTGTAGGGTCTCAGGCAGTATTTAATGTTATACAGGGCGAAAGATATAAATTAATTTCTAATGAAACTAAAAACTATGTTAGAGGAATGTATGGACGTCCTCCTGGAGAAATTGAT
>JBNJDV010000146.1:0-2986 GCA_051745185.1 Bacillota bacterium
TTCTGCATTAAAATTATATCAAATGGATAAAACTGAAAACAAGATACCTTCTAAGATGGCTATTTATCAGGCTTTAAGATATTTTGCTCAAAGGGTAGACTTAAAAACAAAATGATATTATTAAAGATGTGAAAATGTTTAATTATAATTACTGTATGATATTAAAACTTCAAATATTTTAAAGACAAAGTTAATATATATATTAGCAATAAAAATATTTTAAATAAAAAATATTTAAATATAGAGTTTTACTTCATAAAGGTCTCTTAATTAAGGAGAGGCCTTTTTTATATTTAATAGTGAAATAATCACAAAGAAACATGAATAAAGCAATTACTATTTATAATTTTTACAAAATTCAATAAACAAGTTGACTGGGATAATATCTTATGATAATATAATTGTATATACAACTAGTCAATTGGTGGTGAATTAATAATGAATGAAGTTATAAATAAGATGAACATTGATAAAAATTCAGTTATTCCTATCTATCATCAGATAAAGGAACAGCTGTACAAATTTATTAATGAGAATCTTTTAAAAGACGGTGACTTGCTTCCTTCAGAAAATGAACTGAGTAAGCAGTTTGATATATCAAGGATGACAGCAAGAAATGCTTTAGAAGAATTGGTCAAACAGGGAGTAGCAAAAAGACAAAGAGGAAAGGGTACAATAGTTGTAAATCCTAAAATTGATCAATCCTTAATGCAGATTAAAAGTTTTACAAAAGCTATGAGTGAAAAAGGATTTACAACAAGAGCTGACATATTAAACTTTGAAGTTGGTAGTGCAAGTGAAGAAATTCATAAAAAATTAAAATTACATAATAATGATAAGATAATTATGCTGTCAAGATTAAGATGGATTAATGATTATCCAGTAGGTATTCAGGAATCATACCTTCCTTATGAAAAAGCTAAAAACTTAATCGAGCATAAAGAAGAACTTAAAAGTGAATCTTTATATACACTTTTAGAAAAATACTGTTTTTTAAAACCTAAAAGCACACATGAAACACTAGAGATTAAAAAGGCAGGAACAAAAGAAAACAAATTATTACAAATTGGTTTAAATGAAGCTTTATTTTATGTTGAGGCTTTAGCAGATTGTGAGAGTGGACCGATGGAGTATGTAGAGGCATATTACAGATCAGATTCATTTAAATTTCACATTACAAGTCAATTATAATTAGGAGGTGATAAGTAAGTAAATTATCAGTTTTCAAATATAATTTAAAAAACCAAGGAGGAAATAGAGAATATGAGAAGATATTCAATATTATTATTAGTATTACTAGTTTTTAGTCTAATTTTTACTTCAGTTGTAGTTGCAGAGGGCAATTATGGTGGAGAATTTACCGGTTTTTCTTCTACAGACCCTAAATCATTAGATCCGGCTTCATTGGGATCTTGGGATCAGGCTGTAATGGCTGCTAATGTTTTAGAAGGTTTAGCAAGATTAACACCAAGTGGACAGAGTATTGAACCAGGTGTAGCAAAATCTTGGGAAGTTTCAGATGATGGTTTAGTGTGGACATTTGATATTAGAGAAGATGCATATTTCCATAATGGTGAAAAAGTGACAGCTGAAGATGTAAAATACAGTTTTGAAAGAGTTATAAATCCTGAAACAAGATCTCCACAGGCATGGTTATTTAATAAAGTTGTTGGATATAATGAAATGAGAAACGAAGAGGCAGCTGAAGTTTCAGGTATTAGAGTTGTTGATGACTATACATTAGAAATTGAATTAATAGAACCTTTGACTCCTTTTGTTTCTATGTTAGCATCTCCAGGTGCTGCTGTTGTATCAAAAACAGCTGTTGAAGAATATGGAGATCAGTTTGGTCAAAACGTTGTAAGTGCAGGCCCCTTTAAATTAGCAAACTGGGAACAGAATTTAGAATTAGAAATGTCTGCATTTGAGGACTATTGGGCAGGACGTCCTTACTTAGATACTTTAAAGTTTAGATTTATTCATGATGAAAATACCAGAGTTATTGAACTTCTTTCTGGTAATATAGATTGGGCTTGGGTTACTCCAGCTCACCATCAGGGTTTAACAAATAACAGCGTATATAAAGATTCTATCTATCGAGTAAACACATTACATGTTGCCTATTTTATAGTTAATATGAATGAAGGACCTTTTGGTAATGATCTTAAATTACGTCAAGCAATGAGTTATGCGTTAAACAGAGAATCAGTAATAGACTCATTACAGGGTAGAGCAAATAGAGCTATTGGAATCTTCCCCCCAGGCTTTATGGGCCATGATCCTGAAGCAACAGCATATGAGTATAATCCTGAAAAAGCAAAAGAACTACTAGCTGAGGCAGGTTACCCTGATGGATTACCAGAAACATATACAGTTATAAGTTTACCTTGGGAAAACTTAATTAAAATACTTGAAATTTATCAACAAAACTTAAGAGATGTAGGTATTAATATTGAACTTAAACCGGTTCAACAAGGTGAATACATGTCAATGATTAGTGAAGGAAACTTTGATTTAGCTTATGGCTATAGAGTAGCAGATTATGCTGATCCAGATTCCTTTGTATATCCTTTACTACATTCAGATTCAATTGATGGTGGAGGTAATGTAGCATATTATTCAAATGATAAAGTAGATAACCTAATTGAAGAAGGTAGATTAGAAACAGATGAACAAAAACGTGAAAACATATATGAAGAAATAAATAATATGGTACAAGATGACTTGCCATATATATCTACCACACATAATATCTGGGTAGATGTAATGAATCCTGACGTTAGAAATTGGCAGCCAAGTGCAATGGATATACACATGTTCCATAGAGTTTGGTTAGAAGAGTAATACTTAGTTACCGGGTATAGTTTACTATGCCCGGTTTCTTATATAACTATTAATCAGTATATATCTTTACTAAGGAGAGGATTAGATTGTTTAATTACATATTAAAACGCTTTTTATTCTTAATACCAATATTAATAGGACT
>JBNJDV010000147.1:0-2932 GCA_051745185.1 Bacillota bacterium
TATCTATTTAAGACTTTATTATAAAAAAATACATAATCTACAGTATCTTTTAAGTGTTATTAAAAAGAAAAAAGAAGTACCTGATATATTATATGAAAAAGCTGAGATATTAGAAAAATTTGCTACTGATTCAAGATATCCAGACCATTGGCATGATCCAACTCTTGAAGAAACTAAAGAGTGTATCAAAACAGCAGAAATGATTAAAGAGTTTATTAAACCTGTCTTAGATTCTGTTGTCAAAGAAGGTGAAAAGTTGGTGATTAGTAATGACAAAACAGATTGAATGGTATAAAAAAACAAAAGAAGAAGTTTTAAATCAATTAAATACAAATATTAATGGCCTATCTAAACAAGAAGTTGAAAAAAGACTAGAAAAATATGGACTTAATGTACTACCAAAACCTAAAGAAAGACATCCTATTATAAAGTTTCTAAGCCATTATAATAATGTATTAATCTATGTACTATTAGGAGCAGCTGTAATAACAGCATATTTAGGCCACTGGGTTGATACTTCAATTATTTTGGTAGTTGTATTTATAAACGGTCTGATAAGCTATATCCAAGAAGGCAAAGCAGAACAAGCAATTGAGGCAGTAAAAAATATGCTGTCTTTAAATGCAAATGTAAAAAGAGAAGGACAGATATCTGAATATGATGCTAAACAGATAGTTCCAGGAGATATCGTTTATTTAAAGTCAGGTGATAAAATACCTGCAGATTTAAGATTAATTAAGGTTAATGACTTTAATGTTAATGAAGCATCTTTAACTGGAGAATCTGAACCAGTAAATAAGAATACCGAACAGCTGTCTGATGATTTATCTTTAGGTGACAGAAAAAATATGGCTTATACAGGTACTCTTGTTAGTTCAGGAGAAGCTGTTGGAGTTGTTACTGCAACTGGAGAAAATACAGAACTCGGTAAAATTAATAAGATGATATCAGAAGTGAAAAAAATAAAAACACCATTAATGCAGCAGGTTGATCAATTTGGAAAATATCTAACTGTTTTTATCTTATCAATTGGCTTAATAACCCTACTTATCGGACAGATTTTTAGAGGACTTCCACTTGATGAACTCTTTTTATCAATTGTAGGTATAGCTGTTGCAGCAATCCCAGAAGGATTACCAGCAATTATCACAATTACTCTTGCAATTGGTGTAAAAAAGATGGCTGATAGAAATGCAATTATTAGAAAACTTCCTGCAGTTGAAACCTTAGGGTCTGTTACTATTATCTGTTCAGACAAAACCGGTACCTTAACTGAAGGTGAAATGACAGTTAAGGAAATTATAACAAGGGATAATGAATATACTGTAACTGGAAATGGATATACTCCTGAAGGTGATATAAAAGATATAGATGGTAATAATATAAATTTAAGTGAAGGACATTCTCTAGACCTATTAATTAAAAATGCTGGATTATGTAATGATGCAAGACTTTTAGAAAAAGAAGGAAAATGGGTCATAGAAGGAAGTCCTACTGAAGGTGCTTTACAAACCTTATCTGCAAAAAGTGATCATAATTTAGAAAAACTTAAAAATAATTATCAACGAATAGATGGTATTCCTTTTTCATCACTCTACAAATACATGGCCACATTAAATAATTATAATGATAAAAACATTATCTTTCTTAAGGGAGCTCCAGAATCAGTATTAGATAAATGTTCAAAGGAATTATATAATGATCAACATCAAGATATTAACCTTAATTATTGGGAAGAAATGCAAAACAAATTGGCTGAACAAGGTTATCGTGTATTATCATTTGCTTACAAAATAGTTGATAAAAATAAAAATAGATTAACACATGATGATCTAGATGATAATTTAATATTTCTTGGTATGGCTGGAATAGTTGATCCTCCAAGGCAAGAAGCCATTGAAGCTATTGAAGAATGCCATAGAGCAAGTATTAATGTTAAAATGATTACTGGCGACCATGCTAGAACTGCTACAGCTATAGCAGAAAAATTAGGTATCAATACAAAATGTAATACTATAACAGGCGCTGAACTTGATGAACTAAATGATCAAGAATTAGAAAAAATCATTTTAAAAACCGATGTATTTGCAAGAGTTAGTCCAAAACACAAACTCCGTTTGGTTAATGCAATGCAAAATTTGAATCATATTACTGCTATGACAGGAGATGGAGTTAATGATGCACCGGCATTGAAAAAATCTGATATTGGTATTGCAATGGGAATAAAAGGTACAGAGGCTGCTAAAGAAGCTTCTGAAATGGTTTTAGCAGACGACAACTTTAGATCAATTGCGAATGCCGTAGAAGAGGGTAGGACAGTTTATGACAACCTTAAAAAAGCATTACTATTTATGCTTCCCACAAATGGTGGGGAAGCATTAGTTATTATGGCAGCAGTACTGTTTGGTTTTTCATTACCAATTACACCAGTACAAATTTTATGGGTAAATATGATAACAGCGGTTACTCTGGCTTTAACTTTGGCATTTGAACCGATGGAAGAAGATGTTATGGAAAGACCACCTCGAGACTCTAATGAATCACTAACACCCCTATCTTTATTGATTAGAATTGGATATGTTTCTATATTATTAACTTTAACAACTTTAAGCATATATTATTGGGCTGTGACAAATAATTTATCTATAGAATTATCCAGAAGCCTTGCAGTTAATATGCTTGTTTTTGGAGAAGTATTCTACTTATTTAACAGCAGGTATATGACTAGAAGTTCCTTTACCATGGAAAGTCTAAAAGCTACAAAATGGGTCTGGAGAGCAGTTATTGCTGTTATTATTTTTCAAATTATATTTGTCTATCTACCATTTATGCAGAATTTATTTGGTGTAGAAGCCCTTAATATTAGACAATGGCTTATTGTAATTATTATAAACTTTTTCTTGTTTGTATTTGTTGAACTTGAAAAATATAT
>JBNJDV010000148.1:0-2915 GCA_051745185.1 Bacillota bacterium
AGAACTAAAAGATGTTGACTTTTTACTTTTAGAATCAAACCATGATATTGATATGTTAATGTCGGGAAATTACCCAAGGTTTTTAAAAAACAGGATAAGAGGTAATCAGGGACATCTGTCAAATGATGCTGCAGCAGAAATACTTCCAAAGATTATAAACGGCAGATGCCCTCATATATTATTAGGGCATTTAAGTCAGGAAAATAATAATCCAAAGGTAGCATATATGACTGTTGAAAATATAATAAAAAAAGAAGGTTTGATAGTAAATAAAGATTTAAAACTGGATTTAACTTATCAAAACAAACCAACCAGGGTTTATGAAATAAAATAAATTTAGGTGGGATAAAGATGGATATAATTTTAATAGCAGTAGGTAAAATGAAAGAAGCTTACCTTATTAATGGTTTAAATGATTATATAGATAGGATAAAACATTACTGTAATGTAGAATTAATTGAAGTGGATTCTGAAAAAACTAAACATAAGATTAACGATTCACAGATCGAAAGAATTAAAAGTGAAGAAGGTAAAAGAATTCTTGAAAAAATGCCAGAAGGCAAAAACTATATAATAAGTTTAGACCGTAAAGGTAAACCGGTGACTTCAGAAGGCTTAGCTAAGTCTATTAATAACTTACAGGTGAGAGGAGAAAGCAGAATAACTTTTGTTATTGGTGGTTCCCATGGACTAAGTGAAGAAATATTAGAGAAGTCAGACTATAAAATGTCTCTATCGTATTTAACATTTACTCATCAAATGAGTAGACTTATTTTATTAGAACAAATATATAGAGCATTTAAAATCTTAAATAATGAACCTTATCATAAGTAGCAATAAAATTATTTGAGCATTAATCTTAATAACAAAACATTAGTACTAAGATATCAATAGTTTAGTATATTTTGAATATCTAAGAAATTAGCTCATTACCATCACTTTACCAAAATCATATGATTATTTTATATTAGATTATCTGGCAACTTTTTAATATGAGTTTAAAAAAGAAGGGATACATTGTATATATAATAAAAAAATATATAATATGATATAATAAGTGAATAAAATATTTTGAAGTCATAAAAATAATAGAGGGGATTGGGGTAATGAAAAAATCGATAATCATCATAACAATTATTATTTTGCTAGTTATGATTACTAGTACTCATACTTTATTTGCAGAAGATGATTCCTATGAAAATATTAAACTATCAGTAACAACTAGCCGAAAAGTTATACCTGTTGGTGGAAACCAGAATATTGAGATTAAAGCACAGGTTATGCAGGGTAATCAGATGCCCCTAGAAGGTATTGTTGTAAGTTTTTTTGCCAGGACAAACAACAATGATAGAAATGAACATTTATCTGTAAATGAAGCTGTTACAGACAAGAATGGTATAGTGACCAGTAATTACACCACCTTAGCTGAAGATGATAATGAACATCTCATTCTCACCGCTAATGCAAGAATTAATGATGATTATTGGATTGGAAAAAATGTTTATCCTATTGCATCTGATGATGCCTCTCAGTGTGAAGGGAGAATTATTAATCCCTTTACAGGAGAACCACATTCCAATACAGATATAAGTATTTTTAATATGGATACTGAATATAATTTTCTCTTTAAAGACATAGTTGATGAGCGCGGATTCTACTCCTTTTATGTTCAACCTGGAAATTACAATATACAATTCCTTCTTGATCTTGAAGAAGCTAACTATTATACTGCTGATTACATTGGTTCACACAGCAGATTTAAGTCTGATAATGTTATGGAAATAATAAGGGAAATGACAATTGAAAAAAATCAAAATTATACTATTGAGTCTGAGATGGGTATCATAAAAGGAAAGGTTAGTAACCTAGATTCCAATGAGTTACGAATTCAACTTGAAGATAGAAAAGATATTATTATGACAGACATTAATCCTGATGGCAGCTTCATGGTTGCCTTGCCAGCAGGATTTTATCAAATTGCTGACAGAGCAAATATACTTAAAAGTAATATTGCAGTAAAAAAAGGAGAGGTCACAGATCTAGGTAGTTTCGAAAAAGTTGTTTATGAAAATCTCAGTTTGTCAGTAATAGCAAATAATAATGTGCTGCCTACTGGTGGAGGACAGACTTCTGAAATTATAGCACGTGTTTTGTATGGTGAAAAGTTACCAGCAGGAGGCACTGTTGTTAACTTTTTTGCCCAGACAAGGGATGAAGAAAAGACGGCACAGCTATCTACAACTGAAGCAGTAACAGACGAAAATGGCATAGCTTCCACTTCTTATACTACTTTAGCCAAAGATGATAATAAACATATAACTCTTACTGCTGTGACACAAGTTGATGATGATAGGTGGATTAATAAAGATACTTATCTTGTTGCTTCTGATCAAGCTTCCTGGTGTGAAGGGAGAATTATTAATCCCTTTACTGGAGAACCACATTCCAATACAGCAATAAGTATTTTTAACATGGATACCGAGTATTACTTTCTATTTAAAGATGAAGTTGACCAAGATGGATTTTATTCTTTTGTTTTAAATCCCGGTAATTATCATATAAGATTTCATCTTGATTTAGGAGATGCTAATTATTATAACAACATTTATAATGGTTCACATAGTTTATTAAAAGATGATAATACTGCAGAACTAAGAATTGGAAAGGTAATTGAAGATAATAAAAAATACAGTCTTAATTCTGAAATTGGAATTATTAAAGGTAAAATCACTAACATGAATTCTAATAATGAACTATATATTACCGGTAAAGGTGGAAGAGATACTGTTATAGCCAATATTAATCCTGATGGCAATTTTATGATTTTATTACAGGAAGGTGTATATGAAATTAGTGACAGGGGCGGACATATAATAGAATCGAATATAAGAATTGAAAATGGGAATGTTACAGAT
>JBNJDV010000149.1:0-2898 GCA_051745185.1 Bacillota bacterium
ATCCTTAACATTATCTAAAATCCACTTAATTTTTGTCCCCGAGAAATAAGGATCTAATAACAAACCTGTCTTTTTTCTAAAAAGATTTTCATATCCTTTTTCTTTTAGATTACGACATATTTCAGAAGTTCTCCTACACTGCCATACAATTGCATTATACAGCGGTTCTCCAGTATTTTTATCCCAAATTACCGTAGTTTCTCTTTGATTTGTAATTCCAATTGAATCTATTTCTAATGGTTTTATATCAGCATTTTTTATAACTGAATTTATAACACTTTGAGTTGAATTCCAAATCTCTTCTGGATTGTGTTCAACCCAACCGGGTTTGGGATAATACTGAGTAAATTCCTTTTGTGCTTTACCTATTATTTCAGCATTTTTATTGAATAAAAATGCTCTAGTACTTGTTGTACCCTGATCGATAGATAAAATATATTTAGACAAAAGAAGTCCCCTCCTGTCATTTTATATTAATTAAGGTAGTGTTGCATAAATACAACTTTCTACATATTTAATGTCATTTTCTTCTGCATAATCCTTTATCTCATCACTTCTTGTTCCTGGTTGTAACCAAACGTATTTTATACCTAATTTATTAATCTCTTTCATTACTAATTTACCAATCTGGGGATTAACCACCATATCAACTACATCTATATTTTCTTCTATATCAGAAAGTTTTTCATAAACTTTAATACCATCTATTTCATCTAATGATGGATTAATTGGAAACACATTATAACCGTTATCGGCCAATGCTCTAACAATCTTATATCCATACTTTTCTTTTTTATTTGAAGCACCTACTACTGCCCAATTTTTCATTCCTAACGTATCTTCTTTTACACTCATTATTTTCCCTCCACTTTACTATAATATTTTTTAATATAACAAGAAATCTTATTTATTGATAAAAATAATTAAGATTATTATTATCATTAAGATAGTTCTGCCCATGTAATTACAGGGGCATTTTAAATATTATTTTTGCAGATCCATCGGTTGACCACAGCAAACTAGTTCTCCACCGCCGACTTCTTTTACCTCTACAACATTACCACAGATTGAACATTTGTAAACTTCACCTTTTTTCTTTACATTCATTTTTAATTCCCTCCCTTTATAGGATTATTTTTCCTTTTAAATATTTTAAGGATTTCATGTGCTGCTAAGAATACTGCAGCTGAACCCAATACATAAAGCCAGTCAATCAAAGTAATTCCTGTAAATCCTAAATATTGATTAATAACTGGTGTATAAATAGCTATTATAATCATTATTACTGATAGGATCATGGAATATATCATCTTTTTGTTTGATACAATATTTTTATTAAAAAATGATACTTTCTCATAACGCCTGGACATAATGTTTGTAAGCTGTGTAAAAGCTATTGTTAAATAAGTTATAGTTGTAGCTCTGGAATACAATGAGTGACTTTCTGTTAAGTTTAATGAACCCATTCTACTGTTAAACAAATAGAAGTTTAAATAAGCAAGTACACCCATTAAAATACCAAAAAATAATATCTCTGAAAATGATTTTTTATTAACTATATGCTCATCTTTATCACGAGGTGGTGATTTCATAATATCCTTTGAAGCAGGATCAAATGTAAAAGCAGTTAATGGTAAAATTTCAGCTAAAAGGTCAATAGCTAATATTTGAATAGCTAAAATTGGAACAGGCAAGTTAAATAATGAAACTCCTAAAAGGCCTAATAATACAACTGCAAGCTCACCACCATTACTTGTTAAAGAAGCTATTACAGTTTTCTTTAAATTATTATAAATATTTCTTCCTTCTTGTATCGCATAAACCAAAGTAGGAAAACTATCATCTAATAAGATCAATTCTGCTGCCTGTTTAGAAACATCTGTTCCCATACCACCCATTGCTACACCGATATGTGCACTTTTTAAAGCAGGGGCATCATTTACACCATCTCCAGTCACAGCCACAATTTTACGTTGATTTTTTAGATTTTTTACAATTCTAAGTTTGTGTTCTGGAGAAACTCTGGAAAATATTATACTTTCATGATTTTCCATTATATCTACTAATTCTTGATCAGACAACTTATCAAATTCTTCACCGGTAATTACATCTATATCTTCATCTTCTTTTACTAAATTAATTTCTTTTCCAATAGCATTGGCAGTAATTGCATGATCTCCAGTCATTATAAAAGTATTAATGTGAGCTTGATGGGCTTGTTCTATCGATTCTCTCACACCTTCTTTTGGTGGATCAATCATTGCAACAACACCTAAAAAGATTACATCTTTTTCAATCTCTTCAAGAACATAATCTTTATGTCCAGGTTCCAATTTACGGAATGCAAATGATAGTACACGCATTGCTTTTTTAGAATACTTTTCATTTAACTTTCTATATTTTTCTTTATCTTCTTCAGTAATTGGTACTTTTTTACCATCTTTATATATATACTTACTAACTGAAAGTACACTATCTAAAGCACCTTTCATCGCCAAATATTCTCCATCTTCAAACTGACGAACTGAACTCATTCTTTTTCTTTCAGAATCAAAACCAAATTCATGTAATTCCGGATTTTCTTCATCTTCATTTTCAGCTCTGGTTCCAACTTTGGTTGATAATGTTATTAAAGCAGCTTCAGTTGGATCACCAATTGGATACCAGCTGGAGTGCTCATCATCAGGTGGATGTATTTCAGCATTTGATGCCATTGTAGCAGCATCAAACATAATTTCCAACTTATCAATTTGTTCTTGACTTATTTCTTCTCCATTTTCATCTAAAATTTTTCCTCTTGGTTCATAACCAATTCCTGTTACATCATATTCTTTATCATTATAATATACTTTCTGTACCGTCATTTCATTTTTTGTTAAAGTACCGGTTTTATCAGTA
>JBNJDV010000150.1:0-2879 GCA_051745185.1 Bacillota bacterium
TTACTGTATATTTTATTATCTACTGAATACTCCAGATATGTAAGATCTGAATTTGCATTGATGAATAATAAATCATCTTTTTGTTCTATTTCAAACTCTTTATTACCATTATATGCCTTGAAATTATGTAAGTGATCTTGAAAAGTAAAGCTATCATGATCTGAGGCTTCTTGCGGCAAGTTTGGCAATCCTATAATAACTTTATCTTGTTTTAAATCCTCTAACTTAACTTTAACATGAATTTGGTCTGAATTTTCTTCAATAGTAGTATAGTAAGTTATCTTAGACTTTGACATGGCACTAATAGTGAATAATAAGATAAATATTAACATAAACAAAACTATTTTTTTATATTTCACAACTAACAGCCCCTTTTAATCTTTTATTAAAACACCTTTGAATACTATTTCAATAAATACCATTATTATCCTTTTTTATCTCTTTTGTTATTAACTATTTATTAATATATTTCGATATAATTATAAAATATATGATTAGTTTGACAACTATATTCTAATATGATAATATTCTAATTAGGTGGTGATGATATGGATGAACGACTCTATGAAGCAAGAGAAAAAATTATGAAGTCTCTTGCCAATAAGTACAGATTAAAAATAGTCGATACTCTAGGTGAAAATGATAAAATGTGTGTTTCAGATTTAGAAGAAGAACTTAATCTAAATCAATCATCAGTTTCAAAACACTTAAGCATTTTAAAAACTGCTGGAGTAGTAAAATCAAAAAAAGAGGGTTTAAAAGTTTACTATACTCTTAAAACCCCCTGTATAATAAATTACTTTACATGTGTTGATAATGTAATAAAAAGTGATCTCAACGATAGAATGAATATTTTAAATAATAAATAATGAATCAAAATCGAGGTGAAATATGATGAGTAAAAGAAACAAATTACTGTTATACATAGCTGTTTTTCTTGCGGCTTTCTATATTCCAATCAGTAATCCAAAACTACAGCAGGCTATAATTGAAGCATTTTACATGCTTAAAGAATATGCACAAGAACATGTTTTGTTCTGTCTTATCCCTGCTTTTTTCATTGCAGGAGCAATTGCAAACTTCATATCTAAAAATGCAGTTCTTAAATACTTTGGTAGTGAAGCAAAAAAATGGGTATCATATTCTGTTGCTTCAGTATCAGGAACAATACTTGCTGTTTGTTCATGTACAGTATTACCTCTTTTTGCAGGAATATATAAAAAAGGAGCAGGAATCGGTCCAGCAACAGCATTTTTATACTCAGGACCTGCAATTAATGTATTAGCAATTATATTAACAGCCCGTGTTTTAGGATGGCAGTTAGGGTTAGCTAGAGCAGTAGGAGCAATACTATTTGCAGTAGTTATTGGCATATTAATGGCAATAATTTTCCGTGAAGATGATAAAGAAAGACTAAAGGGAGACCTTGTTATGGGAAGTGCAGATGATGATAAAAGGTCTGGATTACAAAACATTATCTACTTTGTAACCTTAGTTCTTATTTTGATCTTTGCTGCCTGGGCAAAACCGAGTACTAATACAGGTTTCTGGAACTTTATCTATAATATAAAATGGCCGATCACAATTACTCTATTAGTTATTCTAGGAGTTATATTAAAACGCTGGTTTGATAAAAATGAACTAACTGAATGGGTAGATTCAACCTGGGACTTTGCCCAACAAATCTTACCCCTTCTGTTTGCAGGTGTACTTATAGCAGGATTTTTAATGGGTAGGCCGGGTACTGAAGCTGGTATAATTCCAGCCAGCTGGATCTCAAGGTTTGTAGGAGGTAACTCAATTGTAGCAAACTTCACCGCTTCAATCTTGGGAGCATTTATGTACTTTGCCACCTTAACAGAAATACCAATCCTACAAGGACTAATGGGCTTAGGTATGGGTAAAGGACCTGCTTTAGCACTGCTTTTGGCAGGACCAGCACTTAGTTTACCAAATATGTTAGTAATAAGAAGTGTTTTAGGAACAAAAAAGACATTAGTATTTATTAGTTTGGTTGTTGTAATGGCAACATTTAGTGGTTTTGTTTATGGTACATTTGTAGTATAATAATATTTAATAGGGAGATGATATTAATGATTAAAATCGAAGTATTTGGTACAGGTTGTCCAAGCTGTAAAAAAACAGAAGCACATATAAAAAATATCGTTGCTGAATTGGATTTAGATGCAGAAATAGTTAAAGTTGAAGATATGGATGAAATTACTGAAAGAGGAGTTATGCTAACTCCTGCAGTAGCTGTAGACGGTGAAATGAAAGTTTCTGGCAAAGTTCCTTCTGAAACAGAAATTCTTAAATGGTTTGAATAAGAACATTAAATTTAAAGTATATTATACAGTGAAAAGGTGGGGATTCCCCACCTTTTTTTATGTTTTAAATACTATTCAGTTTTAATTAGTTATTCTTAATTCTTATCTCCTTTAGCTTTTGGTCGGAAACCAATGTTTAGTACTATTTGCTATCTTGACTAATCCTAGCATAACTGGCACTTCTACTAAAACCCCAACAACTGTTGCTAGAGCTGCTCCTGACCCTATTCCGAAGATTGAAATTGCTGTTGCAACTGCTAATTCAAAGAAGTTGCTTGCACCTATCATAGCTGCAGGTGCAGCTACTGAGTGTTCAATTTTCCATAGCTTTGCCCATCCATAAGCAATTGTAAAGATAAAAAAGGTCTGGATGATTAATGGTATAGCTATTAATAAGATGTGTATCGGATTATTTACAATAACATCTCCCTGAAATGAAAACAGGATAATTAGAGTAGCTAATAGACCTATTATAGTAAAGTTACTTAACTTTTCTAAAAATACATTTTCAAACCACTCTATACCTTTTGTCTTGATTAGATATCTCCTGGA
>JBNJDV010000151.1:0-2873 GCA_051745185.1 Bacillota bacterium
TAGTTATTTACAAGCAAAACTACCTGTATAGAAGAACAAAAACAAAAATACTTTTAAAAGTTTTAAACTTTGAAAATAAACCAGGGTTTATCATCTATAAATATTGTTAAGTTAATTGTTCTTCTTACAGCAACATCAAAGTTAAAGATTGAATTATAACTGAAAATAATATATTTTTATGTTTTGTTTAATAGAATGTTTTATAAGTAGAAATATTTATTTTATTCCGATTAGTCTATGATATATTTACATATTTGTTTAATTCATATTTAATGTAAACGATATGCTGGTTTTAATATGAATTCTACACTTTTTATAGGAGGTGAAGCTAATGACTTCTTTTAATAGTATAGTTGGTAATAGAATACAGAAATGTTTGGTTGAAATTGGATGTAGTCAATCACATTTAGCAGAAGAATTAAATGTCTCCCGACAAGTTGTAAATAAAATTATTCATGGACGGAAAAATATAAACTTAGAAGAAATAAAATTAATTGCTGATATATTGGGAATTAGTTTAAAAAAATTGGTACAAGATGAAAATGAAATTGAAGAGGATCCTATTATTGCTTTTATTGAAGAGGTTGATACACAGGAAGCAAAAGATGGTCTAAATAAAGCAAAAGAAATTATGGATTTGATTATTTTTCATCGAGATATCAATGAATCACATCAAGAAATATTTGATTAATATTAGGAAGCAGAAAAGAACCTACAAAGTAAAATATGGTAATTTGCATGCATTACTATATGATAATGATGTTGCTAGAGTTCTTAAAACCGTTCTTAAACACAGACAGTTAACTAAAAATATGGAAAAATTACCTGCTATTAGAACAGACAATGGTCCACAGTATGTTTTAAATCTCTTTGGCGACTCATGTAAATTATTTGTCCGTAAACATCAATAATACCTGTTAAAACGACTAATTAAATGCTCATATTTGAATTCTTACACGCAATACTTGAAAAAGATTGCTATAGTAGAAATGAGTTTATGAGTTATCTTGACATTTAAAAAACAGTTAGTAATTATATGTATTATTACAATAATAGATATTGTCATGGATCTTTAGATGATATATCACCATCAATTTTCTATCAAGCTATACAGAATACAGAATTTGAACCAAAAGAATTTATTGTTTAAATTTAAGAAACTAATAATTATGAAGTTAAACCTTTTTTTCCATTATTAAGGGGGGGACTACTACTGTACATTACTATATTGCAATAAACAAATAAATATATTAAATATTACCTCTGCTATAATAGCAGAGATTTTTTTATAGAAATTATTATAAATAATAAAGTAATTATTAAGAAAAGACACTCAAAGCTATTCATATAATTAATTTAATGTATTAATTAATACATTATTATTGACATATACGTATTAATTATATATAATTAATTAAGATGTAATAAATGTTAGTGTGAAAGGATGGTTATTTGTCAGATTATCAGCCGCAAAAGCATACTGATTTAGAATATGAAGAAATTCTAGAATATTTAAAAAAAGTCAAAATAGCTATTGTCCAAGAAAAGTATACTTTATCTACACATAGAGTAAAAAACAAAGAATTTATTGAAGCCTATAATTTAAGCTCAAAAAAGATTGAAAATATAATATTTAACCTTGAAGTTGAAGACTTCTGTTATGCAGTTGATAATGAAAAAGAAGAATTTTTACACGAGATACTGTATGTTTTCTGTAGTAGAAAAGAGCTAAACTATTTTGGTGAATATAAAGTAATTGATATTTACATAAAATTTAATTTGATTGAAAGTGCTGATTACTTATATGTAATTTCTTTCCACGAACGTGAAAAATCAGTTTCATTTTTATTTAAGCAGGACCAATAAAGGAGAGTGAAGAAAATGAGAACTTTTTGTCCTGAATGTAGAAAGGATGTTGAGTACCAAATTGAAGATTCAGTGGAAAAAAAAGAGGTACGGGGTCTGGAATTTGAATATACTGCTGAAAGAGCTTATTGTAATAAATGTGGAGAAGAAATTTTCATTCCTGAACTTCATGATAAGAATCTCCAAAAAATTGATAATGCCTATCGAGAAAAAGCAGGCATTATTAATGTTTCTGAAATAAAAGAAATAGTAAAGCATTACAATACAGGTAAAAGACCATTATCATTACTTTTAGGATGGGGTGAAACTACTCTAACCCGTTATCTGGATGGTGATATTCCATCTAAAAGTTATTCTGAAATTCTGAAAAGGGTGAAAAACGATTATAATTATCTAAGTCATCTGGCAGAAGAAAATAGAGATAAAGTTTCAGAAAAAACTTTTAATAATCTAATGGAAGCGATAAATAAATCGCAGAATAATGAGCTGAAAACAGAAAAGAAGATTGATAGTGTAGTTAAATATCTTCTTAAAAATTTGGGTGAGGTAACACCTCTTGCACTGCAAAAGCTGCTTTATTATAGTCAGGGGTTTTATAAAACATTTTATGATGAATTCTTATTTGCTGAGGATTGTGAAGCCTGGGTTCATGGACCAGTTTATAAAGATATATATTTTAAATATCGAGATTTTGGCTATAATCCAATTGAAGACGATAATTTAGAATTTGAAGATATTGAACTAACTGAAGTGGAAGAAGAACTTGTAGACAGTATTATTGATAATTTTGGCTGTTATAGTGCTAAAACACTAGAAAAAATGACTCACTCTGAAAGGCCATGGAGGCTGACTAGGAAAGATTTAAAAGCAGAAGTCAAAAGTAATGAAATTATAAGAAAAGATCTGATAGCTGATTACTTTAATGATGTTAATAATAAGTATCAGATTCTGAATGTGGAAGATATAAATGATTATAGTGAAGAATTATTTGTTAAAATAAAGTAGTC
>JBNJDV010000152.1:0-2854 GCA_051745185.1 Bacillota bacterium
TCATTTAAGATTTCTTTGATCTTTTCAATACTACTTCCTCTAAGATCTATTTTTTTCAACATACTCAATTATTCCTCCTCAAGTTCAACTTCTAGTGCGTCAATTATTTTAGATATTTCTTTTTGGTAGGTTTTCATACTTACTTTATTTACAACTAGACGTGCACTTAAGTCTTGAATATTCTCATATACTACAAGACCGTTTTCTTTCAGCGTCCTTCCGGTTTGTACTATATCTAATATCGTATCTGCAAGTCCGGTCAGTGGTGCTAATTCTATTGAACCGTTTAACTTTATTATTTCAACCGGTTCACCCTTGCTTTTAAAGTACCTTCTTGTAAAGTCAGGGTACTTTGTTGCTACCTTTCTTTGTAATAAGGTTTCTTTACCTTCAGGTAGTCCTGCAAGAGCAAATCTGCATTTTCCAAATTTTAAATCAAGAATTTCATAGAGGTCTCTATTTTCTTCTAGTAAAGTATCTTTCCCCACTATTCCCAAATCTGCTGTACCATATTCAACATAAATCGGTACATCTGCTGGTTTAACTAAAATTATTTCTAAATTTTCTTGAGGAAGTTTAAAAATTAACTTACGTGAACTAAGCATATCATCAGGTAGGTCAATACCAGAATTATTAAACAGTTTCACAGCCTGTTTTGCTAATCTTCCTTTAGCCATTGCAATTGTAATATTAGCCATTATCTAACCTCCTCAAATATATCAGCAATTATCTCTTCTGTTTTATTTAAAAAATCTTCTCTATTAATAGTTTTCTGTTTTTTTGTTTTAACACTATATAGTTTCAGATCTTTATCATCTAAATCAACTCTAAAATCTATCCCCTGAAACTTAACATAATCATCATTTTTTAATTCCTCAAAAATTTCAACAATATAATTTTTATCTCTAAGTATCTCAGCCATATCATAAGCATCTTTAAATTTTTCTTCTTTATTGTAATTGATTACAAATCTTAAGTTTTCTGCTTTAAACTCATAATCTGTTTTATTTAAATAGTCTAAAACATTCTCGATTTCAAGTGCAAAACCAACCGCTGGTTCTCCTACTCCAAATCTATTAGTTAAATTATCATACCTACCACCATTGGCAAGTAAAATATTATGATCCCCAGCATACCCCTTAAAAATTACACCAGAATAGTATCCGTGACGGGATATTAACATAGGATCAAATGTTATATGATCAATTAAACCAATCTCTTTTAACTTATTGAATAACTTTTCTAGATTTAATACTTCATTATATGCTTTTTTAGAAATGGGCAGTTCTTTTAGTTTACTTAATACATAATCAGGTTGTCCAAAAAGTGTGGCTAATTTAATTAATATTTCCTTATTTTGTTTTTCTAAGTTTACATTTTTAAGATATCTTTTTATTCCCACTTTATTTTTAGCAGATAACAGGGATAATAAGTTATCCTTATCTTTTTTATCTAAATTCATTTCACAAAAAATCTCATTTATTAAATCGGCATGGCCGATATCTATTAAAGGATTATTTATATGAACCGCTTTCATAGTTTTTATAAGCAGAGCTATCATCTCGATATCTGCATATAGTTTGTCACTCCCGATCATTTCTACACCAGCCTGAGTCTTTTCTTTTAGGTTTAAACTCTGACTGCTTTTAGATTGATATGCAGTAGTTAAATATGAGAACTTAAGAGGACGGGGAGTATCTTGAAATCTAGTAGCTGCCAACCTAGCTATAGGCATAGTTACATCAGGCCTTAATACTAAAATTTGGCCGTTTTCATCAACTACTTTAAACATTTCACTTTTATCAATAACACCCTCAATTCCAGTATAAAGTTCTAATGACTCCAAAGTAGGAGTAATAACTTCTCTGTAGTCTGCATTTTGAAACACCTTTCTTATTCTTTTATAAATAGCACGCCTTCTTCTTAATTCCGCCGGCAGTATATCCCTTACACCTTCAACAAAAGCATTCATATATAAATCCTCCCTATAATCTTATTGAAATTATATATATTATCTAATATTTTAACCCTTAAAGTCAAGCTATTATTTATATTAAGCCCTCCTAACAACAACTAATATTGATTATTATTACAGATTGATGTTATAATAATTAAGAATTTAAATAAAATATTACAGGAGTGATAATATGCTTGCTGATTATCATATGCATTCAAACTTTTCAGCTGATTCAAAAATGACCTTAGATGAAATCTGTAAAACTGCTATAGACAAAGGTTTAAATGAAATAGCAATTACAGATCACCATGATATTGATTATCAGGATAATAAAATTGAATTCCTATTAAAAAAAGAAAAGTATCTAAAAAAATTAAAGGAATATCAAATAAAATATGAAGGTAAGTTAACTATAAAAAAAGGAATTGAAATGGGAATGCAGACCCATATTTTAAAAGAAAGCAACCTATATTTAGCTGATGACTTTGATTTTATAATTGCCTCTTTTCACACTGCGGAAAAAAATGATCTACACAACGGAGACTTCTTTAAAGGATATAAAAGGTGGGAAGCTTATCATAAGTATCTAAAGTCAATATTAGAAGTAGTAAAAAACTTCGACAATTACTCAGTATTGGGACACTTAGACCTTGTTCGAAGATATGACAATTACGATGGTTCCCCTGATTTAATGGATAACAAAAAAACTGCTGAACTTATTAGATCCATTTTAAAAGAAGTAATAAATAGCAATAAAGGAATTGAAGTAAATACAACTGGATACTATATTGGAGACGGTAAAAATCCTATGCCTTCAATAAAAACTCTTAAATTATACAAGGAATTAGGAGGAGAAATCTTAACACTTGGTTCTGACAGCCACACTACTAAACAGCT
>JBNJDV010000153.1:0-2834 GCA_051745185.1 Bacillota bacterium
CCTAACCATTCTCTTAGATAAGATCTGTTAGAATTAATTAATTCTAATAGTTCTTCTGCATCAGTAATTTCAAATAATTCTAAAGATATGTTTTTCTCGATTTTATATGAAAACAAAAAAACTCCTCCTCTTTGTACTTATATTTTTTAACATTCATTAAAATCAATACATGCTATTCTTATAAGACTCAATACTAACTTCACTACACTAATTTTATTTAACATATCAATGTTTGGGAAGCTACTAATAATTTTAGTTTAAATACCCCAAATACAAACAAAATGTACTACTGGAAAAACCTAATAAAATATAAATAATAAGAGTTTGTATATCTGAAAACATTTTCATTAGTATTATAAGAATAGTTTCAAATATAGTTACCCATCCAACAAATCTTACTACGCTTTTTCCTGTAATTTTTCTATTCATAATCTAAAGTCCTCCTTAGATTATTTAATAAAGTTATATTAATTTAACCTTCCAAAATCATTGATTCTATGTATTATTTTAAATTATCTTGTTCTTTAAATTTATACTATACTTTTCTTTTAAATGTCTTAATAAACTTACTTTTATCAAATATGTTTCCATGCCCAGGATAAAACTTTTCACAGTTGTAATTTTTAATTATTTTCCAACTTTCTAATAGTTGTTGTTTATCATTTGCAAATGGAGGATACACAGTGTTTGGTAAAATATTAAATAAGGTATCACCACAAATGATATGCTTACCATTTATTATTACACTTATTGATCCTTTTGTATGGCCAGGGGTATGTATAATTTTACCTTCAACACCATACTCATTTAGATCATAAGTATCCCTTATTATAATATCCGGAGCTACAGATTTGAATTTGCCTTTTGAAAATAAATTACTCATTTTAGATATCAACTTAGATAAAAACATAGTCCCTTCAGGGAAATTAGTTTTACCATCAATTAATAACTCTTTTTCTTTTTTATGAACCAATACCTTAGCATTAGTCTTATCTTTCAACTCAGATAAAGTGCCTACATGATCATAATGTACATGTGTTATTATTATAAGAATAATATCTTCTAATCTAGCATTATTTTCTTTCAAGGTTTTTTCTATTTCATTTAATTTATTTTTAATTCCTGTATCAACTAATATAAAGCCTTTTTTGGTATTTATAAGATAAGCATTTGACTTACCCATTTTAATCCTTTTTATAAGTTCATTCATTTTTTTGCTCCTTAATTTGTCTATAAAAAATTATCAAAAAAAATGAAACTACTTTTTATCAAATAAATGAAGTCCCTTTAATGAAAAGTATTAATAAGTCTAATAAGATTATACTTTATCTGTTAATGTCCCTTGATGAAAAACCATCTTCCATCTTTTTTCTGTGTATTTCCATATTGAACTACGAAGTGAGTATATTTTTGTATTCTCTAGTTTGTTATATTTAATCACTTTATACTTTGCTAAAACTATATCTTTTTTCAAAATATCAATTGAAAAATTTTTAATTTCCCAATCGAAGTGATCATTTCCTTTATTATCTATGAGATCTCCTTTATCATACTTATATATCTTTCCTGAACTACAAAACTCAATAAAGTCATCAGCTAATATTTCTGCTATCTTTTCTTTTGATTGACGAACCTCAGGTTCTAATAATTTTCTTTCTAGTTCATAAATATGTTTTTTAAGTAAATCATTATTCATAATTTATACACCTTTTCTATATTGATTTCAAAAAAATTATATGTATTGACTATCCTTTATAAGCTACCGCATCAAGTTGAAAGAGCAGACCATCTTTGCCACCTCTATGAGCGAATTCTGTTTGTATTGATTTTCTTGCTGGATATTTACCTTTAAATCTTTCTTTAATCACTTCTTCCATTATAGGTATGTTCCAGACATCTCTAAACATGCAATCAATCTTAACTACTGAATCAAGTGGTAAGTCAATTGATTTTAGACGTTTTTCTAAATGATCAAATGCACCATTTATTTGCTTTTCAACAGACTGACCAATATTACCTACACAATAATTAATGAAAACAAAATCACCAGCTTCAACAATTCCTGAATGCGCCCAATCTTTGTTAACATCTCTTCTAATAATTTCACTCATTTATTATTCCTCCTAGTGTAATATATGTGAATTTATTTTTCTAAGAATATAGCCACCCTTAAAACAAAAAAAGCCTATATAAAGAAATAACCTTTTCTGTACTTAAAATTAAATATACTTTCTCATTTCAATTGAATTCTCTTCTTTTTTATGTTCTTTAAATCCAACTTTTTTATAAACATTTATTGCAGGTTTATTTTCAATATTTACAGTTAACATTATATATTCTTCTTTATAATTAAACTTATCTATTCCAAAGTTAATACCTTGTTTTACTAATTTTGTTCCATATCCTTTTCCTACAAAATCAGGATTTAAAGCAAGTCCAATTTCTATAATATCTCCCCTAAAATAGTATTCAAATAAACCTACTAGTTTATCTTGATTCAATACTACAAATCCTTCACAACCATCTGGTCCTTTCATTTTACCTGTTTTTTCATCTAGACTATTGAAGTAGGGTTCTACATAAATGTTTTTTACAAACCCATTATATCTCCATCCTTTTATTTCCTTTGCATATTCTAAATTGATTGGAACAAATTCAAATTTCATTTACTTACCTCTTTTCAAAACAATATTTTTTAAGTTATTAATGCATAAATCTAATATTACTTATGATTTTATTGTACTTTATTTTTAGAAGCGCTATTTACAAACTATTCATAGTTAACAATTAATTTATTTAACTGTTTTGGAGAAAACTTCTATATGGTTTCCCTC
>JBNJDV010000154.1:0-2824 GCA_051745185.1 Bacillota bacterium
TTTTTAATGAGCATGACATAAAAAATATTGAACCTATGATTTTCAATTCTAATATTCTTTTTATTGGACATACCCATTTTCCTTCATGTTTTTATAATCGAGGAGAAGGATGGGAGAAAAACGAGGAAAAAATTGTAAGGGTTAACCCAAATTATAGTTATGTAATAAATGTTGGAAGTGTTGGCCAACCCAGGGATGGAAATCCCAAATCAAGTTATGTTATTTTTAATCCTGATAAAAACTATGTCGAATTCAAAAGGGTTAAATATGATATTAAAGAAGTTCAAAATAAGTTTGATAAAACAGATCTACCTCAAGAATTTGCGACAAGATTAGAACAAGGTATTTAAATATTTAATTTTTTACTCACTCTTGCTATAAATGATAACTGTTTAACTGTAAATAGCAGGAATTTTTTGTAATCTAATAATAGTAATGGTTATTATTATAAAAATAAGGAGTGAGTGAAATGAATTATATTTATATATTAGCTGCTTTATTGTTATCAATATTAGTGATAAATACTTCTGTCCAGGCTGATACAGGTAATAAACCACCAATTGATAATATAGATTCCAAGAGACTAGAAACTGCAACATTTGCAATGGGATGTTTTTGGGGGCCTGATGTTTTATTTGGTGGAGTTGAAGGAGTTTTTAGAACAAGAGTTGGATATGCTGGGGGTAAAATGGATAATCCTACTTACCATAATTTAGGCAGTCATACAGAGACCATACAGGTTGAATATGATCCTAATACAGTATCATACAAAGAACTCTTAAAGATTTTTTTTGAAAATCATAATTTTTATGTAAAACCATATGGTAGTCAATATAAGTCTATAGTTTTTTATCACAATCAAGAACAAAAAAACATTTATGAAAATTATGTTCAGAGTCTAGATAATAATAAGACTCTCTATACTGAATTGAAAGAATATAGTAATTTCTATTTAGCAGAGTTTTATCATCAAAAGTATCGTTTACAAAGTTACTCTAGATTAATGTCTGAACTAAGAGGAATATATCCTAAAGATGAAGAATTTATAAACTCCACTTTAGTTGCCAGAATGAATTATTATGTCGGGACCCAACAGGGTAGTGAATTGTTTGCAAAAGAAAAAGATGATTATGGTTTAAGTGAAGGTTTAATTCAGTGGTTAGAAAGTTATATCAAATAATATAGGGTGATGAAGATGAAAATAAAGTATTTAAATGGAGAAAGGCTTTATTATGCTTTTATTTCGGGGGCAAAAGAGGTTATAGAAAATAGAAAAGAATTAAATGAAATAAATGTATTTCCTGTTCCTGATGGAGATACGGGCACCAATCTATCCCGAACATTAAATATGGTTATAAAAAATGTAATTGCTGATAAATCTATAAAGATAACCCTTGATTCAATGGGGGATGCTGCATTGAAAGGAGCTATAGGTAATTCTGGAATTATCTTTGCTCAATTTATAAACGGCCTAAAGGAAAGTATTGATACTGAGAATAGGTTAAGTGTAAATAAATTTGTCAAAATGATAGAAAATGCTGTAGATCTTACCTATCAGGCAATTAGTGAACCTGTTGAGGGAACGATGTTAACAGTTATGAGAGATTGGTCTAAAGCTTTAAAAGAACTTAAATCGAAAACTGATGATTTTGAGGTAATTATGCAGGAATCTTTAAAGACTGCTAAAAAATCACTAGAAAAAACAAAAGACCAGTTGGAAGTACTAAAAAAGGCTCAAGTTGTAGATTCTGGAGCTTTAGGTTTTATATATTTTCTAAAAGGTATTTTGGAATTTATAGAAACTGGCAAGATAGAAGATATTGATAATATTAATATAAGTTTAGAAGTTGAAGAAAATGTTTTTGATCAAAAAACCGAAATAAAATTTAGATACTGTACAGAGGCTTACCTCGAAAATGTAAAAATTAATATAAAATCATTAAATCAAGAATTATCAAGATATGGAGATTCATTGATAATTGCAGGTAGTATTGATAAAATGAGAGTTCATATTCATACAAATAAACCGGCAGAATTTTTCTCTAAATTAAATCAATACAGTACAATAATTGATCAAAAGGTTGATGATATGTTAATTCAATATAATATTCAATTTAATAGAATAACTGAGATTGCATTGGTAACCGATTCAATAGCTGATTTACCCCAAAAATTCATAGATGAAAATCAAATACATGTGATTCCAATTAATTTAATTATAGATAATACTAATTATTTAGATAAAGTTACTATAACACATGATAAGTTTTATGATTTAGTTGACCAGTCAGAGGAATATCCAACATCATCACAGCCAACAGTTAAATCAGTAGAAGATAAGCTTTCATTTATTGCAGACCATTATGAAAAAATAATAATTATTACCGTATCAAGTAAATTAAGCGGTACTTATCAAACTGTTAAATCTGCAGTCAAAAAAATTGACAATAATGTAGAAGTAGCAATAATAGATTCAAAATTAGATTCTGGTGCCCAGGGACTACTTGTTATGGAAGCAGTTGAAAAAATAAAAGAAAAAAATGATTTTAAAGATATAGTATCATATTTAGAGAATATAAAAGATAATATATATATTTATGTAAGTGTTGATAATTTTGAATACATGGTGAGAGGAGGCCGAGTTAGCCCATTAAAAGGAAGGTTAGCTAAACTATTAAATCTCAAACCAATAGTATCTTTAGATAAAGAAGGTAATGGAGTAGCCTTTGCAAAAGCATTTAGTAAGCGAGGAAATAACAAAAAGATAAAAGAAATAGTAAAAAATCATCTTAGAGATGAAGGTATAAAAAGGTACTCTATAGTT
>JBNJDV010000155.1:0-2788 GCA_051745185.1 Bacillota bacterium
CCGGTTTTTACTGCTTTTCCCTGGGGATCTAATATTCCATCTTTTAATTTGGTTTCTATTTTTACTTCCCAGTTCATTAAATAATCACATCCTTTTTTAATCTATATAGAATTTCCTGGTATGCTTCTTCAACTTCACCTAGATCTCTTCTAAATCTATCCTTATCAAGTTTTTTGAAAGTGTTTTTGTCCCAAAAACGACATGTATCAGGAGAAATTTCATCAGCTAAAATTATATTATCATTTTCGTCTAATCCGAACTCTAATTTAAAATCGACCAATAATAGGTCTTTATCTTCAAGAAACTCTGTTAATACTTTATTAATCTTAAATCCTAAGATGTCTAGTAACTTTATCTGACCTTCAGTAGCTAAATTTCTTTCTATGATATGGTATCTATTTATTAAAGGATCTCCCAGCTCATCATCTTTATAGTAATATTCAAGGATAGGGCGGTTTAATTTTGTTCCTTCTTCTAACCCTAATCTTTTTGCTAAACTGCCGGCTGCAATATTTCTTAAAACAACCTCTATAGGTATTATATCAACTTTTTTTACTAATATATCGGTATCATTAATCTGTCTTATTAAATGAGTTTTAATATCATTATCTTCTAATAACATGAAAAATATATTGGATATTTCAAGATTGAACTTCCCTTTAGATTTGATCTGCCCTTTCTTTTTACCATCAAATGCTGTAGCATCATCCTTATAATGTATAACAACTTTATCGTCTTCTTCAGTACTATAAATCTTTTTTGCCTTACCTTCATATATCATTTCTTTGGTTTCCATTATTTAATCTCTCCCTTTTTTTAATTTATTTTCCCATTTTTTAATTATATACTCAGTACGTTCTTTTGCGGCACCAGTATATTTTTGAGGATTGTTAATTATTAACTTTTGATACTCGGTGAGTTTTTCTCTATATTTTTTAAATTCTTCTTTTAAATAAAAAAGCTCACGGGGAGATTTATCACCCTTTTCAGACTGTAAGGTTAATTTTCTTACAGCTTCATGTGCATCAGGGTGTCCCTGTGAAGCTAAAATTATATAGAGAGGTTCTGCAATAATCATCTCACTATACATATTAAAGTTTTCTTTCATTTTTTTACGGTCAATACCAAATTTTTTTAAAACCTTTACTAGTCTTTCCATTGAAAGTGTAAATCCCACTATTATATCAGGAATAAATCTGCTGGAAGCTGAATTACTAAGATCTCTCTGATGTTCAGAGATTTGATCCATATAAATAGTATTCATTTGAGGCATTGTTTTTTTCCACATACTTTTAATATTCTCATAATTAATTGGATTACGTTTATGAGGCATTGTAGAAGAACCAACCTGGTCCTTACTAAAGTACTCACCCACCTCATTAATTTCAGTCCTCTGTAAGTTTCTCATATCATCACTAAAATTTGCTAATACTCCAAAAGTTGAAATTATGGAATGAATAAAGTCAGTCATATATTCCGCAATTACAATTTGTGAAGAAAAATCACCGGCATTTAATCCTAATTCATTCATTACTGTTTTCTCAAATAATACCGGATCTTCAAAAAACAAACTGGAAGCATTGTATGTACCACAAGCTCCTGAAAACTTACCCTTTAGATTATCAGCCTTGTTTTTAATTTCTTCATACCTTAAACCCAATCTTTCCACAAACCCTGCTAGAACATAACCAAATGTTACAGGTACTGCATGTTGTCCGTGAGTGCGTCCAATCTGTAATGTGTCTTTTTCCTGTAGTGCCAACTCACTTAAGATCTCTATTAGTTCTTTTAGCTTAGGAAGGATTATACCGTTTGTTACTTCCCTATACCTTAATGAATTAGCTGTATCAACTATATCATACGAGGTAGCTGTCAAATGTATATATGGTTTGGAACTCTCACTTACATTCTGTTGTATTAAATTCACTATTGCTCTAATGTTGTGTTTGGTCTTTTTTTCTTCCTGGTAAGCTTTTTCACCATCGATTTTATCAATAGCTTCCTTTACCTCATCAACAACATGATCTGAACAAACCCCTAATTTATTAAGGGCTTTAATCAAAGCTAATTCAACCTTAAGTTGGTACTTAATATTTGCTTCTTCAGATAGGTATTCTTTTAATTTTTTAAAGGTATCATTTTCATGTGAATACCTATGATCAAATGGATTTATGTTTTCAAATATATTTCTTTTAATCATTATTTTACCCCCAGCACTTATTTGTATTCCTGTAGATATCTTTCAAATCCCTGTTCAGATAACTTTTTAGAAGTTTTAATTACTTCATCTCTCATCTTTTCTCTATATGAAATTAGTTTGCCTTTTATCTCCTGGTCTTCAATTGCTATCATCTGTAGTGCAAGTAATGCTGCATTTTTTGCTCCGTTTAATGCAACGGTTGCAACAGGTATACCGCCGGGCATTTGTACCATTGAATACATTGAATCTGCCCCACCTAATGTAGAGGTTCTGATTGGTACTCCAATAACCGGTACTAAAGTGCTGGCTGCAATTACACCAGGTAAATGTGCTGCTTTACCGGCTCCTGCTATAATGGCTTTAAGATTATTATCTTCAGCTTCAAGCGCATATTTTCTTGCTACTTCGGGTGTTCTGTGTGCTGATATTACCTGTAGATCATAGTCTACTTTAAATTCTTTTAGTAATTCACAAGCTTCTTTCATGATTGGTAAGTCTGAATCACTACCCATAATAATCCCAATTTTTTTACTCATTTAATAGCTTCACTCCCTTTATTTTATGTCCTATATCTTTTCTATAGTAAGC
>JBNJDV010000156.1:0-2767 GCA_051745185.1 Bacillota bacterium
CTTTTACCACCAGCTTGAGCTAATCTTTTAATTTCATCAGAAATTAATCTATTGCTGCTTGATAATTGATCCTGAAAGTATCTTTCAAAATTATTTAATTCATCTGAAAACTCGGGATACTCATCCCAAAACATATAATCACCTACATTTAACTTAGTATATTTATTTTATTTATATATAACATCAAGCTCATCAACAGTAAATGTTATTCTATCCTTTAATTTTTCACTTACATAAGCCTTATCATCTTCAGTTATCAAAACTATATTAACATCATCCATCTCTTCCACTAATTCAAATGCTTTTTCTACTCCTAATATATAAAGAGAAGTAGATAGTGCATCAGCATAACTTGAATTATTTGAAATAACCGTTGAACTAATAACCCCATTTTTGGATGGATAACCACTTTCAGGATCAATTATATGATGATACCTTACTCCATCTTTAGTAAAATATCTTTCATAATTACCTGAAGTCACAACAGAAATATCTTCACCTTTTACAGCTGCAATAATATTTCCTCTTGTACGATCAGGATCCTGAATTCCAATATTCCATAAAGAACCATCAACTTTTTTTCGATGAACAGATACATTACCACCCATGTTTATAAAAGCACTTTCAACATCATTCTCATTTAGATATGTAATTATTTTATCAGCTGCAAAGCCTTTAGCTATTGCACCTAAATCTATAGACATTTCTTCATTTTCTAAGTATACATTATAATTATCCTTAAGTGCAAGATTATTATAATTAACTTTATTTATAGTATTTTTAATTTCTTCTTCTGATGGTACTCTTTCATCTTCAGTACCTATTCCCCATAATGAGACTAAAGGACCAATACTTGGATCAAATGAACCATTGGTTTTTTCAGCAAAAAACAAAGCTTCTTCTAATAGTTCATATGTTCTTTCATCTACTTTTACAGGTTCTTTACCTGCATTTAAATTAATTTTGTAAACATCACTATTTTCGATTGTTTTACTTAAAATATTTTCCAACTCTCTAATTCTGTTTAAGGCACCTTCTAAAATTTCTTCAGATTTTTCATCATGAATACGTACTCTTACTAATGTATTCATCAAAAATTCAGAGCCTTCACTTTGCTTTACCTCGATATTGTTATTATTTTCATTATTGACTTGAGTTGTTTCATCGTTATTATTATCACTAATGAAATATACACCTGTTACTATTATTAGTAATATTAATACTGCGAAAGCAAATCTTTTATAATTCATTATTAATCGTCCCTTATCTTTAAGTTATTTATACTATAAACAAGAGCCCTAATTCAAGGGCCCTTGTTATGAATATAAAATTAATTTTTATGTTTATTTATAATCGTCTGGATTTAAACCAGCTTGTGTTAAGCATTGTGCTAAAGCACCATTTAAACCATGGTCTGTATGAGTAGCACCTGAAACAACATCTACGTTAACAGATTGATTTTCAACAACCATTTCCGGCCATTTTTCAAATGTTTCAACAGCTTCTTCATAAGGATAATCCCCTGCAACTTTGTCACCTACTAAAGCTTCATTTTCAGGATCTTTTGCTGTAATAATTTCTACAGATTGAATTTCTTCTCCCTCGATAACAGCTTTAACTAAGTAATGACCATGTCCATAATCTCTACCTACACCATAGTAAGTATTTCCTTCATATGTTTCATTTGCAATACTTACAGCCATATCAACAGCTTCAGTATATGATTCATGTGAACCTGTAGCTCCTGAAATTGCGTCAATACCCTCAGTACCTTGATTTCTTATTACAGCTGAAGGAAAGTTAACAAAGTATTCACGAGCCTCTTCATGTGGATATTGAGTAGTTTTAATATTGTTTAAAATCTCTACTCCAGTAATTTCTCCAAACTTTACTTTTACCTCAATAACTACATCACCGTGGTCATCTGGTAAATAACCAACATATTCACCATCATTTAGATCCTGTGCTCCAGCTACTACAGAAAATGCAGCAACTAATACAAAGATTGCAACTAAAGTTAAAATTGATTTTTGTGTGATTTTTCTCACAGCTATCCCTCCTCTTATCATTCTGTAATATATTATAATTAAATTTTTCTCAAATTGCAAATTATTTATAGATAATATAGAGGAAAACTCAGATTTTTCTTGAAAATTAATGTTAAATAAGTTATTATTTTAATTAGTGAGTAATTATATTTTATCTCTTATTGTGAATTTTATATTAATTTATGTTTATAAATTCACATTATAAAATATCATTATGTAAAGGGGGATTATATGAGCAAGAGAATACTAATACTCGGTGCTGGATATGCTGGGATTGAAGCAGCAAGAAGATTGAATAAAAAATTCCGCAAAGATCCAGAAGTACATATCGATCTTATAAATGATCGCGATGAACATATTTTATTAACCGAGTTACACGAAGTTGCTGGAAACAGAGTCGACAAAAGTGGAGTTGAAGTATCAATAGAACAAGTTTTTGAAAATACCAAAGTAAATATTATCAAAGATAAAATAACAGGTTTTGATTTAGAAAACAATCAAATCAGCTCCGAAAATCAGGTATACAATTATGACCATTTAGTTTTAGGCATTGGTAGTGAACCTACCTATTACAACATACCTGGTATGGAACACAATTCATTTACTTTATGGTCTCAAGAAGATGCAATAACATTAAGAGAACATATCAGAAATATGTTTAAACTTGCTGCAAATGAATCAGATCTAGAAAAACGCAAAAAAATGTTAACATTTGTAAT
>JBNJDV010000157.1:0-2756 GCA_051745185.1 Bacillota bacterium
GAACTAAAGTGTCCGAGCTGCCAGACAACAATAAGTGGTAACTTTAAGTTAGATAAATTTTCTAAACTAAAAAAGGAACACTTAGAATTTATAGAGGTGTTTGTCAAATCAAGGGGAAATATAAAAGAAGTGGAAAGAGAACTGGGGATATCTTATCCTACAGTTAGAAATAAATTGGATGAAGTAATTCATGCCTTAGGACATGATATAGACCAGACTCCTGATGATGAAATGGCTGAAAAAAGAAAAGAAGTATTAAAAAAATTAGAAAGCGGCGATATTACAGCATCAGAGGCTGTTAAACAACTTGGAGAAATTTAATAATTTGGAGGGATTAATAATGTCAGAAGAAAGAATGCAAATTTTAAAGATGTTAGAAAAAGGGACGATTGATGCTGTTGAAGCTAATGAATTGTTATCAACTCTAGAAAAAAGAGATACAGTTTTTGAAAAACCGGAGTTCAGCAAATCTAGGCCAAAATATATCAAAATACTAGTAGAAGAAAACGGTGAAGAAAAAGTTAATATATCTATCCCTATACTTTTAGCTAAAACTGCTTTAAAGATAATGCCTAAAAAAGCAAAAGAACAGATGGAAGATCAAAATGTTAATTTAGATAGTATATTAGCTGCAATTGATGATGATTCAGCTAAAGGTAAAATCGTAGATATTAATGATGATGGTGACCATGTATCAATTAGTCTAGAATAAGGGGGATATTTTATGATTAATCCGATGTTAGAAAAGTATGCTGATGTAATTGTAAATTACTCAGTAGAAGTAAAAAAAGGAGACGATGTTTTAATAAGAGGTGCAATGGCTGCTGAACCATTAATAAAAGCACTATATATAAAAGTATTAGAAAATGGTGGACATCCTATCGTCCAACCTTCTTTTGAAGGAGAAGACGAACTTTTTTTTGAATATGCTTCAGAACACCAATTAGAGTATCAGTCTCCATTTACTAAATACATTGTAGAAAATATTGATGCTCAAATCGGTATTTTAGCTAACTATAATACAAAGGGAATGACAAATGTTGATCCCGAAAAGATGAAAAAAAGAAGTCTTGCCAATCGAGAGATTATGGAAATACATATGAATCGAGCAGCTGAAGGAGATTTAAACTGGACATTATGCCAGTATCCAACCTTAGCTGATGCCCAGGAAGCAAAGATGTCTCTTAGAGAATATGAAGACTTTGTATTTGAAGCCTGCCACCTATATGAAGATGATCCGGTTCAGTACTGGGAAGAATTAGGTAAAGAGTTAACTCATTATGCTGATTATTTAAATGATGTAAAAGAGATTCACTATAAGTCCAAAGATACAGATATTAAATTTAATGTGGAAGGCAGACTTTGGGTACCTGATAAAGGCAAAGAAAACTATCCCGGTGGTGAAGTATTTACCGGACCGGTCGAAGATTCAGCTGAAGGACAAATTAGATTTTCATATCCAGGGATCTTCCAGGGTAAAGAAATAGAAGATATTAGACTTACCTTTGAAAACGGTAAAGTTGTAGAAGCCTCTGCTGAAAAAGGGGAAGAACTACTTCATACCCTTTTAGATACTGATGAAGGTTCAAGATACTTAGGTGAAGTTGCAATCGGATGTAACTACGGAATTAAGAAGTTCAGCCGTAACATGTTATTTGATGAAAAAATTGGTGGAACAGTTCACTTGGCAATCGGCAGAAGTTATCCTGAGACCAAAGGTGAAAATGAGTCAACCATTCACTGGGATATGTTATGTGATATGTCAGATGGAGGGCAGATTTTTGCAGATGGCGAATTAATTTATGAAGATGGAGAATTTATAATATAAATAATAATAATAATAATTTAAAAATTAACGGTAAGGATAATATATCTTTACCGTTTTTTACATGCATTCTAAAAAATAAATTAAACAAATAATATATAATATTTTCTAGAAAAAAAGTGCATAAAATGTTAAGCTTAAAGATGGACACAAATATCAATAATGCTGGAGGTCTCATAATGAGTATACTAGTAACTGGTGGTGCGGGCTATATAGGAAGTCATGTAATTAAGGATTTAGTTAATAATGATTTTGATGTACTTACTTTAGATAACTTAAAAAAAGGTCATAAAAAGGCTGTTACTTGTGGTAAGTTTATTGAAGGTGATATTAGTGATAAAAACCTTTTGAATAAAATATTTACGGAAAATAATATAAATGCAGTAGTTCATCTTGCTGCAGACAGTTTAGTTGGAGAATCGATGGAAGACCCTGGTAAGTACTATCATAATAACTTTAATAAAGGAATAGTACTATTAGATCAAATGGTAAAACATAATATTAAAAATATCGTATTTTCATCAACTGCAGCTGTCTATGGAGAACCTAATGAAGTACCAATTAAAGAAAATCACCCCATCAATCCCGGTAACACATATGGAGAAAGTAAATACTTTTTTGAAAAAGCAATGGATAGATATGATAAAATATTCAACCTAAAGTATATGTCGTTGAGATACTTCAATGCAGCTGGTGCTGATCCAAGTGGAGAAATTGGAGAAGACCATGATCCTGAAACACACCTTATTCCATTAGTATTAGATACAGCATTAGGTAAAAGAGATAAACTATATATTTTTGGTACTGATTATGAAACAAGAGATGGAACCTGTGTAAGAGACTATATTCATGTAAGTGACCTTGCAAAGGCTCATACATTAGCTTTAAGAGCTCTTCTTAATGGAAAAGAAAGCAGTATATATAATCTCGG
>JBNJDV010000158.1:0-2727 GCA_051745185.1 Bacillota bacterium
TTCATGTTTAATATTGCATCTAATCCCACGGTATGTGCATCTGTCCCTGTACAGGCCCCTACAACTGTCAACTTTCTTTTTATTTTTTCTTTAATATAGTCATTAATCTCATAATAGGTCATTTCTTCGGTATCTATCTTTGCAACATTTATCTTGGATTTGTCTACAGCAGCATCTGATATTGCATAAACTACAAAGAAAGTAAACCCTTCACTTAGATCTTTCATATGAACAACTTCAACTTCTTTTAGACCCATCTGTAAACAGTATTTGCGGGCAGCTTCTTCTGCTTCTACTCCTTTTTGAATAGGTAGAGTAAAACTTAATTGGACTTTGCCGTCATTATATGTATCACCATATGCTTTTATTATATTATTTTTATCCATTAGATATATTCAACTCCTTTTTAAGAAGTTCATAAAAAGGATTGTAGTAGTTCTCGCTCTTTTTTAAAACCCCTTCAGCACCTTTTCCACCTTTAATCGGTCTTTTAATATCAGCAAAGATCCCTTCGGATAGAGACTGCATTAATCCCTTATCAGATATTTCTTTTAGGATTTCTGCAGTTTCAGCTAAGACCTGGTCTGCACGCTCTTGTATTTTACCATCTGGTCTAAATTGAATCTCGTCACTGAGGCTGCGAGCAGAGTTAAATACATGTTTTGCATTTTCAATACTTAAAGCCCTATCCTGTAAAAATGGAGTATGAATCGCTTCAGTTAACATTCCTAAAAGCTGAATACTTTGATCTGTCATAATTGAAGCGAAGTTAAACATGCCGTCCATTAAATGTCCTCTAAAAATATCACCATTCATATACTTTGTAGGTGGCATATATTTTAACGGAGAGTCAGGAAAGATCTGTCTTACCATCTGAGCCTGTGCTAGTTCTAATAAGAAGCTGTCTTCTAATTCGGGATTTATTTCAAAGGCATGTCCTAATCCGAGTTGTTCTTTTTTTAATCCAGTTCTTAATCCTAATTCTTCATTAATAAACTGTGAGGCTAACACAGTATGTGCTTCATTAACGGCATCTGATGTGGTAAGATAGTTATCTTCACCTGTATTTATTATTACACCTGCAAAAGCATTTATCATTCTAGAAAAATGCTGGTCAATAAAGGTGCGTTTCATGTTTATATCTCGAAAAAGTATTCCATACATTGCATCATTTAACATCATATCCAATCTTTCAATTGCACCCATAGCTGCAATTTCAGGCATGGCAAGACCAGAACAGTAGTTTACAAGCTGAACATAATGTCCCTCTTCTTCGATAACTTCATCAAGTGCTTCTCTCATTATCTTAAAGTTAGCCTGGGTTGCATATGTACCCCCAAACCCTTCAGTTGTTGGCCCATAAGGCACATAATCAAGTAGGCTTTGAGCTGTGCTTCTAATTACAGCTATAATATCTGCACCTTCTCTTGCGGCCGCCTTGGCCTGTTTTACATCTTCATAAATATTGCCAGTTGCTACAATTACATAAAGCCAGGGTTGTGGTCCTGGAGGAAATTCATCCATCATCTGCTCTCTTTTTTTAACATTTTCTTTGATAAATTTGATATTTTCTTTTGCCTTCTTATAGATAAAGTCATTAACCTGACCAGTATCTCCTTTTGGCAATTCTAAAAGGTCTACTTCATTTTTACTAACTTGATCTGCTAAAATCTGTACATCAAGACCAGTTTGGATTAATCCATTACCAAACCAATAGGAAATACCTCTATTTAACTTTCCTTTTTCTTTTATCTTTTCAACAACTAGATTAGGTAAAGGTATTCCGTGTTTATCTACACCATCAACTCCTAATAGTCTAAGAACAGTTCTTTCAACCGATGTCGTTGTATTGTTCTCAATTTTTTGTTCTATATCATCAGCAATTTTAGAAGTATAGTTTCTACATAAGTTAATTAACTTTTGGTCTAAATCTAATTTAGGTGCCAAAATATTCCTCCTTTCAAAGTTTAAGCCTTAATATTATAGATTGGTAGATTAATTTTTTTATTTATCTCTTTGAAAAATTCATTTTTGTCTAAACTATCCCCTTCAGGATTATATGGATTAATTGTCAATCCAATTATATTAATGGGATATAGTACATTAATCTTAATATTGTTTTTATCTAAAAGATTAAAGTTCATTTCATTTAAAAAAAGTTTTGTTGAATCTGCAACAACTAAGTTAAATTTTTTGTAATTTAAACTAAATATCTTTTTGGCAACTGTATCTGTAAAAGCTCCGTTGATAAAAAGATATTTTATCTCTTCTATATCATTTTTTTTTAGATAGTCTATAATGTCATTTATAAGCATAAGTGAAGTAGGAGAATTAAATTCAACAATTTCGTCATTTTTTGTCCACAGAATACTAACTCCTTTATTTTCAAAGCTCTGCAGTTTTAAAAGATGATTATTGTCTTTAATAGACTTAATCATTATTTTTTTTAATTCATAACTGGTTTTTTTAATTACATCCTCGATATTTATACCTATCACAGCTCCGGTTGAGAGGATCATTGCTTCACTTAATCTAGGTAGTGCTGAACTTTTTCTGTCTAAGGCACCATCAATTAAAATATAGTCCACATAACTTTCTATTAGATCTTTTACTATTAAAAGCTGGCTGATCCTATTTATCCCAACAAGTTGTACAACACCTTGATCTAAACTTTGATACAGATTTACTTCTCCCATTGTAGTTTTTATATCAGTAGTTTTAATTTTT
>JBNJDV010000159.1:0-2705 GCA_051745185.1 Bacillota bacterium
GTTTGAATCATTGAAATACCATCTTGTGCATTTCTTTGAGCTTGTGCTAGGCCTCTTACCTGTGATCCCATTTTTTCACTGATTGCTAAACCAGCAGCATCATCAGCAGCACCATTGATTCTCTTACCTGAAGATAACCTTGATAAAGATTTGCTTAAATTTCCCTGTGTGTTTTTTAGCTGATTGTATGAATTTAAAGCAGCTATATTCGTATTAATTCTCATTTAATATCATCCTCCTTGATGATTTTGTAAATTATTTTTGTTTTATTAACTCTTTAACTCAGACATCCTTGTCTGTTTAAAGAGATCTTTGGTTAAAACCTCGTTTCCTTAATATGTCGGCCGCTCATATTTGGGTTACGAGTTTTAGTAACCATTATAGATCTGAATTTCAGACCTATAATCATTACTAAATACTTTGTTTATCTTCTATTACTATTATCGACTTATATTACTTATTTTTAAGCATTTTATCTTGTCTTTATATTTAATTAAGTCAAAATAGTTAATATTTACTAGCTTATACTACTATTTTTGACCCTTTGCTCTTTTTTACATTATTTTTCATTTTTGTTTCCAAATTCCTTAAGTTGATCTAATCCAACTTTTCTTTCTGTTGTAGCTTCAATATTTTCTTTTTCTACAGACTTAAATACTTCTTCTCGCAAAATCTCAACATCTTGAGGTGCTTCAATCCCTATTTTTACCTGATTTCCCTTGATCTCTACTATTGATATTTTAATATCTTTATCAATTAATATTTTTTCATCTTCTTTTCTGGATAGTATTAGCATCAGGACATCATCTCTTTTGCCTGGTTGTTATTTAGCTTAAACTTAACAGGATATTTATTATCATCTAAGATTACCTGTTTCCCCAGGTTCTTATTTATATTAATCACAAGTGGTGCTGCCAGGTTAATAGTCATATCTTCAACCTTTTCTTTTATTGTTACTATGTTTAATAGTATAATGTCTTTTATACTTTCTATTTTTAATAGCTTTTCTGTCTTTTCTGAGATAATAAATTCATAGTCTTTTATTATATTTTTTGGTTCAAGGGTTATAAAAGCTAGTTCAGGTGTTTTTATAGACTGCATTATTACAAACAAAGAATCTGCATCTAAAGGTAATAACACAAACTCATCTTCATTTTTAAAGCCTGGAACTCCTTCTGGAAAATTAATTATCTTATCTTCATCTATATTTACTTTACCAAAATCCCTACTCATTATTTCCAATTTATACACCTCACAAAATTTATCTAATTAATTTAAATCTATTTAATAAAATCAACTAAAGATGGTTGAATAACTCTTGCTGCTGAAGATAGTGAAGCTTTGTATACATTTTCACTCATTTTTAAATCAGTTACAACTTCAGTTAAATCTATATCTTCACTTTTTGAATTTAATTTTTGTATGTTTAATACATCATCATCAATTCTATTTTCTATTAAATCCATCCTATTTACCTTCGCTCCAATTTCAGCTCTATATCCGAAAGATTTATCCATCCCCTCCTGAATATTATTAGCATAAGATGCTATTTTTTCTCCACTTTCTCCTGCTTTTAGATTTTCATACATTTTGTTTAATGTTTCTATGTTTTCTTTAAATACATCTTCTGCATTTAAGTTTACTGTTAATTTATTGTCATCACTAATTTTTCTTCTTATCTTATTTTTATCCCCATTAAATTCAACATAATGATTTTCAGCAGGATCATTATAATTATAATCTGGATTTAAACTGATCGGTTTTTGATCAGTTGCCTGTCCTGAAAAAAGATAGTCTGAACCTAATTTGCTGTTCGAAATACTTATTAATTCATTCCTTAGTTCTTTTACTTCCTCAGCCATATTTGCTCTATCCTTTTCATTTAATGAATCATTTGCACCATAAATTGCTAACTCATTGGCTCTCTGCATTACTTCTGTAGAATCACTTAAAGTGTTTTCAGTAGTTTCTAACCAACTCTTAGCATTGTTAATATCTTTTTGATACTGTTCATAGTTATTAACCTGATTGCTATAACTCATACTTGTTGTTACTTTTATGGGATCATCTGATGGTTTTGAAAACTGTTTTCCTGAAGACAACTGTTGGTTTAATGTATTAAGTCTTTCTTTGTTGTTTGTTAAATTTTCAAGCATATTTCCAACCATCATACTGTCTGTAATTCTCATCCTATCACTCCTATCTCACCATACCGATTAATGTTTGAAGCATTTCATCTGTCTTTGTTATTAGTTTAGCTGCAGCATTATATCCTTGTTGATACTTAATCATGTTAGCCATCTCTTCATCTAAAGAAACCCCAGAAATACTCTCTTTTATATTACCTAACTGTCTTACCAAATCTCCCTGGCTTTCCTTCATCTGGTCAGCTCTTTGAGCATTAACTCCAATTGTTGAAATTAATGCTTGATAATTGTCAGTCACAGTTGCATCATTTAAAACTTCATCTTGATTTATTACTTCAGCTAAAGATGAAGCATTGTTACCATTACCTTCATTTTTATTGAAGTTAACAGTGGTTTCTCCTGTTCCATTCAAAGACAGCTCAAAACCTTCAGTACCAGTCAAATCAACAGTCTCACCAGGAGTTATATTGCCAGAATCAACAATAGAACCATCAGAATAAAGAATTTCATAATCAAAATTACCAGAACCATCGTCTTTTACTTTTACAGTATAATACT
>JBNJDV010000160.1:0-2675 GCA_051745185.1 Bacillota bacterium
GGTAAGTCTGAATCACTACCCATAATAATCCCAATTTTTTTACTCATTTAATAGCTTCACTCCCTTTATTTTATGTCCTATATCTTTTCTATAGTAAGCCTTATCAAAGTTAATCATTTTGATATTTTGATAACATTTGTCATAAACTTCTTGATAACTATCTCCCAATGATGTTACAGCTAAAACCCTTCCTCCATCTGTATAGACCTTTTTTTCGTGTAATTTAGTACCTGCATGAAAGACAACACAGTCGGGATCTTTTATATCATTTAATCCATAAATTTCTTTACCCTTTTTATATTCAACAGGATATCCTCCTGAAGCCATAATTACTGCCATAGATTTTTTGTTTTTCCATTCTAATTCTATTTGATCTAACTTACCTTGATTTATTTTTTCTGCTATAGTTAGTAAGTCGTTTTCTAACAATGGTAATACAACCTGTGCTTCGGGGTCACCAAAGCGAACGTTAAATTCTAATACTTTAGGTGCCTTTTTTTCAATCATTAACCCTAAAAACAATATTCCCTTAAAGGTAATATCATTACTTTTTAAATAATTGAACAATGGTTTTAAAACCTCTTGATCAACTCTTGTTTTTAAGTTTTCACTTATCAAAGGTGTTGGAGCATATGCTCCCATTCCTCCGGTATTTAAACCCGTATCATTTTCACCTATTTTTTTATGGTCTTGAGCTGAAACCATTTGATAATAGGTGTTACCATCTGAAAAGACCATTATAGAAACTTCTTCTCCTTTTAGATACTCTTCTATTACAATCTTTTCTCCTGCCTTACCAAAGTATTTATCTTCCATTATCTTTTTAACAGCTTTTTTAGCTTCTGATTTATTGTCAGCAATAATAACTCCTTTTCCATAAGCTAAACCCTCTGCTTTTACAACCAATGGATAAGTAGAGTTGTCTAAATAGTCGTATGCCTTTTTGGGATCTTTAAATGTTTCAAATTCAGCTGTAGGTATATTACATTCTTTCATAATTTTTTTTGCATATACCTTGCTGCCTTCCAATTTAGCTGCCCTTTTGTTGGGACCAAAAACTTCTATGTTCTTTTCAGTTAAATAATCTACTATTCCATTTGCTAATGGTTTTTCCGGTCCTACAAAGGTCATATCAACTTTATTTGTTTTAATAAATTCGACTATTTTTTTAAAGTCCATTACATCAATGTCTACATTTTCTGCCAATTGAGCAGTGCCAGCATTTCCCGGTAGTACAAATATTTTATCTACTCTATTACTTTGATGCAATTTCCAGGTAAGTACATGTTCTCTACCACCACTACCAATAATTAAGATGTTTTTCACAAAAAATATCCCTCCTGAATTGTATAAATTTAATAAAAATTAGAAAAACCCAGACAGGTAGTGTCTACTATCAACTAAAAGTAGAACCTACCCGCCTGGGCTTTTATCCCTTCGGTGTATATGTTATCTGTACCGCTCGAACCAGCCATTTTAATAAATGCGGCCACCTAGGTACACTTCCCTCATAGTCAGCTAGTTTTCGGCCACCTGGTAGATACTCCCGGACCATATTTCCGGATTTATATGAGGTACATAAAAATTCAGTTTTTATAACTAATTTATGCACTTATCATAACAGAATATTTTTTTTAAGTCAATACAAAATTTAATTTAATTTCATCTGTTCAATTCTTTCAAGTAATTTATCTTTTTTTGTTTCATATTCTTTTACTTTTTGTTTTTCTCCTTCAACTAGTTCTTCAGGAGCATTATTTACAAACCCCTCATTTGAAAGTTTACCTTTTGCTCTTTTAATTTCATACTTTACATCTTCTAATTCATCTTTAAGTCTTTTAAGTTCTTTATCAATATCAACCATACCTTCAAGTGGTAATATTACTTCTACTTCCTCTACAATTGAAGTTGACGAAGGCTGCGGTCTATCTTCTATTGTTCTTGCTATTTTTAAGTCTTCAATATTAGCAAGATTTTTTATATAGCTTTTCCCATCTTCAAGTATTTCGGTTTTTTCAGATAATAAGATGGCTTCTATCTTTTTCCCCGGGTCAACCTTCATTTCATTTCTAATATTTCTAACAGCTTTTATTACACTCATAATGGTATTCATCTTTCTTTCTGAATCTTTATCCACTTCATCTTCATTAAACTCCGGCCAATTAGTTACCATAAGGCTCTGCTTAGAAATAGGTAATTTCTGCCAGATTTCTTCTGTGATCATGGGCATAACTGGATGTAGAAGTTTTAAGATATCTCCCAAAATCTTTAAGCCCATGTATTGAGCTGTTTTCTTTGCTTGAATATCCTTATCTTGATAAAATCTCTCTTTTAGGATTTCAATATACCAATCACAGTATTCATTCCAGATAAAGTCATATAGAGATTTGCTCATCTCTCCGAAATTATATTTTTCTAATATCTTATCTATTTTTTTAGTAACTTCATTTGTTCTACTTAACATCCATTTGTCTGCAAGGTTTAACTTAAGGTCCTCAAAATTAGTTGAATTATAATCAAAATCATCTACATTCATTAAGATAAATCTTGAAGCATTCCAGATTTTATTTGCAAAATTTCTGCTTGCTTCTAATCTTTCTTCTCTAAAACGCATATCATTACCAGGTGTATTACCTGTAATTAAAGTAAACCTAAGTGCATCTGCTCCAAATTCT
>JBNJDV010000161.1:0-2658 GCA_051745185.1 Bacillota bacterium
AGGACACCTAGAGTTATTAACCAGACAATTATCCAGGAAATTACCCCAACAAAATTCAGAAAAAATAAGAATGATATTAAAAGATGCTGAAGATGAAGCTTTACAAAAATTAAGTGATCAAATTTTTGATATAGAAAAGTTAAGTGAAGTAGTTAAAATTTTAGAAGAATAAGATTGTAATATTTAAAACTGAATACAAAAAAATAACCTTTAAGCTCTGGAGCTATTTATTTCCAGAGCTTTATTTTTTACCTATAATGGCATACTGTTAGAAATATATTGCTAATATGAAGATTTATTTCCTATTTTTCCAGCCCTGATCAATGAAAAGGAGAGATAGCTAAAAATGCGATATAACTTTATGATATTATAAATGAGATAGAATAAAGTATATATATACTAACCTACCGGTTTACTTAACTGGTGTGGTTTATCATTAATAACTATTGTTTTAACTATCTTATCAATAGTCACTTAATAAATTATCTTTATCAAAATGTAAATAGTAAAAAAAATTTGACAATAGAAAATTAACATGATATATTTTAGTTAAGCGCTTAACTTGATTTCTTTTTTATATATTTTTTATTTTTCTAATTAAGTCTTACAATTTATTAAAATAAATATGAAGTAGATATTAATAAATTTTAATTTAGCACTTAGAGAGTGATCTCGGCTAAAAGAATTATTAGTTAAAAGAAGTAAATAAATGGGAATAATATATTGATCAGTTTTATGTTCTTTGAGAACTCCATATTAAAATTAATTTTTGTGAGAATCAATCTAAAAATGGGCGCACTTTTCCCTGGGACTTTAAACTAATTTTTTAAAAATAAAATTGGTTTTTAAGCAACACTATTGAGATCGATACCTAACCAGGAAAAGACCCATTTATCTAGATTAATGTCATCCTGTTTAATCCATGCATCTACATGTAAAGCAGCATCTCTCATAACCGTTCGTATTAACCAACGGGACTTAGATCTAACTTTATCGTTTTCCAGTTGATAATCAATTTCTACTTGCTTGTTACGGCGTTCAGAAGTAGTTCTCTTTTTCATAGTATTTTTCCACTTTTTAGAATCGCGAGGAGTGGAAGTGAAAATACGCTTGTCCCATTTTGGTTTAGTATAAATAGTTCTGCCATAATCAGATTCAGAGCAATTAAAGATGGGACATTCAACTTTATTGCGTATATGAGGGCAGCGCCATTTAATTCTGGACCTTCCTTTACAGTAGCCATCATAACACATTAAAAAGCCGCCTTTACAGATAGGTATACCGTAATCATTAATTTCAAGAGGAGGATCATATTTTTTATTACCTTTTCTTTTATCATTAAGTGCAATAAAAGGTTCAATATTGAAATGTTCCAACAAATCATAAGTAGCATAATTATCATGAGCACTGTCCAAAATGTCAGCACTAAAATTAAATTCAGGATACAGGTTGATCATTCTATATAGAGAGTAAGTATGAGTAACACTATCATGTCTAGAAGCTTGGGCTATGGTTGAGAACAGGGGTAAATTGTTAATACTATCGGCAGCAGTAAAGGTATAATTACTGTAACCGAAGACATATTTTTCTCGGTAGCTATCCCAGCCCCAATTAGCGTCGGGGTCGCTATAGCGGCGGGGACAGCCGCAGGTATATATTCCCCTTTTCCAGCATTCACATTCTTTAATACCGAAAGGTGCGGCACCGGTTCCGAAGATAATTCCGTCTCCGGAGACAGAGATATTGTCAGTATCTCCTAACAAATCTCTGCGAGCGGATTCAAGAACAAAGCAGTTTTTGAAAATTGAATGCAGGATATCATCCGGTTTGGTTGGCTGGTTTTTATCCTCATCCCGCAAGATGCGGTCCACCAATTTCTGGACAATACCAGTATGTTTAGGTGGTTTTTTCTCATTCTGTTTTAACTTATCTTTAGGTTTAGAATGTGATTGCCGAAGATGATTTTTTCTTTCAACCCTCTGGCCCATATCAAAATCAAGTAATCTGTCTTCAAAATCATAGAAAGTGCCCACTCCTGGAATATTTCCGGGATTAAAACCAGAAACAATAGCCCAGAAGGGATTTTGAAGAGTATTAACCCAGCTAGAGATAGAGCCTTGAGAACCATACTGGCACATAAGCCAGTAGGATCGGAAAAGGCATAAAGGATCCCAGGGTTTTTCTCCTCGGGGATGGTAGCTTTCAGTGAGGAAATTACGAACGGGAGTGAAGTCAGTAATATAGACCTTATAGATAACTTCACTGTGTTCAATAAGAGTGTAGAGATGTGGGTAAGAGGAAAAATACTTCAATAAATTTTTCTTTAAAAAGGATTTAAACTCAACAAAAGACATCAAATTTTTAAACAAAGTAATCACCATCCAAATGGAATATTTAAGGTGAAAAATTAACCTTATATTTCCATTATGGTGGCTCCGCCAGTTGTGTGAATGAATGTTTGTCAAGTGTTATATTTAGTAAATAAACAGGATAGAGATGGATAGCATAAGATTAAGTTCATAATGCTTGCGATAGTATAGGATAGCAACCAATATTAAGGTTTTGGAGCTAAGAAAAATTAATTTTAATGGAGGGAAAAAAGAAGATAAGGGCTTTTGAGCCCTTGATATACAAAGGCTAATTTAGCCGAGAATACAC
>JBNJDV010000162.1:0-2600 GCA_051745185.1 Bacillota bacterium
CTTTATAACTTTTTCAATTAAAAGATTTATATTAAAACTTTCTTTATTTAGATTTAATATTTTTGTTTCAGCCTCATTTAGTTCATTTAATCTATCAACTAATCTTATTAACCTATCAAGTTCTTCATCTATTTCTTCAGCAGTTTCTTCATTCCATTCAATAACATCATCTTCAATTGCCTCCATATAATTTTTAATATTACTTAAGGGAGTTCTTAACTCATGGGCTAAATCTGAAGCTGATTCTCTTCTAATTTTGTCTAAATACTTCAATTTACTAACCATTAGATTAAATGAGTCAGCAAGCTGTGATACCTCATCATTTCCTTTTATGCTTATCTGTTGGTCTAGATTACCATCAGCTACTTTTTTAACTACTTTATTCATTTTATTTAAAGAATTAGTAAGATATTTACTAAAGAAAAATGTAACACCAATTACAAAAAGAGCAGTTATAAACGCAGCTAAATAAATAGCTCTGTTAATCTGGTTCATAAATATATCTTCTGTATTAGAAAATATTTCTTCAACTCTAGAAGTTTGATAATATAAGTTGCCAACATTTGAATCCGAACTCATCAGTTCTAAATTGTTGTATTTTTGAGAATCTAAAGGCAAGATATTATTGGCCTGCCCCATCAAATTTCCCATCATATTATGATTCATACGACCAAACATGTTGGGAGTACTAAAAGCAATAAGTTCACCACTATTATCTGTTAAAACCACTCTAAATTCATTTAGGCTGGCAAAACTACCTATTATATCAGCTGCTTCACTCCAATTATTATTTTCTGCATAACTTTCTTCAAGAAGAGATTTTAAGTTTTTTACTTTTTCTCTTCTAATATCCTTTAGATAGTTCTCAAAATAATAATCAAAACGAAAGTTAATAAATATTGAAGTTAATATTAAACCACCTAATGAAACCAAAATAAATATTACAAAAATTTTCATTGCTAATCTGCTCATTTTATTCACCTACAAATCTATAGCCAGCCCCATAAACAGTTTCTATTAGTTTTTGATTAGAAACACTTAACTTTTTTCTAATATTTTTTATATGAACATCAATAGTTCTGTCAAAACCCTCAAACTCTAATCCCATTATTTTATTTAAAATTTGATCTCTAGTTAAGACCTGATTAGAATTTCTTACTAGATAATAAAAAATATTAAATTCAGTAGTTGTTAACCCAATAGGTTCACCATTATATGTTACCTTCATTTCAGAAGGATAAATTTTAAGCTTTCCATTTAAAAAACTAATCATTTCTGCCTTTAACGAATCATGATCACTTCTTCTTAAAATAGCCTTTATCCTGGCAACAAGTTCACGGGGACTGAAAGGTTTTACAAGATAATCATCTGCTCCGATATTTAAACCTTCTATTTTATCATTTTCCTGACCTTTTGCAGTTAACATAATAATAGGAATATCTGATTTTCTTCTGATTGTTGAACAAACTTCTTCACCACTAATCTTAGGTAACATTAAATCTAGAACAATCAAATCTAAATCATTATTTTCAAAAATATTTAAAGCTTTTTTACCATCTTCAGCTGTAAATATTTCAAACCCCTCTTTTTCAAGATAAGAACTAACTATTTTTATTATTTTTTTTTCATCATCTACCACCAGTATTTTTTCAGCCATTTCCAGGCACCTCTTTAGCTAAACTTCTTAATTTCTTCAATTTTATCCTGTAATAGACCTACTTTATCATCTTTTTCAAACTGTTCATAAACAAAGTTTAAAAGTTGTCTCAATTTCCTATCTGACATTTGATCAATTTCAACAATAAAATCCTTACGTTCCATTTAATGAACACCTCCACTGTTTATTTTGCTTTTTTTCTCATGTATTCTAAAATATCATAATCTATATAACCATCTTTTTGTTTTCTTTCTTCAAAGTTTTCCTGATGATAAAAAACTTCTAAAGCATCTTTAAATTCTTCATTATCTTTAGAATCTATTTTTCCATTATAGATATCTAATTGCTTTAAATATTCTTTTATCTCTTCAATAATAGCTGCTGAAAGCTCAACTTTTTCTGACTCTTCATCTCCAAAGTATAAATAAAAAATTTCTAATAATCTTTTCAATTCTTTGATAGGAGTTTCATGATCATCTACCCTAAGATCGATATATTTATCATTATATCCCCCATAACTACCGTTCTCTTTAACTACTAGCAGTGCAGCAGACTGTCTACCTCTTTTATCTCCACCAGCCTTCTGGCCAGCAGATAGTGCTTCTACCAATCTGTCAGCTAACTTACCTTTACTATTTTTAAAAGTAGTTGCCATTGCATTAACAGTATCTTCACTTACTAAAATATTACCCTGACATGCAAAATTATCACCAGCAATACCTCCAGCCCAATCATAACATTCATCTCCACTAAAAGTTGCTGAGTTTCCTTTAGCATCTACTATACCTACCTGCCTGGTTTGATCATCATCATCAAGTTCTCGTAATTTTTTTATAACTTCATTAGGAGATAGGCCTTCTTTTAAGTACTCAAGTCCTTTTTCACCATAATCTAAATTAGCTAAAGCTTGAGTTGCAATAGCTCCTACATCTGCTTTTGCCCA
>JBNJDV010000163.1:0-2596 GCA_051745185.1 Bacillota bacterium
CAGTGCCCAAATTGCATCTTTAGTTGCTTCCCATCTTTGTTTCCAGGTAAAATGTTTTTCTTTTGGATAACTTCTCTTCATCGAAATAAATGTACTAATTGCAAGTAAAGATAAACCAATTATTAGTCCTGGTATAATTCCAGCTGCAAACATTGATATAACTGAAACTTCTTCAAACATACTGGCATATACAATCATAATTAAACTAGGTGGAATAATCGGTCCAATTACTGAAGAAGAAGCAGTTACCGCTGCACTATAAGCTGCTCCATAGCCTCTTTTTTTCATTGCAGGTATTAAGATATTACCGATTGCTGCTGTATCAGTAACAGCAGTACCAGTTAAGCCAGCAAATAATATACTTGCACCAATGTTAACATGTGAAAGTCCACCTCTAAATCTACCCATAAAACTTAATGCAAAGTTTACTATTTTTTCTGTCATACCACTTCTATTTAAAAACTCTGATGTTAATATAAACAAAGGTATTGATATTAATATAAAATCAGATACAGCTGCAAGAAGTCTTGTAGAAATTATTGAGAAAAAATTTGTTCCTCCTGCTATAAAAAGTCCAAACATTCCTGCAAGCCCAATTGAATATGCTATTGGAACACCAATAGCTACTATTATAAAAAATACAATAAAAACAGACAGCATTCTTTACATACCTCCCTTATCTATTTACCTGTTCATCAATTAATTCATCTGTAAGGTCCATATTAATCTGTTCTTCAATCATAGATGGCGCAGTTAATAAATGAATTAAATGTATAAATGCACTTACAGGAATAGCCGCAACTAACCATTTAGAACTAATCCTTAATTTACCGGTAATCATATAAGTATCATTATTATTTATAGTCTCTAATAGGCCGTACCAAAATAATGCTCCTATAAATAAAAATATAAATAAAAATATTAAATATCTTAATACTCTTTCAAAGTTCTCCGGAAGTGACTTTATAAGTCCCTCAACTCCCATATGTTGGTTCCTTTTAAATGCAGCAGCTATACCCAAAAGAGCACTCCAGATCATTAGAATTCTTTCAACAGGAAGCGGCCAGGGTAGGGGACTTCCTAATACATAACGAAAAAATGCACCGTATACTGAAATTATCAATATAATTGCTATAAGTACTGATGCCAATTTTAATGTTATATTATCTAAAAAATCACTTAATGCTTTGATCTTTTTTAGCATTCGATTACACCCCTTTTGTATATATTTGCAGGGAATCCCTGTAAAACAGAGATCCCCCGTTTTTTATCTTGCCATTCAAAACTAATTATTTCACACCATAATTTGATATAATTTTATTGTCTACATCATTACTGATCTCTTCTGCTTTATTCCAAAATTCATCAACTTCATCAGATGATAAACCAAAATCTTCAGTTACCCAATCATAGAATGCAGGTCTTAAGACTTCTTTCCATTCTTCCATTACTTGAGGTGTAGGGTTATATGTGTCTTCAAATTCTTCTTTTGATCTTTCCCAACCCAATAAGGACTGCTGTGAATTGATACCTCTTGCCATATCAATTGCTTCTTCAGCAGTAGTTAAAATTATATTTTGTTCTTTCTCTGGTAATGTTTGAAACCACTCATCACTTACAGACCAAACTGCTGTATTGAATATAAACTTAGTCCAGGATGAGTAATCATTTACTTCCCAGAATTTTGAAAATTCATTTACATAAGGAGCATTAAACTGACCATCTGCTACATTACTGGCTAATGCAGTAGTAACATCACCCCAAGGAAGTGGAACTGCTTCTGCACCTAATGCTTCAATCATTGCAAGTTGAGCTGAATTTCCACCCTCAGTTCTTATTCTTAGGCCTTCCATATCTTCTGGTTTTTTAATCAATTTTTTATTGTTTGTAAAGGCGACAAATCCGCCCCCGTCATCATATATACCTAAATGTCTAAGTCCGGTTTCTTCTCTAGCTTCATTCATAAAGTCTGCAAAATAGTCACTATCAAAGAATGACCAGGCTGAACGATAATTTTCAAATAAGTAAGGTGAATACATTAATTGATATTTTGGGAAAAATGTTGCAAATACACCACCATAAGCGATTGAAGACTGTACTGTATTACCATCTACAGTCTGTCTTGTAACTTCCTGTACTCCACCTAATGAGCTATTACCGAATATTTCTACATCAATTGAACCATCTGATCTTGTTTCTACCATATTTTCAAAGTATAATAAGGAAGCTGCTATTCCACTTACAGAAGTGTCTTCTATTGTATAATGGGAAATCACCATTTCATATTCTTGTGCTTGAGCAATCCCACCAAAAACTAATAAAAGTGATAAAACTAATGACAAAATAACTACCTTTTTACTTTTTAACATTATTTGTTATTTCCCCCTTTTTTATTTTTACTACTAATCTCCTTAGCTACTATATTAACTTTATTTTCATAATCACCCCCTATTACCGCAAAATTTTTCGGTTAGCTATTAAAAATTTTGCAGTGTTTTTTCTGTTATAGTCTTTATTAATTCAGGGAGTACTTTCATGGTATATGGTATATGAACTCTTTCTAAATATTTATGTGCTCCTTTTCCATGTACCCCCA
>JBNJDV010000164.1:0-2582 GCA_051745185.1 Bacillota bacterium
TTAAAAGTTGTCTTTTTTCATCAAAATATATTATAATATAATAAATGAAAATCATTGAGGTGATAGATATGTACTTAGACTTAATAAAAAAGAGAATAAAAAACAGTGTGATACAGCCTTTAGGTGTAAAGGGTAAGTTCGCAATTTTACTTCCAATTATAGAAAAAGATAATAAGCTACAACTTCTTTATGAAGTTAGAGCTGAAGATATGGGTACACAACCTGGTGAAGTTTCTTTTCCGGGAGGAAGAATTGAAAATGGAGAAACAGCAAGAGAAGCTGCTATTAGAGAAACAGAAGAGGAGTTGGGTATTACAAGAGATCAAATAGAGATATTTGGACAGATTGATTATTTGGTTCCCTTATTTAATATAGCACTTTATCCCTTTGTAGGATATTTAAAGATAAATAGTTTAGATGAATTGGATATTAATAAAGCAGAAGTCAAGGAGGTTTTTACAGTTCCGATAAACTATTTTTTAGAAAATGAACCAGAAACACACACTATCAGCTGTAGATATGAAATAAATGAGACCTTTCCGTATCATCTAATCCCAGATGGAGAAGATTATGACTGGAGAGATGGAGAATATCCAATTAATTTTTATAAATACAACGGTAACGTAATATGGGGAATGACAGCCCGGTTTACTACAAATTTAATTGAAAAAATAAAAAATCAAAGTTAATGATAAGGGGGAAAACTGGATGGAAAAGAAACTATACCGCTCAAGAGAAAACAGAGTAATAGGTGGTGTATGTGGGGGTGTTGGAGAGTATTTTGAAATTGATCCTGTGATAGTAAGAATAATTCTCTTATTATTATTCTTTGTAGGTGGAATTGGGTTTATAACCTATATCATTGCCTGGATAATAATACCTGAAAGACCATTTGAGAAAGAAAATATAGAAGTAGATGAAACAGTAATAAAAGAACAAAAAGAAAAAAGAATGAAAATACTCGGATATATATTATTCGGCCTGGGAGTATATTTCATCCTTGAGATCTGGTTTAATATCAATATTGAATTTGGTGCAGAGTTATGGTCAATTGGTTTAATAATCTTAGGAATTGTAATCATATTTAAAAATAAGTCTTAAATATCATTTTGAGAATAATCATTAATTATATTTTTGGAATTCATATTATTAATTACTTTATCTAAAGTAATTTTTAACCAGATTGCAGCAGGTACTATATTTACAAATTCAGCAATTGGGAATGAATACCAAAGTGTTTCAAGACCATATAAATTACCCAGGATGTACATCAAAGGTAATAATATAATAATCTGTCTTAAAAAGGAGAAGAATAAACTTGGTAGTCCTTTTCCTAAAGCTTGAAATGTTGTAGAAACTATTATAGCAGGTCCGATAATTGGAAAAGCTATACTAATTTTTTTTAAAGCTATCGAACCAATTTCAATTAACTCTGGATCAGTGCTGAATAAAGAAACAATTTGTTCGGGAATAGTTTGAAAGAGTATAAAACCTGCAGTTGTAAATACAAAAGCAATTACTCCTGCCAATTTTATAGTTTTAAGCATTCTTTTTGGATTGTTGTGACCATAGTTATAACCTACTATCGGCATAAAGCCCTGGTTTAGACCAAAAACAGGCATAAAAACAAATGATTGTACTCTAAAATATATACCTGCGGCCGCAATTGCAGTTGTTGAAAAAGAGGCTAAAATTTTGTTCATACCTGATAACATTAAACTTGCCATAAGCTGCATTACCATTGCGGGGAAGCCGACTTTGTAAACTTCTTTGATGATATTAAAGTCAAAACTAAAGTTTTTTAAGTTTAACTTAAGTTCGTTTTTATCACTAAAAAGCATAAAAACTAAGAATATACCACTTAAAAAACGAGCTGAAACGGTTGCTATTGCAGCTCCCTGAATTCCTAATCTAGGAAAGATCCAGAGACCGTATATTAAAAAAGGATCCAAAATAATATTTAACACAGCACCGATAAGCATTGTTACCATAGGGATAAAGGTATTACCTTCCCCTCTTAATATATTATTTGATATCATGGGGAAAAATAATGCTATAGAACCCATTAATATAATAGAAATATACTCGGTGCCTAATGTAATCAAGTTGGGATCATCAGTAAAGATAACAAAAAGTTTATCTGAAAAGAAAAAACCAATTAAACCAATGATAATACTGTATAATAATGATGCTAAAATAACATGTTCAGCAGCATTAGCGGCCTTTTCTTTTTCACCTTCACCTAATCGGCGGGAGATAAGTGAACTTGTACCAATACCGGTTCCCACAGCAATTGCTATAATAATCATCTGTAGTGGGAAACTTAAAGATAAGGCAGATAAGGGAGCTGTACCTAATCTACCAACATATATACTATCAACAACATTATAGAAAGCCTGAACGGCCATTGCTATTATAGACGGAATAGATAAACGAAATAACAAGGGAACTATAGGTTCTGTTCCCATCTTTTTTGAACTATGTTTTGTCACTTTAATCACCTCGAAATATGTCAACCTGTGTAAATGATATATGATTATAAAATTAATGTCAATCATAACAAAAGTATTCTAAATATTAAG
>JBNJDV010000165.1:0-2581 GCA_051745185.1 Bacillota bacterium
TTAAGAATAATAGTAATAAGTACAAATAATTCAATAAATGTTGAAAGTACTACTAAATACTTTCTTGCTTTATTACTAAATACATCTATAAAAGGTATTGCAAATGCAGTAGCTAATGGTATTATAATAAGTATAATTAAGGAAGTATTCAATCTTCTATCATACCTCCTAACTGATCTGGATTAGTACTGCTTGTAAACTTATTTAATTCAATAATTAAAGTTAACAAAAATGCAGAAGTACTTGCACCTATAACAATTCCCGTTAAAATCAATGCTTGAGGAATTGGATCATTCAAATTATTAACAACCTGTGAACTATTAACTATAGGAATAGTTCCTCCGCGATCAGTTAAGGTTATAAACCAGTAAAATATAGCACCTTCCATGATATTTAAACCAATAACCATTTTAATTAGATTTTTCTTAACTAAAATAGCGTAAAAACCTAATAGGAATAACGCTACAAAAACAAAGTTGTTTATCACAGGTCAACCCCCTCTTTAAAAGTTTTCTGTATCATACTATAGAATATTATAGCTAGTCCAGCACCTATTTTAAATCCTATTACTGTATTAATAAAAGGAATACTGCCTGCACTAATTAAAGAGCCCTCTCCCATATTAAGAAATCTCAAATTCATTAAAAAGTTCCCACCAAATAAAATGCCTAAAAATCCCAAACCAATAAAAAGCAGGGCACCTCCTGTTTCCAATAAGGTTTTAGTTGTGGGGGTATATCTTTTGTAATCGAACTCACTACCATAAACAATACTAAATATAATTGAGATCGCTCCTAAAATTACACCACCTTGAAAACCTCCACCAGGTGATAGATGTCCATGTGTAATTATATATATACTAAATAAAAATATGAAAGGAGTTAACATTCCAAAGGTTCTCTTTACTATAAAAGAAAGCCCATGAGATGAAACAGGTAACGTTTTTCTAGATAGTAATAAAACTATTCCACTCACTGCTCCAAATATAATAGTACTTTCACCTAATGAATCATAAGCCCTATAATCATAAAGAATTGCAGTTACAAAGTTTAAAGAACCAGTTTCTTTAACTGCATTATTAACTATATGCTGAGAGATACTGTTAGCATATTCAAACTGATTAGGTATCTTATTTAAAGCTATTAACATTGTAACTCCCAAAAGAGAAAGTACAACAACTGTAATTACATGTTTTGTTCTTGACATCTAATCATCCTCACTAAATATACCGTTTTTTCCTTCTCTCACCTGGCTAATTACTGACATGAAAATAGCAGTATTTAATCCAGCACCGATTACAGCTTCAGCTAATGCTACATCAGGAGCATTGTGAATTAGATAAAGTGTAGTAAGTATTATAGAAAATATTGATAGGAAAATAATTGATACTAAAACTTCTTTAAAGTTTATAGCCAAAAATGCTGTCATTATTAAAAATATTAATAATAAGTATTTTAATATAACCATATCTAATCCCTACCTAAGTATTCTGAATACTCGTCAACACTTCTCACTTCAGGACAAGCAATCTCTTTTCTATAAGATGCTCTTGCTATGGCATGAGTTGCCAGAGGGTTAGTAATTAAAAAGATCAAACCCACTAATAAAATTTTAATACTTAAATAAAATTCCCAAACATAAATTGCAACTCCAACTGATAAAAGTACAGCACTTATAGTCAACACAACAGCACCAGCATGTATTCTCGTATAAACATCTGGAAATCTAATTAAGCCGATTGTAGTAATTAAAGCAAAAATCACAGCTGCCCACATAAAAACATATGAAATTATTATCCTAATTCCCATTATTTATACAGCTCCTTAAATTCAAAATATTTTGCAAAAATCAATACATCAACAAATAATAGTATTGCATACGCTAAAACTATATCAATTAATAACTCTATATTAATATATAATGCAAGTAATAAAATTACTAAGGATATAAAAATAATAATTGCATCTGCTGCAATTAATCTGTCAGTAATTGTAGGACCTACAATTAATCTATATGCCGCTACCATTGCTAATAAAATAAGTACTATTGCCATTGCAATAATCATTTAAATATCACCTCTAACCAGTTTTCAAATCTTTCAATAACTTCTTTTCTAGTTTCTGCTTCTTCAAGGGTTTTTACATCAATCCAATGTATAAAAAATGCTTTTTCTCTCATATCAAAATCCAATGTTAAAGTACCAGGTGTAAGGGTAATTAAGTTTGCCAATATAGTTAAAGCAGTAATATTAGTTAAAGTAGTTTTAACCTTTACTATCCCGGGAGAAAATGAAGGCTCTCGTTCAAAAACATGTTTTGATACTTTTAAAGCTGCAACAAAAGCTTCATAGAAAAATAATGGAATAAACAAAATAATATATACAATCTTTTTTATATAAAATGTCCATTTTCTTTTGCGATTTGAACTCCGAAATAATAAATCACTATATAACCAGGTTGTCACAAGGGAAGCAATAGAACCAACGATCAATACATCTGAAGTTATTCTTCCTGCAAAAATTATCCAAATTACCATAACAATTAAAAATGTAAAAATTTTTCTTCGCATAACTTACCTCCCT
>JBNJDV010000166.1:0-2530 GCA_051745185.1 Bacillota bacterium
TTCTGCTTGTTTTTTACATTTTTCGATTGTTTTTTCATAGTCAAGCACTTTCACCTCCCGGTTTTCCATCAAAACATGACCGTTGACAATTGTAGTATCAACTAATCCACCGTTAAATCCAAATATTATATGATAAAAGTAATTTTGGTCAGTCACTGGTGTGGGCGGTTTATAGTCTAATATTATCAGGTCAGCTGGAACACCTTTTTTTATTATTCCCAACTCTTTATCAAAGAATCTGTTGGCAATCTTTCTATTATTTCTAAATACTAATTTTTTAATATCTTCGCCTCCAAGGTTTGAATCTGAACCCTGATGTTTCTGTAGTATATCTGCAACCTTTAAGCTTTCAAACATATCGGTTGTATAGCCATCAGTTCCTAAACCAACTGTTACACCTTTTTGAAGTGCTTTTTTGATATCTATTGAACCAACTGCATTACTCATGTTTGATTGTGGGTTATGAATTAAATAGACCCCTTTATCAGCTAATTTATCATATTCTTTTTCTGTAAGATGTACTCCGTGAATTGCAAGAGATTCTTTTTTTAGTATGCCTAATTTATCTAAACGATCAGTTAGATTTTTATAGCCCCGTTTTTTACTGTCGGTTTGATCTACTTTACCTTCTGCAGCATGGAAATGGATAGGAGTATTGGTTTCATCAGCTAACATAGCTGCCTCTTTTAATGTTTTATCCTCAAGTGTAAAAGAAGCATGTAGTCCAATCATTGGGGTTATAAAATCATTATTTAAACTTTTTGTACGGTTAATAAATCTTTCGTTCTCTAATACTGCTTCTTTTGATTTTTTATCTCCATGCCGATCAGAGATTTCATATGATAGATTTGCTCTTAGTTTTGTTTTTACAACTGCTTCTGCTATTATATCTAAACTGCTTTCAATATAGCCATAACTTGCATGGTGATCAAATATTGTTGTAGTACCACTTCTAATACTTTCAACTAATGCATAAAGTGTGCTGTAATATATATCTTCACTATTAAGTGTCTGATCTAATCTCCACCATAATTTTTCTAAAATTTCTTCAAAATTTTGTGGTGGAAGGTCTGTTTTTAAGTCCATACCACGTGCAAATGTGCTGTAAAAATGCATATGTGTATTTATCATACCAGGCATGATTACTTTCTTTTTTAGATCTTTATATTCTGCTTCTTGATATCTCAACTTTAACTTATCGGTTTCACCAAAATCTTTTATCATACCTTCATCGATTAGGACTGCTCCATTATTAATAACAGGGTCTTTATCATTTAGGGTAATTACTGTAGCATTACCATAAAGCTTCAACTTCAAATCCCCCCCCTTTTTTATTCAAGCATCTTTTGAGCAATTTGATCATGTTTCTTTATAATATTATATTCTTTAATTGTAGTAATTTCTCCTTTTCTTACAACAATACGGCCGTTAACTATATTATAGTCAACTTCCTGAGTAGTTCCGGTGTTAACTAAAGCTTCTACTGGATCTAACCGCCCTCCAGAATAACCCAGGCGGTTGCTGTCAATTAAGAATAGGTCAGCTGCTTTATCTTTTTTTATACTGCCGATCTCAGGCTGATTTAATACATCACTTCCACCATTTGTAGCTATAGATAAAACTTCTTCAGAAGTGATGCTTTTAATGCCGTGGAAAAGTTTATGAAGTAAGTAAGCTAATTTTAACTCTAATATCATATTAGAACCATCATTACTAGCACTTCCGTCAACTGCCAGGCTTAATGGAACATTCTTTTTTAACATAAACGGTACTTTTGCTACTCCTGATGAAAGCTTCATATTTGAAGCTGGACAGTGGGAGACACCGGTCTTTGTTTTACTTAACCTTGCTATTTCAAACTCATTGAAAAATATCCCATGAGCATACCAGACATCTTCTCCAACCCAACCTAATTCTTCCATTAAATCAAGAGGTCTTTTACCAAAGGTATCTATACAAAACTGAGTTTCATCCTGAGTTTCAGCAAGATGAGTATGTGCTAAAACTCCGTATTCACGTGCTAATTTGATTGACTCTTTTAAAAGATCTTTTGAAACAGAAAATGGTGAACAGGGAGCTAATACTACTCTCTGCATCGCATATTTTTCACTATCATGATATTTTTCTATTACTCTTTGAGAGTCTTTTAGTATTTCATTATCACTCTGCACAACTGAAGCAGGTGGTAGCCCACCATCCTCTTCACTTAATGACATACTCCCTCTGCTTCCGTGAAACCTAATTCCTATTTCACGGGCAGCCTGAAACTGATAGTCCATTAAATTATCAGGTTGGCTTTCAGGGAATACATAAAAATGATCAACTGCTGTTGTACAGCCTGTTTTTAATAGTTCAGCTGAAGCTAATAGTGTGCTGTAATATACAGCTTCAGGTGTTAAATTTGCCCAGATTGGATAAAGATACTTAAGCCACTCAAAGAGTTCAACTCCCTGTGCTTTCGGCAGATTTCTGGTTAAAGTCTGATAAAAATGATGATGTGTGTTAATTAATCCTGGAAAAACATAGTACT
>JBNJDV010000167.1:0-2513 GCA_051745185.1 Bacillota bacterium
CCTACATCAACCATAATAATAACTTTATGTTCTGTTTCATTTTTAACAGCCTGGCGGCCTATACTTTCTAGAGTAACCAGTTCTGAGTTTAAACTAATATCTACATATTTGATAAGTTCTTTGATCTCAGTTAACATAGGTAACCTTAATAAGACCATCTCATTATCAAATCCGGCTTCTCTCATCTTTATAATGTTTTCAATCCTGGAATCACCCAGGGTTGTTATTCCACCAGCTACAAGAGCATTAACTATTCTTAGATCACCTGCTCCTCCTTTAACCACTCCGGTGATATCTATTCCTTTTTTATCACAACGTTTTTTTAATAAACGTGCATTTTGTTCGATTTTATCTAGGTTAATATTTACTCTGGGCATTTTTTTCATAATCTATCCCTTCCTTACATATTTAATTATTAACAACTTTTATTATATTACATTCTATATCTATCTTCAACATTATTGCAGAATGGAATGCTTTTTGCATAATATTATATTGGTATTTAATTTAAACTTTACATAAAAACTAGGGGGTATAAAATGCGTGATTATAAAGAGATTGACTTATGGAGTAATGTAAGTGAAAAAAAGTGGAATGACTGGAAATGGCAGGTTAAAAATAGAATAAAAGATATAGATACTCTTCAAAAAGTAATTGATATAAATGAAAAAGAAAAAGAAGAGATAACTTCTTCCTTAAATACATTAAGAATGGCTATTACTCCATATTATGCAACTTTAATGGACTATGATGACCGTAACTGCCCGATACGCATGCAGGCAGTTCCTACTGCTGAAGAATTAAATCTAGGTAATGCAGATATGGAAGATCCATTACATGAAGATGTAGATTCACCGGTTCCTGGACTTACACATAGATATCCTGATAGGGTACTGCTTTTAATAACTGACCAATGTTCAATGTACTGTCGTCACTGTACTAGAAGGAGATTTGCTGGTGTAACCGATAAAGCAATGCCCAAAAGTCAAATTGACCAGGCAGTAGAATATATTAAAGAAAATGAAAAAATCAGAGATGTCCTTTTATCAGGAGGGGATGCTCTTTTAGTATCCAATGAAAAACTGGAAAGTATAATAAAAAAATTAAGGGCAATTGATCATGTGGAAATAATAAGAATCGGAACAAGAACACCGGTTGTTATGCCACAGAGAATTACCGATGGCCTTGTTAATATGTTAAAAAAATATCATCCAATATATCTCAATTTACAGTTTAATCACCCTAAAGAAATAACACCAACTGTAAAAAAAGCTATTGAAAAGCTTAACTATGCAGGAATTCCGGTTGGTAATCAATCAGTACTGCTTAAAAATATTAATGACCAACCAGTTATTATGAAAAAATTAGTACAGGATCTTTTATATATAAGAATAAAACCATATTATCTATACCAGTGTGATCTTTCAAAGGGTATTGAACACTTTAGAACTCCGGTCAGTAAAGGTATAGAAATTATTGAATCATTAAGACAGCATACTTCGGGTATGGCTGTTCCAACTTATGTAATTGATGCACCCGGTGGTGGTGGGAAAATACCTGTAAGCCCACAGTATATGATTTCACAGGCTAAAAACAAAGTTATTTTAAGAAACTATGAAGGTAATATCTATGCTTATACAGAACCGGGTTATAACAAATCAGAACATAAAGGAGATAGCGTAAACCGAGGAGTCTCTAAATTAATCGATGATGACAGTTATACGATTAATAAATAAAATTAAATTTAAACAAATATAAAAACTCCCCTTAAGCTTGATATTTTAAATCTGATGCTGAATCTTTAAGGGGAGTTTTATAGTTTTATGTATCAAAATTCTTTAATATCATCACTAATTATTAACTTTGCTTCTGTTTTATTAACTACATCTTCAACTGTTGTTCCTTCAGCAATTTCTTTTAATAATAAACCTTCTTCTGTAACTTCCATAACTGCTAGTTCAGTTACTATTAGATCAACCTCACCTTCAGCTGTTAGTGGTAGATTGCATTCTTCTTTTAACTTTGAACTACCACTTTTAGTTTGATGGGTTATAGCACAAATTACCCGTTTTGCCCCTACAGTTAAATCCATTGCTCCTCCCATACCAGGTACCAGTTTTCCAGGTATCATCCAGTTGGCAATACTTCCTTTGCCATCTACCTGTAGAGCCCCCAACACTGTCATATCTAGATGGCCGCCTCTTATGATATTAAAAGACATCGCTGTATCAAAAAAACTTCCGGTATTTTTAATAGTGGCATGTTTCCCACTTGCATTTATTATATCTTTGTCTTCAAAACCCTCCTCAGCTTCTCTATCAAGACCAATAAGGCCGTTTTCAGAATGGATAGTCACTTCAATATTTTCAGGTATGTAATCACACACTGAGGTTGGAATACCAATTCCTAAGTTGACTACATCTCCATCTTTTATTTCCTGGGCGATTCTTTGAGCAATTTTCTTTTTCTTTTGAGACATTTTTTCACCCTTTCTTATCTCCAGCATAAAAGAA
>JBNJDV010000168.1:0-2509 GCA_051745185.1 Bacillota bacterium
TATATTTAATAATAAATTTGTACTACTGTCATTATCAGTTACAATATCTTTCCCAAATGGAGCTAATTGTACTCCTGCAATTTTAAAACACTGCATACCAAATGGTATTCCAATAATTGTTATGGATAACAAAATGCCGGCTATTACCCATCCAATAGCTTCAATCAACCCTCCAAAAATTATCCAAATTATATTACCTATTAAGCTCAATAATATCACCTTCTTTTAAAATTATTTAACAACTTATCAATATTAATATCATCTAAGAATATATTCGGCTTACCTAATTTTCTTTCTTTAAGAAAACTCCCATGAGAATCAGAACCACCTGAAATCATTAAATTATTATCTCTACAAAACTCAACATAATATTTTGCATCACTAAGCTTATTTAGATAAGGTGAATAAGCTTCTATACCATCTATTCCCATATCTATCCATTCAATTAATAAATCTTCATCTAACAATTCTTTGCCATAATATGCGCCTGGATGAGCTAAAAAACTAAATCCTCCTGCTTTATGAACTATATTTATTACTTCATTTGGTGGTAAAAATATCATTTTTTCTTCCATAATAGAAATTTTTTCAAACAAATCATGAAGTCCAGTAATTAGTTTATAGTCTATTAGAAAGTTTAGGGCCTTCCAGCCACCACGGCTATTATCATTTTGATAATCATAATATTCATTGATCAGTTTCTTGTTATATAGTTTTTCAAAATAATATATAATCTCTTTATTAAAGTTACTTCGAATTTTATTATTATAGCTTATTAAATCAAGTAAATCTTTATTTTCTTTATCAAACCCATAAGAAGTTATATGAAATTCTTTTGCATCAAATGTACTTGAAAGTTCTATTCCTGGTATAAAATAACTATCTATATTTAGTTTTCTATCTAATAATTTATCTACCATTTTAATAGTATCATGGTCTGTTACAGAAAATATATCTATACTATTTATTTCTAACTCTTTTAAAAGTTCATTAATATTCCATGTCCCATCAGAAGCTCTAGTATGAATATGCAGATCTACTTTTTTATCATTAACCAAAATAATCACCTTAATTTTCTGATATATTAAAATATATAGCTTATTAAAGATTAAAAAATGAAAATACTAATTATACTCAATTACTGTCCATATCATTTTAAAGATATTTGTTAGTATTATCTATCAAGTACTCTAAATAATCTACATATTTTGAAACGTGATAACCATCCATAAGACCATGATGGACCTGTATTGAAAATGGAAGTATTATTTTTTCATTTTCTTTTTTATATTTTCCCCAAGCTATTCTAGGTACAGAATCAACATTTTTTATATCTATCGGATGAGTAATACTGTTAAAACTTATCCATGGTATACTTGTTAAATAAATTGAGTCAATCTTATCTTCTTCTTCAGATACAGCAGGATTATTTTTATACTTTCTAATATTTTTTTCCATAGAATCAAAAAATTTATCCTTTTCTTCATAATATTTCGAATTACAAAAACTAAATACATTATCTTCACTCATTATAGTAAATGATGGGTTTATCTGATCATATTCTACTACCTGATTATTCTCTAAAACCCTGTATCTGAATTCCTTAATATTATTAGCTGATTTTGTAACATAATATACCATTGCTTTAAAAAAAGATATTTCATTTTTTTTAACATAATTATATAACTTTGTAATATCTAAATCCAAAGTTATATTAAAGTGTGGATAGTCAAAGTTATTAAAAAAATCAAAATGTTGTTTTCTCGGCCATTTTTCCATATCAATTTTTTTCATGCTAACACTCCATCTAAGTAATATTGGTTCTTAATATAATAATTCTTTTATTAATGAACTTTTCCTTTATTAAATTAAAAGAATCCATGATAACCCATGGATTCTTAAAAGTCGTCTATTATTGTTGATAAAAAATACATTGGATTTTTAATTCCAATATATCTGTTTATAATTTTACCATTGTTTATTGTTACATAAGCAGGTAAACCAGATAGTTTAATATCAAGGTTTCTTATATCAATTTTATAAACTTCTAAACTATTTATTTCATTTTTAAGTTCACTTAACATATCTATCAAAAATGAGTATCCGATATAACTTTCTGCTAACCAACTTCCATAAACATATAACAAAACATTTCCACTATAGTCTTTTTTGTTAAAAGTAAATATCTCTTTAATTTGACTATCATTAACTATTGATATAGGTTCAATCCCAAAATGGTTTTTTATTCTGTCTGCTAAAGCTAGTCCATATTGATCTTCATCTCGTTCTCTCTTTAAATTAGAATCAATCAACCTAACTGCATCATGTTCACACTCTTGAACACAAATACCACATTCAATACAGTTATTATCATTAAGTAATAATTTATTTATGTCATAATCATAATAAAATATATCTTTAGGACAGGCTTCTATAACAGGACAACCTGGAGTATTATCACAGTTATTTAAAATTATATATGGTCTTTTCACTTTAAATCACCTAAAAC
>JBNJDV010000169.1:0-2506 GCA_051745185.1 Bacillota bacterium
AATCAATTGTCTTAGAAGATATCACAAGTTTTAATTCAGTTATTATCTCTTTAACCTTATTATTCAAAATAAATACCCCCATTTGTTTAAAAGTATTGTCCTATCTATATTGTATACTTAATAAGGAAAATAGTAAATATATGTATTTATATTAACATTACAATATTTAAAAATTTAATTTATTTATGCAATTAAAAACAAAAAAATTATAGAAGGATATTAATTATCCCTCTATAATATATTTAAATAATTATTTAAATTTAAAGAATTGCTTTAACCGTACTTCTCTTCTTTTAAACGCATCTTTTCATTTAATATTTTCTTTCTAAGTCTTATTGCATCAGGTGTTATTTCAACTAATTCGTCATCTTTGATGAATTCTAAAGCTTCTTCTAAAGTAAATTCTTTAGGAGGAGCTAAATTAACTGTATCATCTGAGCCTGCAGCTCTTGTATTTGTTAACTTTTTGTTTTTACAGGGATTAACGGTTAAATCATTATCTTTGTTATTCATTCCAATAATCATACCTTCATAAACCTTAGTTCCCGGTGAAATAAATATTACTCCACGGTCACCTAGATTATCTAATGCATATGCACGAGCAGTACCTTCATTTTGTGAAACAAGTGCACCATTAACTCTCTGTGGTATTTCTCCTTTAAACTGTTCAAATTTTTCAAAGGATCTAATTAAAGTACCTTCACCACTGGTATCATTAATGAACTCACTACGATAGCCTATTAATCCTCTAGTTGGAACTAAATAATCTAATCTATAATAATCACTGTCTTTTTTCATGGACTGCATTAAGCCTTTCCTCTGGTTTAATTGAGATATTACAGTACCTGAATACTTTTCTGGTACTTCTACAATAACTCTTTCAATCGGTTCCATTAATTTATTGTTCTCTCTATGGTAAAGTACTTCAGGCTTTGAAACTGAAATCTCATAACCTTCTCTTCTCATTCTTTCTAAAAGAATTGAAAGATGAAGTTCACCTCGTCCTGATACTTTAAATGTATCTGTACTGGGAAGTCTTTCAACTTCTAGACCGACATTCACTTCTTCTTCTCTTTCTAATCTTTCCTTAAGATTTCTAGAAGTTAGGTACTTACCGCTTTGTCCTGCAAAAGGTGAGTCATTTATTGAAAATTCCATCGCAATTGTTGGTTTTTCTATTTCAATCATATCCATTGGAACAACATTTCCTTTATCACAGATTGTTTCACCTATTGAAATATCGGATATACCTGCTACTGCAACTATATCACCACTGGTTGCTTTATCAATTGATGTTCTGCTTAAACCATAATAACCCATTAATTCAGAAATTTTACCTTGATCAACACTTCCACTTCTTTTTGAAATAGAAACTTGTTGACCCTTTTCTATACTACCCTTATAAATTCTACCTATACCTATTCTACCTAAATAGTTATCATAAGCTAAGTCATGAATCTGTAACTGTAAAGGTTCCTCATCATGATTTGGATAAGGTTTAACATGTTCAGTTATAGTATCAAATAATGGTTTTAAGTCTTTACTATCACCATCAATTTCATAGTTAGCTATTCCATCTTTAGCAACACCATATATAACTGGGAATTCAAGTTGTTTGTCATCTGCATTTAGATCTATAAATAGGTCTAAAACCATATCTGCAACTTCTTTGGCCCTCTCATTACTTTTATCCATTTTGTTGATAAATAGTATTGGACTAATTCCCAATTCAAGAGATTTCTTTAAAACAAATCTTGTTTGAGGCATTGGACCTTCACTTGAATCAACAAGCAATATAGTTGTATCAACAGCTTTAATAATTCTTTCAACTTCAGAAGAAAAATCTGCGTGACCCGGAGTATCAACAATATTTATTTTATAACCATCATGTTGTATTGAACAGTTTTTTGCATAGATTGTTATTCCGCGTTCCTTTTCAAGTTCATTACTGTCCATTATACAGTCCTGAACAGTTTCATTTTCTCTAAAAACACCACTTTGATTTAAAAATGCATCAACTAAAGTGGACTTACCAGCATTTACATGTGCGATTACCGCTAAATTAATAATTTTACTTTTATCAGACATAAAAAAAATCCTTTCTTTTTGTATAATAACATTATCCATTGTACACTTTATAGCAGTAATTATCAAGTAAATTAAATACATAGTCTAGGTATAAAAGAAAAACCCCCGGTTTATCTGGATGTTCTTGAATTTCTTATATCTTAATAATTTTATTATCAAACTGTTTTATATTTTGAAAGTTAATTTATTATAACTTATAAATGTAACTCATTTACAGAAGAATTTTTATAAACAGGTTATAATGGAATTTACAAGATATAAAAACCTTAAGGAGTTAATTTTGATTTATGAAGAAAAATAGACTGTTAAGAATTTCTACTAAAAATATATAATATAAGAGATATTTTAATGATAGTATTTTATTGAATTTTAAGTTCATGAAATTAATATATAATTACTATGTTTATAATATATGAAG
>JBNJDV010000170.1:0-2500 GCA_051745185.1 Bacillota bacterium
TTATCTATAACTTTTAATAAATCATCAGGATTGATGGGCTTTGTTAGATATTCATCTGCACCCAAATCATAACCCCTTTGAATATCTTCTTCTTCAGCTTTTGCACTTATTATTATAATTTTTGTATCTATTGTTTTTTCATTGTCTCTTAAGGTTTCACAGACTAAAAATCCATTCATTTTAGGTAACTTAATATCTAACAAAATCAAATCAGGTTCCCAATCAATTGCAGTCTCTACACCGCTAACTCCATCTGTTTCAACTTTTACATCAAATCCTTTAGACTTTAATAACATTGAGATCACTTTTATTATATTTTTATTGTCTTCAATTAATAGAACTTTACTCAAATAAATCAACTCCTATTTGGGTAATTTAAGAGAAAATGTAAATGTACTTCCCTCTCCTTCTTTACTTTTTACCCAGATTCTGCCGCCATGTGCTTCAACAATTTCTTTGGCAATTGGTAAACCTAAACCTGTACCAGTACTTTCATCTTGATCATTACCTGCCCTTACAAACTTTTCAAATACTTTATGCTGATACTCTTTAGGTATACCTTCACCTGTATCAGAAACTGAAATGTGTACTTTATGACCTTTTTTATCAGCATCAAGCATTATCTTATCTCCTTCGTTTGTATATCTTAACGCATTTCCAATTAAGTTGGTAATAACCCAGGTGATTTTATTAGAATCAGCATATACTTTTAGACTATTAACATCTTCTTTTACTAATTCAATTCCCTTTTCTTCAGCTTTTTGTTCAAATGGTTTTACTGAACTTTCAAAAATATCATTTACAAGTACATTTTCAAAATCTAAATCAATCTTTCCAGATTCCAGTTTTGATAAATCTAATAGATCATCTACTAAGTTATTTAAATGCTCTGTATCCTCTTTGGCAACTTCAAGTAGTTCTCTTTGATCTTGATTTATTTCTCCTGAACTTTCTTCAAGTAACATATTAATACTCATATTCATTGAAGTAAGTGGAGTTCTAAATTCATGTGAAACCATGGAAACAAACTCTGATTTCATCCGGTCAACTTCTTTTAAATGAGTAATATCTTCTAAGATAGTAACTACTAGACTGGTTTCACCCAACTTATCTTCTACCGGATTAGTAGTAATTCTATAATAATGGTCTTTATTATCAAAGGTAAATTTTACAACCCTGTTTTTTTGTCCTTTAATCTCTTTACCTGTTTCTAAAGTTTCATTAATAGCTTCAAAGATCTCTTCTTCTTTTATAATTTCAAGAAAATGAGTTCCACTTATTTCTCTCTCCTTTAAATTAAATAACTTTTCTGCGTCTGGATTTATGAGAAGTACTTTATTTTCATTATCCGTAACTATTAAGGGATTAGAAATACTTTTAACAATACCTTCAGATTTATTTTTTTCTTCTATTAATTTACTTATATTTAACTTTTCATATTCTTTTAGCCGCTCTGTCATACTATTAAATTCTTCTGCTAAAACACCTATCTCATCATGGGTTTTAATATCAATTTTCTTTTCTAAGTTTCCTCCTGCAATATCTTTTATAGTATCTGTTAAACTATTAATAGGTTTCAATATTTTATTTGATATATAGATTCCTAAGGTAATAGCTAAAATAATGGCAGCAATTGAAAATAGTATGGAAGAATATATAGCTTGAGTAGCCCTATCATTGGCTTTCTTTTGAGCTGATCTCATAAATTCTTGATTAACCATTAAAAGACTTCGTGTTTCTTCCTTAATCTTTTGAAAATGAGGCATTATATCTGTTAAATAATATTCCTGCATTTCTGCAAAATCATCGCCATTAGATAAATCTCTTAATGTCATGAATTTATCTAAATATACTTGATAATCGCTATTTATATTTTCAATTATTTGATTTTCTTCATCTATAGTAATATTGTCTTCTGCTCTTGAAAGATGTTTGGTAAATTCAATTTGATTATTTTGAAATATCTCCATTGCTTCTTCCTGTTGGCCGAACAAAAACATTAACTCTGCACTATCCTGTCTTTCCAAAGCCTCCATCATACCTTCTGAAGCAATTACACTTCGATAATTTTCCACCATAATATCATGTATCGAATCATTTAAAGACATAAAGTTATTTATTGACCAAGCAGCTAATGCAATTAATATTATTGTTATTGCTATATATCCAAATAGTATTTTATGTTTTAAACTTAATTTATTTTTCATGAAATCCCTCCTATAAATAAAAAAGCTACAGCAAGGTAGCTGTAGGGATAGATATATATACAGACCATCTAAGGACTGTTATATACAGATATTCTACCTCCCTTTAAAAACGCCTACGAGGTCAGCTGTCGGACTCAGGTTAAAGGGTAACCTTACCATCAAAGATGGATTCGCCCCAATAAATTATTGGTTCCCCCGCTTCTATTGTCAGTTCAATAAAATTCGGCAAAAGTATTTATTATTTTATGTTACATACATTATAATGCAGTTGTAAAAAACTGTCAAGGTTTTGA